>JBBDRR010000149.1:0-11298 GCA_040905395.1 Gemmatimonadota bacterium
CTTGGTTGTCCTACTTGTCTGGTCCGAAGGGGCGGGAGAAGCGGGGGATGTTCGATCGGGAGCGGTTGTAGGCTCTTCCCTCTTCCCTATTCCCTGGCAGTTCGGGTGGAGGGATTGGATGGCCCTCGGAGCCAATACAGGAGCACATAGATATGCGACACAGGAAGAAGGGCCGGCAGCTTAGCCGGACTGCGAGTCATCGGGAAGCGCTGCTCCGGAACATGGCGATGAGCCTCTTCCGGCATGGACGCATCCGGACGACCACCGCGAAGGCCAAGGAGCTTCGGCCCTTCGCCGAACGGCTCATTACGCTCGCCAAGCGAGGCGATCTGCACTCGCGGCGGCTCGCCGCGCGGAAGATCCACGACAAGGAAGTGCTCTTCTCGCTGTTCGATGCAATCGGACCGAGGTTCGCCGAGCGTCCGGGCGGGTACACCCGCGTTCTCAAGCTCGGCCATCGGCTGGGTGACGGGGCGGAGATGGCTCTCATCGAGCTGGTTGACCGGGATTAGAAATATCTCCGGCCTTTCTTTCAGGCCGTGCACCACTGTATTTTGTGCGCCGGATCGGTTTCCCGACCGGTCCACGCGGTCGATGTCGATGGTGAGCGCGCCGTACATCGGCCGCCTCGAGCGGTCTCTCTCGTCGAACAGCCGTAACGGTTCTAAACCACAGCCAACCCCAGATTTCGAATGGCGGACATCAGCGTAGAGCAGAAGCAGGGCGGGAGCGCAAGCTGGATCTGGGCGATCGCGGCGGTAGTCGCCGTCGTCGGCCTGATGGGCTGGCTGTTTACGACGCAGACCACGACCACCCAGGTCGTTACCGAGGATGCCGTCGTAGCGGACACGCTCGCCGACGGTTCCGCCGAACCAGAGGCCGAGGCGGCGGAGCTCGCTGCCATCGGAGCCGCTCCGGATTCCTTCGCCGGGCGCGAGCTTCGCGTCGACGGTGTAGAGGTCGCCGCCGTTCTCGGCAACCGGGGCTTCTGGGCCGATGTTCCAGGAAGCAACCCGTTCCTCGTAATCCTCGGACCCGAGGTGACCGACGCCGAGTGGCTCGAGAGCGGCGCCACGGTGGCGGTCGAGGGCACCGTCGAGCCAGTGACGGATGCGGCGCTCAACGAGTGGGTCGAGGCCGAGGCGATTCGGACGGCTGCCCGCGACGAGGCTTCGTTCGCCACGCATTTTCTGCAGGTGAACGAGGTCGAATTGTGACGGGCGAGTTAACAGGTGAAAGTTAACAGTTGACAGGACGGCGGCGGAAATATCCCGCCATAGGAGCAGGGGGCCGACTTCGCGGTGAAGTCGGCCCCCTGTCAACTGTTAGCTCTCAACTGTCAACTCACGTCCAACCTATCCCGCTTTAGTAATCTTACCGGCGGATATGCAGGAAGTGCAGACGCGAATCCGCTTCCTCGTACCGTTCTCGGTGACGATTCGGGCGGACTGCAGATTCGGCAGCCAGCGGCGCCGTGTCTTGTTGTTGGCGTGGCTGACGTTGTTTCCGGAGCGGGGGCCTTTCCCGCAAACGGCGCATATAGCGGCCATGGATCAGTCCTGTCGTCGGTACGATGTAAGTGAATCCACAAATGTAGTCGGTGACCGGCTTTTCGGTCAAGGGACGCGGGAGTTTTCGCGGGAGTTTTCGCGTTGACACCCCCCAGGGAGCCGACTACCTTGAACCGCCTCGAAGCCGGCATTTTCAACCCTTTCAGATAGCGATACGAACAGCCGATGAAAACAGCGCTGATCACGGGGGTAACGGGCCAGGACGGAAGCTACCTGGCCGAGTTCCTTCTCGAGAAAGGCTACCGCGTCGCGGGGCTGGTGAGACGCAGCTCGACGCTGAACTTCGAGCGGATCGCGCACATCCAGGATCGTATCGAGCTCATCTCGGGCGACCTGACGGACCAGAACTCGTTGCTGTCCGCGCTCGAGGCGTGTGAGCCCGATGAAGTCTACAACCTGGCGGCCCAGTCCTTCGTCCAGACCTCCTGGTCCCAACCGATTCTGACGGGTGATGTCACGGCGCTCGGCGTGACGCGAATGCTCGATTCGATCCGGGTATTCGATACGAAGATCCGGTTCTATCAGGCTTCGTCGAGCGAGATGTTCGGCAAGGTCCAGGCGGTGCCGCAGAAGGAGGATACGCCGTTCTATCCGCGGTCGCCGTATGGAGTCGCGAAGGTCTACGGCCACTGGATCACGGTGAACTATCGTGAGAGCTACGATCTCTACGCCGTGAGTGGGATTCTGTTCAATCACGAGTCGCCACGCAGGGGCCTCGAGTTCGTGACGAGGAAGGTCACGGATGCTGCCGCACGGATCAAGCTGGGGCTGGCGGACGAATTGAGGCTCGGAAATCTGGAAGCGAAGAGGGACTGGGGCTACGCGGGTGACTACGTTCGCGCCATGTGGCTGATGCTTCAGCAGGATCATCCGGAGGACTACGTCATCTCGACCGGCCGCACGAACAGCGTCGAGGAGCTCGTCGAGGTCGCCTTCTCACACCTCGATCTGGACTGGCACGACTATGTCGTACAGGACGCGAGGTTCATGCGCCCCGCCGAGGTCGATCTCCTGATCGGCGATTCGACGAAGGCGGCGCAGGAGCTCGGGTGGCGGCCGGAGGTCTCGTTCGAGGAGCTGATCCGCATGATGGTGGATTCGGATCTCGACCGGATCCAGCGGTCGAGGTATCTCGATACGTATACGGCAGTCTGAGCGGGTGAAGATCCTCGTAACCGGAGGCGGGGGGTTCGCGGGGCTTCACCTGTTGAGGGAGCTGCTTCGGGAGGAGAGTATCGAGCTGCTCGCGACAGTGCTGGGCGACACCGATGCCGTCTCCGCGGTCGAGGAGTTCAGCTCCGTTACCTGGCTGTCGATGGATGTCCGATCGGATGAATCCGTCGAGCAGGTCATCGACCATTCGCGTCCCGATATCATCTACCACCTCGCGGGGCAGGCATCGGTCGGCGAGTCGTTCGAGGAACCGCTACGTACCTGGGAGATAAACGCCACGGGGACGCTTCGCGTCATCAATGCACTCGGGCGCCTGAGCCGAAGCCGGCGGAGGTTGCTCCTCATCAGCTCGGCCGAGGTCTACGGCGCGGTCGATCCGGCGGAGCAGCCCATCGCCGAGACAGCGCCGCTGAAGCCGGTGACTCCGTACGGTTCGTCGAAGGCGGCCGCCGAGCTCGCGGTGCTGCAGATGGGTCCGGTGGTCGGAGTCGAAGTCGTCGTGGCGCGCAGCTTCAATCATATCGGTCCCGGACAGGATGAGCGCTTCGTGCTGCCGAGCATGGCGTTGCAACTCGCGCGGATGCGATCCGAGAGTGCCGACGACCTGACCGTTCACGTCGGGAATCTCGAGGTCGAGCGGGATTTTCTGGACGTGCGGGACGTGGTGCGTGCGTACGTGCAGCTCGTCGGCGAGGGGGACGCGGGGCGGGTCTACAACGTCTGCTCTGGTAGTGCCCAGTCGCTCCTGAGCGTGGTGCAGCGCCTGGTCGAGCTTTCCGGGACGGGCGTCCGCCTGGAGGTGGACCCGGACAGACTCCGTCCCATCGACGTTCCGCTCCTGGTGGGCGATTGCCGCGCGCTGACCCGGCTGGGATGGAAGCCGTCCATCGGGCTGGACGAGACGCTCCGCGACCTTCTGCGTGAGGCGGAGGGTCGTGCATGAGCGCGACGGTGTACCTCGTAGGATGTGGCCCTGGTGATCCGCGTTTGCTGACCGTGCGGGCGGCGGATGTCCTGGCGCGTGCCACCGCGGTGGTCCACGGTCCAGACATCGCCCGGGCGATCCTGGATCTCTGTCCCGAGGGCGCCCGGCTCACCGCGATCGGTGCGGGCGAGGCGGCGGTCGAGTCGTTGACGGAGCATGTGGGTGAGCACGAGCGCGTCGCCCGCCTCTATCCGGGAGACCCTCTGCTTCAATCGGCGTGCATCGTCGAGTCGGCGGCCCTCCGCTCCCGCGGGATATCCTTCGAAGTGATCCCGGGAATATCCCGTGGGTTCGGCGCCGCGACCTGCTCCGGAATTCCGCTCGGTGGTGAAGATGGCGGCCGAGCCGTCGTGCTCGTGAGGCGCTCCGATGAGCAGACACTTTCTTCCGCCGCAGCGCTGACGCTGGAGGGTGCGACCATCCTGATAGAGGCTGATCCAGCCACTGCGCGGCGAGTGCTCGTCGGGTTGGTCGACGCCGGCTGTCAGCCGGATCTTCCGGTCGCGATCATCCGTCGAGGGAGCGAACCGGCGCAGGGGACCGAGATCTCCACGCTCGCGGAGATCGCGCGTGCGGGGCAACTCGCCGGCCATCCGGATCAGCTCGTCGTCGCGGTGGGTCGTGCGGTAGCTCTGAGGGATTCCGACAGCTGGTTCGAGGGTCGTCCGCTCGCCGGTAAGCGCATCATCGTAACCCGGCCTCGCGCCCAGGCAGGACGACTCGCGGTGGGTCTGGAGGAGCTCGGCGCCGAAGTTCTCACGATGCCGACGATCCGGATCACCGCGCCGAGCGACCCTGACCGCTTGCGGGCCGCCGCGTGTGAGCCCGATCGGTACGACTGGGTGATATTCACCAGTGTGAACGGCGTCGCTCACTTCTGGGAGGCACTTCGCGAGGCCGGCCTGGACACGCGAGCGTTGGCGGGCGTGTCACTCTGTGCCATCGGCGCGGCGACCGCAGCGGCGGTGGAGATGGAGGGTGCGCGGGTGGATCTGATGCCGAAGGAGTACCTCGCGGAGTCGGTGATCGCGGCACTCGCCGAAGAGACGGATCTCCGCGGCTCCCGCGTCCTGCTTCCGAGGGCGGAAGTCGCGCGAGAGGTGCTGCCGGACACTCTGCGCGAGCTCGGCGCCGTAGTGGACGACGTGCCGGCGTACAGGACGGTGCCGGACACCTCGGCGGCGGAGCGCCTGCAGCTGGCGATCGGCTCGGGCACGATCGACCTCGTGACGTTCACCTCCAGCTCCTCCGCACGGAACTTCGCCGAGCTGGCGGGCGGCGACCTGCACGGCGCCGAAGTGGCTTCGATAGGGCCGATCACGTCCGCGACGGTGCGGGAGCTCGGATGGCCCGTCGCGGTGGAGGCGGCGGTGCACACCATCGACGGGCTGCTCGAGGCGATACGCCGAAGCTACTCCGGCCCGAGCGGCGGGTGAGAGGGAACGCTCGAGAGGTAGCGAGCTGGCTCCCCGCGGTAGCTGTAGTGGTCTTACTGCTTTGCGCTCCGATCACGGCTGCGGCCCAGGCGCCCGGCGCCGATGACGGTGTCGGGCGTTGCAGCGCCCCTTCGCTCGCCGCCGATCACTGGGCGGGCACGGCTCTGCTGCGCCTGCATGCGCTCGGGGCGCTCGATACATACCTTCCCGCTCAGCGCGCGATCCCAGCGTGTGTGGCGGCGGAGATGCTGGAGGCTGCTTCGGACCACGAGGTTGCGGGAACGCTCGCCGCCGACTGGCTCGGGAGACTGCGCGAGGAGTATCCCGGCCTCGCGACGGAGCGCCTGCTGATCGGTGGGCGCGTCGAGGCGGGGCTAGAGGCTCGAGACGGCGCCGGCGCCCCCGGCGGCGGCGGGCTCTTCCCTCCCGAGCGGCTCGGGACGCTTCCGCTCGAGGATCTGGCGAACCCCTGGATCGGTGGCGAGGTCGCCTTCGCCGCGGACCGGGTCGCGCTCTCGGCCGGCGGTCGGCTCGGCGCCAGCTCCTCGAGCCTGCGTTCGTTCGAGGCGACGGTCGATTTCGGCGCGGTCGCGGCGACGCTCGGGCGAGGCAGCGTCGGCTATGGTGCGACGACGGCAGGCGGAATCGTGCTCTCGCAGGCGCGGCTCGACCGGATTCAGATCGAGACTCCGCGGGCCGTGCGCCTTCCGTCACCGCTCCGAAACGTAGGGGTGTGGGGATTCTCGACGCTCCTCGGCCGCCTGAACGAGGAGCGTCACCCGTACGACCCTTACTTCTGGGCTGCGACCGGTTCCTACCAGCCGCACTGGAGGGCTACGCTCTCAGTCCATCGCGCCGCAATGATCGGGGGCGAGGGTGGCGAACCGATCACGATCGGATCGCTCCTCAACACGCTGGTCGGCCGGGTCGTCGGTGGGGGCGCAGAGAACCAGGTCGTCTCGGTCGAGGGGAGATTCCACCTCCCGTCGGAGCGGCTGCTGCCGCTGACGGCCTACGTGGAATGGGGCGCCGACGATACGGCCGGCGCCTGGTGGGATGTGCCGGCGCGAACATTGGGACTGTTTGCTCCCTCGCTTCCGGGAGCGTCCGCACTGGCAATCGGGGTCGAGCGAACAGGCTTCGCCCGGACGTGCTGCGGCAACCCGATGTGGTACAGGCACTGGGCCTACCCGGGCGGATGGGCCCACGGCGATCGCCCGCTAGGGCATCCGTTGGGTGGCCACGGGACCGAGTGGCTGGTTTACGCCGACGGCTCCCATCCGGGTGCCGGAGTCGGCTGGGATGCACGCGTATTCAGGCGAGACCGGCGGGACGACAACCTCTTCGTTCCCGGGCGGGAGAATCGGAGCGTGGGTGCGGCGGCGGGTGCGAGGTGGCGCGTGACCCCCGGGGCTGAGATATTCGGAGCTCTGTCGGTCGAGCGGGGCGATTCCTGGCGGGAACGCCATCTGGCGATCGGCGGCACCATCTTCTACCGCTGAGGCATGAGCCGTTTTCCGGATCATCGTCCCCGCAGGTTGCGCCGATCGGAGCCACTTCGCGCTCTCGTGCGCGAAACGCGCCTGGAGCCGGCCGATCTAATCCTTCCGCTCTTCGTCACGGAGGGCGAGGGACGGCGAACGCCTGTGTCGTCGATGCCAGGGGTGGATCAGACATCGGTGGACGAGCTCCTGAACGATGCACGGGAAGCGTTCGGACTCGGGATTCCGTCGGTCATCCTCTTCGGTGTGCCCGATCGCAAGGACGAGGTGGGGTCGAGCGGCTACGACGACAGTGGCGTCGTGCAGCGGGCGATCAGGGCTCTGAAGCGGGAGATCCCGGAGCTCCTGGTCATTACGGACGTCTGCCTCTGCGAGTATACGAGCCACGGCCACTGCGGGGTCATCCGCGGGGAGGAAGTGGACAACGACGGGACGCTACCACTCCTCGCACGGATGGCGGTCTCGCACGCACGCGCGGGAGCGGACATCGTCGCGCCGTCGGACATGATGGATGGACGCGTGGCGGCGATCCGATCCGGCCTGGATACGGCGGGGTTCCAGGACGTCTCGATCCTGTCGTATGCGGTCAAATACGCCTCCGCTTATTACGGGCCGTTTCGCGAGGCCGCGGAGAGCACGCCCGAGTTCGGAGACCGCCGCTCGTACCAGATGGACCCCGCCAACGTGCTGGAGGGGCTCAGAGAAGCGCGCTCCGACGTCGACGAGGGTGCCGACATCCTGATGGTGAAGCCGTCGCTGCCGTATCTCGACGTGATCCACCGGGTCAAAGAGGCCACGGGCTTCCCGCTGTTCGCGTACCACGTGTCCGGGGAGTACGCGATGGTGATGGCGGCCGGCGAGCGAGGATGGCTGGATGCCGATCGCGCTATGGAAGAGGCACTTCTGTCGATCCGTCGTGCGGGCGCCGATCGCATCATCACATACTGGGCGCGCCAGTTCGCGCGTAGAGCTCGCTCGTGAAGGTGCTGGTCACCGGGTCGAGCGGGATGTTGGCGCAGGCAGTCTCCAGTGAGTTTCGCCAGCGGGGCCATGAGGTCGTGGCGCTCGATCATTCCACCTTGGACGTGACCGATCGAGGCGAAGTAGCGTCGGCGTTGGGGGCGAACCGTCCCGACGTCGTCGTTCAGTGTGCCGCCTACACCGATGTCGACGGGGCCGAGGCGCAGCCTGAGCTGGCCGGCGCGGTGAACGGTCGTGGCGCAGCCAATGTGGCCGCAGTCTGTCAGGAAATAGGCGCGCTGTTCGTCTATCCCAGCACGGACTACGTCTTCCCCGGCGATTCCGAGCGGCCCTGGAGGCCCGCTGACGAGCCGGATCCGGTAAACGCCTACGGCGCTTCCAAGCTCATCGGCGAGAGGGCGGCCCTGGCGATCGACTCGTCACTCGTCGTCCGGACCAGCTGGCTCTATGGCGCGGGCGGAAAGAACTTCGTCGACACCATCGCGCGGCTGGCCCGTGAACGAGATCGACTGGAGGTCGTCGACGACCAGATCGGCCGCCCGACCTGGACCGGAAGCCTGGCGCAGGTCATCGCGAAACTGGTCGAATCGGGTCGTCGCGGTATCTTTCATGCTTCCGACGGCGGGGCATACGTGAGCTGGTTCGCGTTGGCCGCCGAGATACTGCATATTGAGGCGCTTTCGGTGCCGCTGTTTCCGGTCGGAACAGAGGCTGCGGGACGTCCGGCGAAGCGGCCTCGCTACTCGGTGCTGGATTGCACCGAGACCGAGCGTGCGGTGGGCGAGCCGATGCAGGACTGGCGGGCGGTGCTGCGCGCCTATCTCGGGCGCAGCGGCGCCGGGCGGCTGAGCCCGGGCGGTTCGATGGCGAAGGAAGGGTAAGCCCGGTTCGATGAAGCGACGCGTGACTTGAAGCGGCTTCGCGGGAGCAGGAGAGTTGCAAATGGGGGCGCGGCAGCCGAAAGGTGGCCGTAGCCAAGGGTAAATGAAGTGGTCGCCCGCGAGAGCGAACGGGCACTAACGTCACTCCATGTCACGAAATTCGACGAACACGGCACGGGCTCGATTTGCCGGCACGAGGAGCGAATCGAGTCGGTGGCCGATGCCACTGCACGATGTCCGGTTAAAGCGGGAGCTGGCGCACCGACGACTCGTCCTGTCGATGGTTCGGCGGCTGATGCGGGTCATCACGCTGCATCTGCTCGACGGTGCGCTGCTGGCGGGGGTGATCATGACGGTCGCAAACGTGGGGAATGCTCCAGAGGTTCGCGAGCTCCTGCCGGCGTACCTCGTGATCTCGCTGCTGACGCTCAACACCGCGGGTACGTACAGCCCGGGTGAGGGGCGTCGCGACGGCCGGCGGCTGCTCTCCGCGGTTCTGATGGCGACCGTGATCGTGTTCGCGATCACCATCTTCCCCCCGAACGTCGCGCTGCCGTGGTCACTGCTCGGGGCCATCGCGGTGCTGTCGTTCTCGACGCTCCTCGTAGGTCGAAAGCTGACGGACCAGCTCGTCCGACAGGCGTACATGCACGGTATCGGTCTCCGTCGCGCGGCCGTCGTCGGGAATCTCGGCGAGGTCGGTCAGGCGATCCAGCAGCTCAGAGACAAGCGGAACATCGATCAGTACATCGTCGGGCATCTGGCTCCGGATTCCGAGCCCGACCCGGCCGCCCTCGGCAATCTCTCGGACCTACCGCGAGTGCTCGACGGTTTCGACGTGGAGGAAGTCGTCCTCGCGACCAGCCTCAGCCCGCAGACGGTTCGCTGGGTCGCCGAGGCGTGCTTCCAGCGCGGCACGATGCTGTACGTCTTCCCCTCCGTCCTCGGCACGGTGGACTGCAGGGTCGAGCCGCTCTACGTCGGCACCTGTCCGCTGATGCACCTCTCGCCGGCGCGGCTCGAGGTTCCCGGCCTGCTCGTGAAGCGGATCTTCGATCTGGTCATGGCCGCCACTGCATTGGTGCTCGCCGCACCGGTGATCTTGCTCGTCGCGCTGGCGATCAAGATCGATTCCCCGGGACCGGTCTTCTTCCGTCAGCGCCGGGTGGGCCTGGGTAACCGGCCCTTCACGATGTGGAAGTTCCGGAGCATGTACGTCGACTCGGAGGCGCGGAAGCAGGAGCTGGTCGCCCTCAACGCGTACGGCGACACGCGGCTCTTCAAGATGCAGAAGGATCCCCGGATCACGGCGGTCGGGCGCTTCCTCAGGCGCACCAGCCTGGACGAGCTGCCTCAGCTATTCAACGTTCTGCTGGGCGAGATGTCGCTGGTCGGACCGAGGCCGCCGTTGCCGAGCGAGGTCGAGACGTACGAGCCTCATCATTTCGAGCGCCTGACGGTCGTCCCCGGAATCACGGGGCCCTGGCAGGTGGGGGGGCGGAATCTGATCACCGACTTCGAAAAGGTCGTGCGGATGGAGCGGGCGTATATCCGCTCGTGGTCGTTGTTGCTCGACGCGAAGATCCTGATCAGGACGATCAAAGTGGTGATCAGCGGAGAAGGGGCGTACTGAATGCGGGTTGCGATCACCGCAGACTGGCTGAACTCGTTCGGTGGGGCGGAGCGGGTCCTGCTGGAGCTGCACGAGATGTTTCCAGACGCGCCGATCTACACGACGGTGCACCATCCCGCCGGCCTTCCCGAGACGATGAAGGGGTGGGACGTTCGCACCTCCTTCCTCCAGCGAATCCCCTTCGCGCGTCGGCGGCACCAGCACTTTCTGCCCTTCATGCCGCTCGCCTTCGAGCAGTTCGATATGAGCGGCTACGATCTCGTCCTCACCACCAGCAGCGCGTGCGCCAAGGGTGTCATCACCCGTCCTGGAACGCTGAACGTCTGCTACTGCTATACGCCGAGCCGGTACCTCTGGGACCTGTATCACGAGTACACGCGATCGCATCCGGCCCGCATGGCGATCGCGCCGGTTGCGCACTGGCTCCGTATGTGGGACCGTATCTCCGCCGATCGGGTCGACCACTTCGTCGCGATATCGCACGAGGTGGCCGGGCGCATTCAACGGCATTACAGTCGCGAGCCGGAGGTCATCTATCCGCCGGTAGACGTCGATCGGATCGTACCGAACCGGCGCGCTCCGGAGGACTTCTATCTGGTGGTGAGTCGGCTCGTAGGCTACAAGCGGGTCGATCTCGCGATCGAGGCGGCCAACCGGCTCAAGCGGCGGCTGGTGATCGTCGGCGACGGTGCGGACCGCCGCCGGCTGCAGTCACTTGCCGGTCCGACCGTGGAGTTCCGGGGCCGGCTGGCCGATGAGGAAGTCGCGGACCTCTACGCGCGCTGCCGTGCATTCCTCTTTCCCGGCTTCGAGGACTTCGGAATCGCGCCGGTCGAGGCGCAGGCCGCGGGGCGGCCGGTGGTCGCCTACGGCAGGGGCGGCGCAGCCGAGACCGTCATCGACGGAGCCACCGGCGTGCTCTTCATGGAGCAGTCCGCCGACTCCCTCGTCGACGCGATCCTCCAGTTCGAGAAGCTCACGTTCGATCCGACCATCTGTCGGCGCAACGCCGAGCGATTCGATCGCGCCGAGTTCCGGAGACGGTTGTCCCGGGCGATCGAACGACAGGTTCAGCTCGCCCGCACTTCCAAATCGACGCCGCAGATCCAGACGGAATACATGGAGTCGGCATAAGA
>JBBDRR010000149.1:11398-29334 GCA_040905395.1 Gemmatimonadota bacterium
AATTGTGAATTTTGAATTGGGCGTGATCCGTCCGTTCAATCGCCGATCGTTCGGTCCGTGTAGGCTGGAGGCGCGTCGCTCAAATCCGGGAATATCGTGAAGGGAATCATACTGGCCGGGGGACTCGGCACGCGCCTGCAGCCGATGACCCGCATCACGAACAAACACCTCCTTCCGGTCTACGACCGGCCGATGATCTACTATCCGCTGGAGTGCCTCATCCATGCGGGGATCACGGAGATCATGATCGTTACCGGCGGGAACCACGCCGGTGATTTCCTGCGGCTGCTGAAGAACGGTCGGGAGTTCGGCCTCGAACATCTGAACTATACGTATCAGGAAGGCGAGGGCGGTATCGCGGAGGCGCTCGGCCTCTGCGCCCATTTCGCCGACGGCGAGCCCGTATGTGTAGTCCTCGGCGACAACATCCTCGAACGTGACATCGTCGGCCCCGTTCAGCGCTTTCGCGACGATCCGAGTGGCGGGAAGATCCTGCTGAAAGAGGTCGATGACCCACACCGTTTCGGTGTGGCCGAGCTGGAGAGCGGGAAGGTGAGAAGGATCGTCGAGAAGCCGACCGACCCGTCGACCAATATGGCCGTGACCGGCATCTACATGTACGATGCGCGGGTCTTCGACATCATTCAGACGCTCGAGCCCAGTGGCCGTGGGGAGCTGGAAATCACGGATGTGAACAATCGTTACGCCGAATGGGGGGAGCTACAGTACGAGATGCTGGATGGTTGGTGGACGGATGCTGGAACTGTCGAGAGCCTGCATCGGGCGAGCAATCTGGTGGCGGATACCGGTGCCAACCAACGGTCGACGACGACACCGTCCGACCAGCGGCAGACCGCGTGAGCTCCTCCGGCCGCAGCCGTGACAGGTTCGAGGATTCCGGGTTCGCCGTGCCCCTCTCCACGGAAGTGGAAGGGGCACTCTCCTTCCAGAGCTACTCGGGGGCCGAATCGATCGAGGGTGTGCGACTGGACGGGATGCGGAAGCACCGAGGGGAAAACGGCTGGTTCGCGGAGCTGTTTCGCCTCGACGCCGGCAATCTGAACGTAGCGGACGGGGCCCTCGTCGAGCTGCGGCAGATCTCTGCGGCTTACGCGGAGCCCCATCGGATCAACGCATTCCACATACATCCGAAGCAGGCTCAGGACGAGATCTGGCTGGTCCTGCAAGGCGGCCTTACGGTCTGGATGGTGGATTGCCGCCTCGGCTCCGGCACAGAGAGCGTCCGGCAGCGGGTGCAGCTCAGTGGCGAAGCGCCGCAGCGCCTCTTCATCCCGGCCGGTGTGGCGCATGGATACCGGGCGGGCGGTTCGGGCGCGCTGCTCGTCTATGCGATGAATCAGCAGTTCGATCCGGCCGATCCGAACGAGGGACGACTCCCGTGGGACCACTTCGGAGCCGACCTGTGGGAGGAGGACCGCGGCTGACCGGGCCGGAACTCCGGCTAGGGTCAGGAATAGAAAGGACTTGCGTGGATCCAGCGCGTTGACGCGTCTGGAACTAGACGGTAGTCTTCATAGGCTCCGGTGTAACGACTCGCGACCTCGCGCGGGTCTGCACCCGGAGCCTTCGAGCAAAATCCCTACGGAGCTTATGACCGGCCATCTATGCAGAGGGGCGGCCTTCCTGCTCATGGCGATGCCCTTTGTGCTTTCGGCGCAGGCTGCCGGATCGGCTGCGTCCGGTGCGGCCCCCGAGGCGCAGCCGGGCGACCGCATCGTGCTCAAGATCTGGAACGAGCCGGAGATGAGCGACACCTTCACGATCTCGCAGCACGGTGAGGTCACGCTCCCGCGCCTCGGGCCGCAGTCGGTCCGGGGGATCGAGATCTACGAGCTGGAAGATTCTCTTCGGACCGCGTTCACCTCGTTCCTCCGGAACCCCTCGGTCGAGGTCGAGGTGCTGCGCCGGATCAGCGTGCTGGGAGCGGTTCAGGAGCCGGGGATATATCTCGTCGACCTGACGATGAACATCCCCGACGTGGTCGCGCGGGCCGGCGGGCCGACCGACACAGGCGACCGCAACCGCATAACGCTGCAGCGTGGCAGCGAGCGGTTCGAATTCAGTGGTGGATCACAGCAGGAGATGATGGCCATGCCGCTATATTCGGGCGATCAGATCATCGTCGGGCAGCGGAACTTCATCGCCCGCAATCCATGGGCAGCGGTCAGCACCGCGTTCGGGCTGGTAACACTCTTACTACAGCTGGGCATCATATGAGCGGCAGGCGCGACGACGGCGCGGTGGATCTGCGCGAGATCGGGATCGCTCTGCGCCACGGCTACAGGTTCGTGCTGGCGGGCGCGGTCGTAGGGCTCGCTCTCGGCTTCGCCGTAACACTATGGGTGCCTGACCGATACGAGGGAACGTCGGTCGTGCTCGTGCGCGCGAGTCCGGACCTGGCCCGATCGGCGCTCTCCAGCCTGGGCGGGCTCGGCGAGATGATCGGCGGACTCGACGGTACCGGGGGTTCAGAGCTCGAGACCGAGCTGGAGATCCTGGGTAGCCGAACAGTGATAGGGGAGGTGGTCGACAGTCTGCTCTTGCAGGCGGTCATCCGGGAGCCCCGGGGGATGTCGGCCCGGACGGTCTTCACCCGCGTCGAGGTCGAACCGTTCGTCGGGACCCGCCGGTTCGAGCTCGAACGAGACGGCGGCGTTTACGTGGTTCGAGGCGACGGTGTCACCGAGCGAGTGGCGCCGGGAGGATCGGTGTCCCTTCCGGGCGCGAGTCTGACGCTCGTCTCCGGTGACCTCCCCGATCGACTGGAGGTCGGCCTGCGTGACCGCGCCGATGCGATCGACGCGGTGCGAAAGGATCTGCGGACCCGATCGCTGACGGCGGACGTCGCCGAAGTCATCTACCGCGCGCCCGAGCCCGCGACGGCCGCCGCGGTGCCGAACCTGCTCGTTTCCGAGTATCTGGAACGGCGTACGAGCACGGATCGGGGTGCGAATCAGGAGCGCTACGAGTTCCTGGTCGAGCAGACGGACAGCGTCACTCGTGAGCTCGCGATGGCGGAGGCGGCGCTGAGGGTGCATCAGGAGACGAGCGGGGTCATGGATCCCGCCCTGGTCGGCGAGACGCAGCTCACGAGAGCGATGGAGCTGCGCGGTGAGCTCGAGACGATCGACATCGAACGTGGCGCGCTGCAGCGGATCGCCGATGCGGAGGGCATCGAGTCGATGTCGCGGAGGGAGATGGCGGCATACCCGACATTCCTTCAGAACGCGGCGATCAACGACGTCCTCTCGAGGATGCTCGAGCTGGAGACGGAGCGCTTACAGCTTCTACAGCAGCGCACCCCCACCGATCCCGACGTCGTCGCCGTAAGCGAAGGAATCGAGAATCTGGAGGACCAGCTGGAGAGCCTCTCGGCGGCGTATATGCGGGGACTCGAGCGGCAGCGCGTGGGGGTGGTCCAGGAGCTGGATCAGTACGCCGCGCTTCTCCGCGGGCTGCCGCAGCAGGCGGAGGAAAGCTTCCGTCGAATGCGGGAAGTCGAGCGGCTCGCGGAGGTAAGGCTCGTGCTGGAGTCGCAGCTGGTGCAGGCGCGGCTCGCGGCGATCGGTGAGGGTGGCGAGGTCCGTCAGATCGATCCCGCCATTCCGCCGAAAAGGCCGGCCTTCCCGAGCAGCGGGTTCGTTCTGCTCGCCGGATTGCTCGGCGGGGTGTTCTTCGGTGCCGCCAGTGCAGTCGGAAGCGGCGTCTTCCGGCAGCGGGTGAGGGAGTCCTGGGAGGCCGAACTGGCGACCGGGCTGCCGGCGACCACGCTCGGACCGGGCAGCCCGCTGGCCTTTCCCGAGGTTCGGACCGCACGGAGTCTTCTCCTGCTCCCGATCGGCGCCGAGGGAGAAGCCAGATCGATCGGAAGACGGATCGTCGAGACGGCTACATTCCAGGGTCGGGAGGCAGTTCTCGCCGACCTCACGGCCGAGCTCGTCTCATCCGGGACAGAATCGGCATCGAGAACGGCGGTTGCGACCCGCCCAGCTACGGAGGACAGCTCGCGCCTCGTTCTGGATCTACCCACCGGTTCCGTGACCCTACCGCTGTATCACGCCGGCGGTGCTGAGGCGGCGAACCGTCCGCGAGCGTTGCTGGCGCATCTCGAAGAGCGATTCTCGTTCGTCGTCGCGGTGGTTCCCCAGATCGGTCATCCGGCCGCCTTGTCGGTCATCACCCCGGAGCGACCCGTGGTGCTCGTGGCCCGATCCAGCGGGGTCAGCCGCTCCCAGCTCAGCGATGCCGTCGAGACGGTGGAGCGCTGTGGCGGCCGTGTCGCGGGGATCGTGCTGCAGCCGAGCAAGAACGGCCGGAATGAATGAGGCCAGCGGTTCGGCGCCCGCCTCGGGCGGACGCCGCGTGCGCGCGACGGTGGACGCGCGGACTCTTCGCTCGGCCGGGATCGGCCGATATCTGCGAGAGGTGCTTGCGCGGCTGCTGACGGACGAGCGGTTCGGCAAGGTAACGCTGCTGGGCGAGCCGTCCGAGCTCCAGGCGTTCATCGAAGAGCTGGGCCCGCGGACGTCGGCGATATCCGTCGTCGAGCACACCGCCCCGATGTACAGTCCCTCTGTGCAGACGGGCTGGCTTCGCCTCGTCAACTCCAGGAGCGTAGATGCGGACGTTACCTTCTTTCCGCACTACGACGCCCCGATGCTGGCGATGCCCTCCCGAAGCGTCGTCACCGTTCACGACCTGATCCATTTCAAGGTTCCGGAAGCGTTTCCGATCGCGAAGCGGGTCTTTGGAGGATGGATGCTTCGACGGGTGGTCCGCCAGGCTACTCTCATCCTGACCGAATCGGAATCCACGAAGCGGGATCTGGTCGAACGGCTTCCCACCGCGGAAGCCAAGCTCGAGGTGATCCCGCTCGGAGTGAGCGACTTTTTCCTTTCGCAGGAGCAGGAGCAGGAGCAGGAGCAGGAGCAGGACGAATCGACGCGACCGGTTGCGGAACCGTATCTGCTCTGTGTCGGCAATCGAAAGCCGCACAAGAACCTGACCGCGGCGATAGAAGCACTGGGGCTGCTGCGGTCCTCCCTGCCTCGGTTGCACATCGTGCTCGTCGGAAAGGCGTATCCGGGATGGCAGGTCGTGCTACGCCGCGCCGAGGAGCTGGGGGTCCGAGAGCGAATCCTGGATCTGGAGGAGGTGGACGATCGGATGCTGCGCCGGCTCTACCGCCATTGCGAGGCGCTCCTCTTCCCATCCCTGTACGAGGGCTTCGGACTGCCGGTGCTGGAGGCGATGGCGTGCGGGGCGCCGGTGATCGCGACCACGCGCTCCTCGGTCCCCGAAGTGGCAGGCGACGCCGCGATCCTCCTGGATCCGTCGGATCACGCGGGGATCGCCGATGCCGTCGGCCGGCTGAGCGGCGATGCGCAGCTGCGCCGGCGGCTGAGCGAGCGTGGTCTCGCGCGGGCCAGGGATTTCTCCTGGGAATTCGCGGCCCGGAGAACGGTGGAAGCGCTCCATTCGACCGCGTCGGGCACGGTGGCTGCGTCCCGAGCGCCGGCGCAGCGATCGGTCGATGGGGCGATCGTCGGGGCCTAGCGCGTGCACGTCTCCCGCTCCGGCCGCATCGGGGATGCTCCGACTTCCGCAGCGTCGACCCCGGTCGAGCCCCGGTCCTTCGAGCGCGGTGCGATCGTACTGCTCGTAACGTTTCTGCTGATCTTCCCCAAGGGAGGGATCAAAGTCGCAGAGGTCCCGATCACCTGGGGCTACCTGCTTCTCGGGATTGCGTCCCTCTCCATACCGCTGGCCCTCCTGAGCCGAAGCCGCGCACGTGTTCGTAAGGAGAGCCTGACAGTCGTCGCAGGGCTCATCCCGTTCCAGATGGTGGTCTGGCTCGGATTGCTCTTCAACGGCGTCACGGGGATGGGCTTCGCCATCTCGCTTCTCGTCTCCTTCTTCTTCGTCCCGCTGGCGTTTCTGCTCGCCCTCGGTCCTTCGCTCGACCGCCTGAACCTGGGCCTGCTCTACCGGTTGATACGAGGCGGCATCCTCTTCATCGCGGCGTACGGCATCTTTCTGTTCTTCTATCGTCTGGGAACGGGCAGCTTCATAGAGATCCCCTACCTGACGGTCAATGCCGGCGACTTCGGTGACATGGACGAGAAGTTCATCGACCGCGGCGGCATCTTCAAGCTGATCTCGACCTACAACAACGGGAACATCTACGGCGTCAGCCTTCTCTTGCTGCTGCCGCTCTACTCGTGGCTGGAGCGGCGGACGTGGCCGAAGCTGATCGTGAAGCTCTCGCTGCTTCTGACGCTGTCGAGGACCGTCTGGGTGGGATTGCTCGTCTACGAGGTCGTGCAGCGGATCTACGTCAGACGGATCTCGGTGAAAGACGTCGCTCTGCTGCTCGTGTCGCTGGTGCTGCTCGTCGCTGGTGTCCTCGCGGCGCTGACGTTGATGGGAGCCGAGACGTCGTTCCTGTTCGATCCGAACCTCGGCGGTCGGATCGGGCAGCTCGAAGTGCTGCGGAACCCTTCGATCCTTCCGAGCATCAGCTTCGAGCACGTGCTGGAGATGGTCTATCTGTCGATGCTCGAGAACTTCGGGCTGGTCGGGCTCCTGAGCTACGTGCTCGCGATGACGATGCCGCTGTGGCTGCTCTTCCTCGGAGCGGTGCCCTTCGCGGAAACCGAGTACAAACGTGGTCTCGGAGCGGGGCTGATCGTCTATCTCTTCGTGTCGCTGTCGGACGGGGCGCTGCTGTTCATCCCGGTGATGGCGTTCTACTGGTTCATCGTTGCGCTGCTCGTCTCGCCGAATCCCTCGTTCACCACCTGGGGCGAAGCAGGCGTTTCGGCCAGGAGTTCCTCGAACCACACGCGCGCAGTTCCGCCACGAACGCACGCTGGTCATCCTGCAACCGCCCCCGATCGGCCGCTGTGAAGCAGCCTCTGGTCACGATCATCACTCCGACCTTCAATCACGAAGGATACATCGCGGAGTGTATCGACAGTGTTCTTGCCCAGGGATATCCGGAGTGGGAGCAGATCGTCGTGGACGACGGTTCGACCGACCGTACTGCCGAGATCGTTCGCTCCTATTCGGATCCCCGAATCCATTACATCCGGCTTCAGCACCGGGGGCTCGGCAGCCTCTCGGAGACGTACAACACGGCGCTCGCGCGTGCGCGGGGGACATTGGTGGCGGTCCTGGAGGGAGACGATCGCTGGCCCGCCGGGAAGCTCGAACGACAGGTTCCCCTCTTCGACGACCCGAGCGTGTTCCTGAGCTGGGGCCGAGCAAGGCTCATCGATCGGGATGGGGCGCCGCGGGGAGAGAGAGTTTCGGTGGTGACGAGGCAGGCAACGCGATCGTTCACGAACCGGGAGGTCTTTCAGCGCCTGGCAACCGTCAATCTGCTCACCCCGACGGTGACCGTAGTGGTTCGGCGGGATGCGCTCGAGGCGGCGGGCGGCTTCCAGCAATCGGGGTCGACGCTCTTCGTGGATCTGCCGACATGGTTGGCGGTGTCGGCGCGGGCAGAGGGTGTCGCGGTATACCTCAATGCGGTCGTCGGGTGCTACCGGGTGCATGGCGAGCAAACCAGCAGCCGATTCGTGCACCGCATGGAATCGGAACACCTGCAGGTAGTCCTCGAGCAGGCAGCCCGCCTCGAGCCGCGGGTTCTGGCAGCGCTGGGGTGGGAGGATGGGGTGCGCCGCCGCGCTGTGGTCGGAGGCCTGCTGGCCGCTGGCCGCGGCCATCTACACACCCGGCGCTTCGGCTCGGCGGCGGGAAGCTTCGGGCGAGCGCTCGCACGTTCGAGGTCGCTACCGGAAGCAGGAAAGAGCGTTATCGGTCTCCTGTCCACGGTGGTGCGGCGTGACCTGCTGGGCTCCGCCTACGCCAGCCGGGAGCGAGCGGTCTCCCTCGTGGGCAGATCGGCGGCAGAGTCCGGTCCGGAAGTGCCGGAACCAAGCTGATCGTAGAGCGCCTCCGCCCGGGCGGTCGTCAGCTCCTCCCGATTGTGCTCCATGGAGTAATCCTGGCCGGCGATTCCGAGGTGCGACCGCAACTCCGCATCCTCGAGCAGGTCGCGGATCGCTGCCGCCATCTCGGCGGGTGAGCTCGGCGGCACCAGGAGCCCCGTCTCTCGGTCGACGACGATCTCGGACGTCCCACCGGAGTCGGTGCCGATCACCGGCGTCCCGGCCATCATCGCCTGCACGACCGACGTCGCGAAGGGCTCACCGGTCCTGGTGGCCAGCACGAAGACGTCGAAGAGCCGGTAGTACAGAGCCTGCTCGCTCTGATAGCCGGCGAACCGGACGAACGAGAGGCTGCGGTCCCGCACCTCGGCCCGAATCTTTTCTTCGACGGCGCCCTCCTGATTCGAACCGGTTCCAACGACGAGCAGTCGCACCCTGGGGTCGGTTCGATGTACCTCCTCGACCGCAGTGATCAGATCCTCGATGCCCTTATCGGCGACGAGTCGGCCCATGAAGCCGATCACCACATCATCGGGTTCCAATCCCCAACACTCCCGCTCGGCCCGCACCGTCGCAGCGGTGACGTGCTCCAGCTCGCGGTAGATGCTGTTCCCCACGTAGATCACCTCGAATCGTTCGTCGCCCGCGCCGCCGTAATAATCACGAATGGCGCGCGAGACGCAGATGATTCGATCCGCTCGCCTTCCCAGGAGCCGGAATATGCGCCGCCCGTAAAGGAAGTCCCGCACCCACCAGACGAGCGGCACGACGGAGCCGAGAAGGGCGACGGTGGAGAAATAGGCCGCGCGCGACGTGTTGGAGACGACGATGTCCACCCGCTCGCGACGGATCAGGTGGCGAAGTGATAATGCGCCGCGGAGGAGCTCGACGAGCGCGAACGGTCCCTTTCCACGGAGCCTGGGGAGCGGAGTCAGGTGTACCGAGGCGCCCGCATCGCGATAAAGCTCGACGAGCTCCGGCACGACCGCGGTACAGGCCACGAGCGGGGTGAATCGAGAACGGTCCAGGTGCCGGATATGCTCGGCGAGCACGAGCTCGGCTCCCCCGACGAATGGGGTGTGATCGACAAAGAGAATGCGCACGGTCGACTGGTTCCTGGTCTCGAGCGGTGCTGGGGAACCCTCCCCTCACACGTCCAGCTTCGCGTACTTCGCGTGCAGCTCGATGAACGCCCGCCTCGGATCGACGTCCTCGCCCATCAGCGTCTGGAAGATCAGATCCGCCTCGACCGCGTCCTCCAGCGTCACGCGGAGGATCGTGCGGGTCGAGGGGTCCATGGTCGTCTTCCAGAGCTGTTCGGGGTTCATCTCGCCGAGGCCCTTGTAGCGCTGGATGTGGATGTTCCGCTGCTCGCTCCCGCCACCGTTCCTCATCCGCACGAGCACCTCGTCGCGCTCCTTGTCGGAGTAAGCGTAGAACTCCTGCTTCCCCTTCGACAGCCGGTAGAGCGGTGGCTGGGCGATGTAGACCATTCCCTCCTCGACGAGCTGCCGCATCTGACGGAAGAAGAAGGTCAGCAGCAGGGTTCGAATGTGGGCGCCGTCCACGTCGGCGTCGGTCATCAGGATGATCTTGTGATACCGGGCGCTCGCCAGGTCGAACTCGTCGTCGCCTATGCCGGTGCCGATCGCGGTGATCATGGCCCGGATCTCGTCGTTCGAAAGCACCTTGTCGAAGCGGGCCTTCTCGACGTTGAGGATCTTGCCCTTGAGCGGCAGGATCGCCTGGAACGAGCGGTCGCGACCCTGCTTGGCCGAGCCTCCGGCGGAGTCTCCCTCGACGATGTAGATCTCGGAGATCTCCGGATTCGTGGTGGAGCAGTCGGCGAGCTTTCCGGGGAGGACGCCGGTCTCGAGGGCGCTCTTCTTCCGGGTGAGGTCGCGTGCCTTGCGGGCGGCTTCGCGCGCGCGCGCGGCGGAGAGGGCCTTCTCGATCACCGCCTTGGCGACCGACGGGTTCTCCTCGAGGAACTCCGAGAGCTTCTCGTTGATCACGCTCTCGACCGCGCCCTTGACTTCGCTGTTGCCGAGCTTCGTCTTCGTCTGCCCCTCGAACTGCGGCTCCTTGACCTTGACCGAGAGCACGCAGGTGATCCCCTCGCGGACGTCGTCGCCGGAGAGGCTGTCGAGGCCACCCTTCTTGAACAGCCCGGCCTTGCGCGCGTAGTCGTTGATCGTCCGGGTCAGGGCCGACTTGAAGCCGGTGAGGTGGGTGCCCCCCTCGTGCGTGTTGATGTTGTTGACGAAGCTGAACGTGCTGTCGGTGTAGCCCTCGTCGTACTGCATCGCGACCTCGATGTCCGCCTCTTCCCGCTCCGACGCGATGTAGATCGGCTCGGGGTGGAGCGGCTTGCGGGAGCCGCGCAGGTGCTCGACGAAGGTCTTGATGCCGCCCTCGTAGTGGTACTCCTCCCGCTTCGGGCCGGCGCTCTCCTCGCTCGCCTTCCGCTCGTCGGTCAGCGTCAACCTCACGCCACGATTCAGGAACGCGAGCTCGCGAAGACGCGTGGAGAGTGTCTCGAAGGAGTAGCTCCGCTCCGGGAAGATGTCGTGGTCTGGTCGGAAGGTGAGGAGCGTTCCCGTGTCCGACTTCGGCACCGAGCCGATGACGGCGAGCTCCTTCGTCTTATCACCACGTACGAATTCGATCTCGTAAAGCTTGGAGTCGCGCCGCACCTCGATGCGGAGCCATTCGGAAAGGGCGTTGACCACCGAAATGCCGACGCCGTGCAGTCCGCCGGAGACCTTGTAGGTGTCCTTGTCGAACTTGCCGCCGGCGTGGAGCACCGTGAGGGCCAGCTCGACGCCGGGGATGCCCTCGGTCGGGTGGATGTCGACGGGGAATCCGCGGCCGTTGTCGACGACGGTGACGGAGTCGTCGGCGTGAATGGTAACGTCCACGCTGTCCGCGTGGCCCGCGAGTGCCTCGTCGATGGAGTTGTCCACCACCTCGTAGACGAGATGGTGAAGCCCGCGCGGACCGGTGGATCCGATGTACATGCCGGGCCGCTTCCGGACCGCCTCCAGGCCTTTCAGGACCTGGATCTGGCCCGAGGTATACTCCTTCGGTTCGGTGGTCGCCATTCGGTCCTGTCTCTACTCGGTTAATTGAGGAAAAAGCATCGCCATCCCGTACACCGCGAGGGGTGGTGAAGTGCCCCGGTTTATGCGAATTTTTGCGGCGGCTCGCCGATCGGCTGCGGTGGGTGATTCCTGCCGGAAGCTTTCGTCACTCAGCCGGCCATGACGAAGACGAGCTGCTCGATCCGTCCCTGCCGCTTTCCCGCGTTCAGCCGGCGCATCAGCTCGCCCTTCATCATATTGAGCTCCATCATCCAGGCGGAGGTCTTCACGGCGACGATGAGCGTGCCGTCGGAGACCCGGACGGGAGTCGTGACGGCGGCGATGCCGGCGCCGACGAGGGCCTCCCACTCGGGAACCACGGAGGCGGCTTCGACCTTCGCGCTGAGGCCTTTGCGCTCCAGATAACTGGGGAGCAACTCGCCTACGAGCTGCGGGCGGTTGTGTCTCGGGGGGCGCGAAGGAGTCAAGACGCACGAGGTGCGATGTGTTCGTTGAAGGGACTCTGGAAGTTAGCGTCTGGAGGGTAGGCCGTCAAAGCGGATCGAGGTGCCCGTTCTGGATCCGCCAGAGGGGTAGGGAGCCGCCTCTGAGCTCGATGTCGGCCGGCTTTGGAGCGGTCAGGATCACCTGTGCGGAAGCCTCGGCCTCGACCCAGGAGAGGATGCGGCGGGATCGGCCGACGTCGAGCTCGGCAAAGACGTCGTCGAGGAGGATGACGGGCTCGGAACCGAGGCGCTCGCGGAGGGTTTCGGCTTCGATCATCCGCAGTGCGACGGCCGCGGTTCGCTGCTGACCGCCGGAGCCGTAGACCCGAAGGTCGACCCACTCACCGCCACCGCCGCTCGCCGCTCGCATGGTGAAGTCGTCCCGATGGGGCCCGACGAGGCTCGTCCCGCGCCGCTGCTCGCGCTCGGCCACGCGCTCGAGCTCCTCGACGAAGATCTCGGATACCCGCTCCGCGTCGCCCGCGGCCGCATCGTCAGGCAGCGGGAGGGAGGGGTCGAACTCGAGCGCGGCGTCGCTCCCGCCGGCGATCTCGCGAACCCGGGCGCCGAAGCCGTCGCGACTCGCGTGGATCCAGCGGCAGCGCGCCGCGACGATGCGGCTTCCGGTCCGGACGAGTCCCGGGTTCCAAGCGGCGACGAGCGCAGCGGACTCCCCCGCACGGAGCACCGCGTTGCGCTGGAGCAGGATCTGCCTGTAACGTTGGAGGTCCTCCAGGTAGCGCGGCTCGGTGAGGGACAGGACGATGTCGAGGAAGCGCCGGCGCCCGGACGGGCTGCCCGAAATGAGGTTGACGTCGGAGGGGGAGAAGACGACCACCCCGATCCTGCCGATCGCGTCGCCGATCCGAGGCGGCTCCACCCCATCGATCGCCACCTTCTTCCGTTTGCCCTTCCGATCGTACGCCGCGGCGATCGTGCGCGGCTCCCCCGCTCCCTCCACCCGCCCCTCCACGCGGCAGACGTCCTCGCCGAAGCGGACGAGCTGCTCGTCCGGCGCGCTCCGGAAGGATCTGAAGATCTCCAGGTAATAGATCGCCTCCAGCAGATTCGTCTTCCCCTGCCCGTTATCGCCGACGATCGCCACGCCCCCCTCCGGAAGCACGAGCCGCTGCTCCTCGAAGTTCCGGAAGTTCGTCAGGCGGAGGTGGGAGATGAACACAGGTAGGAAGTTTTGAGTTTTGAGTTTTTAGTTCTTAGTTGACCGGCGGCTTGCCGCCCAATTGAGAGCTCGTTCGATTCCCGATGCTACAAAACTCAAAACTAAAAACTCAAAACTCAAAACTTCCGTCCTCACTTTCCCCCGAACTCCGCCTTCCGCTTCTCGAGAAAGGCCGCCGTCCCTTCGCGCATGTCGTCGGTCGTGGCGAGGAGGCCGAAGAGGTTGGCTTCGAGGTTCATGCCGTGCTCGATCTCCATCTCGAGGCCGCGCGACGTGGCGTCGATGGCGAGGGCGACTGCGACGGGTCCATTCGCGAGGATGGTGCGCAGCAGCGTGCGGCATTCGTCCTCGAGGGCCTCCGGCTCCACGACGCGGTTGACCAGGCCGATGCGGTACGCCTCGTCCGCGGAGATCATCTCGCCGCTCAGTATGATCTCCAGCGCGCGCCCCTTTCCGACGATCCGCGGCAGTCGGAGGGTGCCCCCGTAGGCGGGGATGATGCCGAGCTTCACCTCGGGCTGCCCGAAGCGCGCGTTGCGGGAAGCGATCCGGAGATGACAGGCGAGCGCGAGCTCGCAGCCGCCGCCGAGGGCGAAGCCGTTCACCGCCGCCACGATCGGCTTTCGCGACGCCTCGATCTCGCTGAACACCGCCTGCCCCGAGCGGCTGAACTCGATCGCGTCCAGTGAGTCGCTCAGGCCGGCGATCTCGGAGATGTCGGCCCCGGCGACGAACGCCTTCTCGCCACTCCCCGTGATGATCGCGGCGCGAACGTCCCCATCGTCCCGAACGCGGCGGACCGCGCGTGAGAGCTCCTCGAGTGTCTTCCGGTCGAGGGCATTCAGCTTGTCCGGCCGATCGATGGTGACGAGGGCGATCCCCTCGGCGGTCTCGACGCGGATATTCTGGTAGGTGGACATGGGATGGTGGGATGAAGGACGATGAAGGCCGCGACGCGGCGGTCCCGTAGCTCTCAGCTCGGCGGGTCGGTGGCGAGAAGGTCGGCGGCCGCGAGGGCTGCGCGAACCTTCTGCCGATCCTTTTCGCGCAGCGGCAGCAGGGGGGGCCGCGGCCGGCCGCCGACGAGTCCGAGCAGATCGAGCGCCGCCTTGACGCCCGGCACTCCGTACTTGCCGACCACAGCCCGGTGCAGCGGAGCGATCCGCTCCTGGAGCGCTCCCGCCTCCGCGTCGCGACCGCTCTCCTTCAGACTGAAGATCTCGGCGCATTCGCGGGGCGCGATGGTGGCGACGCCGAGGATGCCGCCCGTGGCGCCGACCTCCATGGCGCCATAGAGCACCGCGCCGTTGCCGACGATCACCTCGAAGCCGGCGGAGCAGCTCTCCACGATCTCACCCATCGCCTGGAGGTCGCCCGTCGAGTCCTTGATGCCGCGTATGTTCCAGTGCTTGGACAGCTCCCCGACCAGCCCCGCCTGCAGATCGATGCCGCTGTAGACTGGCGGGACCTGGTAGAGCAGGATGGGAACGGGAGAGGAGTCCGCGACCGCGACGTAGTGCTCCAGCAGCGCCTCCGGTGTCATCTGCGGCCGATAATACGCCGGCGGCGAGACCAGCACCGCGTCGGCTCCAGCGTCGGCCGAGAGCCTCACGATGCGGATCGCCTCCCTGGTGGACTCGGCGCCCGCGCCGGCGAGCACCAGCTTCCCCCAGGCGAGCTCCTGAACCGACTCGAGCGCGGCGACCCGCTCCGCATCTTCGACGAGAAGGCCCTCGCCCGTCGAACCGAACAGGACGATGCCGGCGAGCTCCGTGGCGAGCAGCTGGCGTGCGTTGCTACGGAAGCCAACGAGATCGAGATCGCCCGTCACCTCGTCGAACGGCGTGGTGACGGGCGCGAAGACGCCCGTGAATTCAGCCAAAGATCAGACTCCGTCGCTACGTGGTGGTCCCGGAGGATTCGTCCCCGCGGTCCGGTCTCCGGCGCAACGCCTTCGCCGCGCCACGCGGCCGCGGCGGCTCACGCGCCGTGCGGGAAACGAACCGTCGTCTCAGGAGGGAAGAGAGCACGAACGAGCGGCTACGGAAAGGTGCGGGAGAAGCGATCGCGGCGCGGCCGCGGGGCGGTGGGTGGGCCTACTTCGCCTTGCCCCGACGGGTACGGATTCGGCTGACCGAAAAGCCGAGGTTCTGATTCTCGTCGGGGCCCTCGGGGGCGACGGTTTCGACCGTGATGCGCTTCACGATTCCGCGCGGGTCCTCGATGGTGATCTCGAAGCTGACGCCCAGCTCCTCCGAATCGATTTTCGTTCGAACGCGAGGCCCGGGTTCGGCCTGAGCCGGCTCGGGATTCCGAAAAAGAGTCTTGGTAGACTGACGTCCCGATTCCAGGTCGCGGGTGACCTTGACCTGGTAGAACCAGTCGGGCTGGTAGCTCACGACGTAGGTCCGTCCGAGCTGATCCTCTCCCGTGCCTTCGCGATTATGACGCGCCATTCATCGGCTCCACGTGCCCGTACAAGATGATCGGTTTCCTGCAATCTTTCCCTGAAGCGGAGTTTCTGTCAAGGGAGCTTTTTTTCAATTTCCGGGTTTCACAGGCGGATCGGAATCGCTACGAAGGTGAGGATGAACATCGCCACGCATGCCCAGCCGAGCATCCTCCGCCGGCCGAATACGGGGACCTCCGGATCGAATACGGACGGATGTCTCACCGTGCCGCGGCCGAGGAAGAGGATCAGCCCGGCCCACAGCCACCAGCCCCACCAGAAGAAGCCGAGCCCGATCAAAACGGCGAGGAACGCTGCTCCGAAGTAGCGCTGGCGCTCGCCCAGCAACGCGAAGAGGATATGACCGCCATCGAGCTGGGCGAGAGGAAAGAGATTGAGGGCCGTGACGAATAGGCCGAGCCAGCCGGCGAAAGCCAGGGGGTGGAGGAGCAGGAAGCCTCCTTCGCCGGCGAAGAGCCGGTCCATCGCACCGAAGAGCAACGAATCGCCCAGCCAGATGGGCTGCCGGCCGAAGAGCACCGCGTATCTGGCCGGGGCGTCCTCCACAAGGGGGGGGAGCGGCCGGCTCAGCGCCAGACCGACGGCAGTGAGCGGAAGGGAGAGGAGGAAGCTGACGATCGGGCCCGACATGCCGACGTCGAGGAGGACGATGCGGTTCACCACCGCCGACCGCAGACGGATGAAGGCACCGAACGTTCCGATGACGTTGATCCAGTGGGGTGCCGGTATGAAGAAGGGCGGCGAAACGTTCATGCCGTGTCGCCGGGCCGTGACGTAGTGGCCCAGTTCATGCCCGAGCAGCACGACGAGCAATGGAACAGAAAAGCTCAGCCCCGGTAAAAGCTCCGCTGGCAGGAGCGCGATCGGGAAAGGGATCGCGATGGGGCCCGGCAGGAACGCCATCTGGAAGGGATCACGCCCCGCGAAGTAGGCGCCCGCGGCGGTCGTGGTGAAGAAGGTGGCGAGGCCGAGCAGGATGTGGATCCACCAGCGTTCCCGCGGTCGCTCCGCGACGGGTCGGACCAGCGTGATCTCGGTTCCATCCTCGGTGGGATAGACGAAGTGCGTACCCTCCCATCGGTCGAGCGCCGAGCGGACCACCGGATGGTCGGGACTCAGGTCGGGATGGAGAACCCCCTGCACGATCTCGTCGTTGCGGATGACGACCGTGCGGTATACAGCGAACAGGCTCAACCAGTCAGCCAAGATTCTTGACCTCTATTGGGACTGCCATTAAGTTGGCAGAATAGTCCCCGACAGACCGATCTTACCGCCCTGCCGGTGTTGTGCGCCCCATCCAGCACTCTTTCCTCTCGGCTTATTAACATCGGTATCAGATACACGGCGGCGAGCGAACCGCTTGCCGTATTCCATATACGTTCTGGAGCTCCAAGTGGACATTTCGGCCCTTAAATCGAAGACAGTCGCAGAATTACACGAGATGGCCGAAGGCCTGAACATCTCCAATTACTCAGGCCTTCGCAAGCAGGATCTCATCTTCCGGATAGAGCAGAATCTCCTCGATTCCGAGGTCGTTCTCCGTGGCGAAGGCGTTCTCGAAGTCCTTCCGGAAGGCTACGGGTTCCTGCGTTCGCAGGATTGGAACTACCTGTACGGCCCCGACGACATCTACGTCAGCCCCAGCCAGATCAAGCGCTTCGATCTGCGGACGGGTGACACGGTGCTCGGTCAGGTCCGGCCCCCGAAGGAGGGCGAGCGCTACCTCGCGCTTCTGAAGGTCGAGAAGGTCAACGGCGACGATCCGGACAAGGCGAAGCACCGCATCGCGTTCGACAACCTGCGGCCGCGGTACCCCGACGAGCGGATCCACCTCGAGACTCCCACCGGCGACATCTCCACGCGGGTGATGGACCTGATGGCACCAATCGGGAAGGGGCAGCGAGGACTGATCGTCGCGCCGCCCAAGGCGGGTAAGACGATCCTCCTGCAGAAGATCGCGAACTCGATCACGGAAAACCATCCCGAGGTGCACCTGATCGTGCTGCTGATCGACGAGCGGCCGGAGGAGGTCACCGACATGGAAGAGAACGTCGAGGCCGAGGTGATCTCGTCGACCTTCGACGAGCCCGCCGACCGGCACACGCAGGTCGCGGAGATGGTCCTGGAGAAGGCGAAGCGCCTCGTCGAGCACGGTCGGGACGTGGTGATCCTGCTCGACTCGATCACGCGTCTGGCGCGTGCGTACAACGTGACGGTGCCGCACTCCGGAAAGATCCTCTCCGGCGGTGTCGACGCGAACGCGCTCCACAAGCCCAAGCGCTTCTTCGGCTCTGCCCGCAAGATCGAGGATGGTGGCTCGCTCACGATCGTCGCGACCGCGCTCGTGGAGACCGGCAGCCGGATGGACGAGGTGATCTTCGAGGAATTCAAGGGCACCGGCAACCTGGAGCTCGTTCTCGATCGTCACATCGCCGACAAGCGGATCTACCCGGCGATCGACATCAACCGCTCCGGCACCCGCCGCGAGGATCTCCTCCTGGACGAGATGGAGCTCAGCCGCGTCTACCTGCTGCGGAACTTCCTCTCCGACATGCCGCCCGCCGAGGCGATCGAGTTCCTTCTCGGGCGCATGAAGAAGACGAAGGACAACAAGGAGTTCCTGGAGTCGATGGCGAAGGCGGGGTAGGTGGGGGATTCGGGATTCGGGATTCAGGATTCGGGATTCAGGATTCAGGATTCAGGATTCAGGATTCAGGATTC
>JBBDRR010000150.1:0-29239 GCA_040905395.1 Gemmatimonadota bacterium
TCTCGTCTCCCTCGGCGAATCGGACATGTCCCTTGTGATCACCGAGGCCAACCTCCGCTTCAGCCTCACCGGGAGGAGGACCTGGCGAGGCTTTGCGCCCTTCGGGCTGCTCGGCGGCGGGCTCGCCGCCGACATCGCCGGCACGGACGAGATCGAGGCGGCCGTCGCCCCGGACCAGCGTTTCGAATTCGGCCCCGCCTTTGCAGGAACCGTCGGGCTGGGAAGCGATTTCTTCCTGACCGAGCGTTTCTCCCTTCGCATCGAAGCCAGGGATCACCTCTGGCGGCTGACTCAGCCCGGCGGCCTGACCGAAACGGGGGCGAGGGAGAATGAGTGGGCCAACAACGTCGGCCTCACGCTCGGAGGCGCGATTCACTTCTGAAGTGTGAGGGTTGGATGGCCAGGGATTTCTCCGGCGACGTATTCGATTTCGACACCATGTCCGACGACGAGATTCGAACCGTCGTTCTGGAGCAGCTTCGAGAGTACCCGAACCTGGACGCCGACGACATCGACGTTCGCGTGCGGAGTGGAACGGTCACGCTGGCGGGACGGGTCGGAACGGACGCGGAAGTGCAGGTCGCCACCGCCGTGCTCGACGACGTGCTGGGGCTTGATCAGTTCGAGATAGAGCTCGTCGTGGACGAGCTCCGACGTGGCGATGCTCCAGAGGCGGCCGACGATGCGAACGCCCGCGATGATGAGGTGGACGATCAGCTCGGCGAGCCCAACGCTCAGCAATCCGATACCGCAGAGCACCTGGTCGAGGACCTCGATTCCGATACGTACGGGACGCACGACGTGGGCAAGGCGGTTCGGGACGCGTCGTCCTACTCACCGCCCGATCGGCCGGTGGGCGATGGTTATGGCTCGCGCGAAGAGCACTGAGAAGAAGAAAGGGCCGATCGAATCGATCGGCCCTTTCTTCCGTCAGCTCCTCTCTTCCGGGCTCGTATCGGCCGCCTCGGCTTCGGCACCCTCCGCCGCCGCGACTTCGATCCTGCTTACCACGCCCTCCACGCCCTCCGTCTCCCAGGCATCGTCCCAGGCGTACCTCGCCTCGAGGTAATCCGAGACACGGCCGGTGAGGGTCACGATTCCCTCGCTGACGTCCACCTGGATCCGATCGGCGTCCAGGGCCGTGTCCTCCAGAAGGCGGCGGTACACGGAATTGCGGAGCTCGGTGTCCAGCACGTGGCGGCCATAGGCAGTGTAACGCCACGGCTGCGGCTCCGGCCATTCATCGTTCTGTTCGCCCGATGCGGGAAAGCGCTGCTGCGCGCGATCGTACCGGCGGGAAATTTCGAAGCCGGCGTAGCGCGGATCGAACCGGTCTCCCCACCATTGCGGTCGGCGCCAGGGGAATCGATTCTCAGACCACCCCCGGTCGTAGCCGCCTGCCCCCTGCCACGGCACACCCGCCCATCGATCATAGCCTCGCATCGATCTGCCCCCTTCTCCAGCCGGCTGGATACGACCCGGTCACCCTCGAGGGTGATGAAGCCGAGCAAGAGGCGTTCCCGATCTCAGGCTTGATCGGCCTTCCGGCGCGGAATAGCTTCTCGACGCTCGTGCTGCTCCCGCCGCAGTGCGGGCGAACCCGGCGGAGGCCCCCGGCGGGAAGGCGACATTCGGAGTTCCCGGAGGAACGTGAACAAATCCAGCTCGGTCGGATCGATCCTCGCCGGCGGGCGAAGCAGCCGGCTGGGATCGCCCAAAGGTCTCGCGTCCGTGGGGGGGCAACCGCTGGTCTCGCGGCTGATCGGCGTGCTGCGCCAGGTGCTCTCCAGGATCGTAGTGGTCACCAACGATCCGAACCTATACCGAACGCTGCGCGTCGAGATCGTCGGTGACGAGCACCCAGGGCGCGGGCCGCTGTCGGGGGTCGAAGCGGCCCTGAAATGGGCGCGGGACATCGGCGCGAACGGCGTCGTCTGTCTGCCTTGTGACGCGGCCTTCGTCGACCCCGAGCTGATCCGGCGACTCATGGTTCGGTCCGCGGGCCGAACAGCCGTACTCCCGCGCAGTGCGGGCCCACTCGGCTACGAACCACTGTTCGCCTGGTATCCGGTGTCGGCACTCGACGTGGCCACGCGCTGCCTGGCGGATGAGCGCCCCGCGATGCACTCGTTTGTCGAATCGCTCCCGCGCGTCTCCTATCTCTCTATCGAGGAAGTGCGTGAGATCGCCGATCCGGAAATCCTCTTCTTCAACGTGAATACAGGCGATGACCTCGAGCGGGCAGAGCGGATCGACGCCGAGCGGAACACCGGTGCAGCCTGACTGGCTGGATCTGGGTGAAGCCGTCCGGCGGGTAGTCGCTGGCGTCTCGGCCCTGGAGGCCGAGGAGGCCGATCTCGAGGCGGCGGCCGGCCGGATCCTCGCGCACGACGTGATTGCGCCGATCGATGTTCCGCGCTGGACGAACAGCGCCATGGACGGTTTTGCCGTTCGCGCGGCCGACGTGGCAGGAGCCTCCGCACAATCGCCAGTGGAGCTGCCCGTCGTCGACGACATAGCGGCTGGCAACTTTCCGCGCATCACGCTGCCGCCGGCCGCGGCCGCCCGCGTAATGACCGGCGCCCCGGTGCCCGAGGGAACCGACTCGGTGATCCGCGTGGAACACACCGACGGCGGCCGGGCGATCGACTCGGGGAACGGCACCGTCAAGATCTTCGACCCGCAGGACGCCGGTCGTCACCTGCGCCGCAAGGGCGAGGACGTGCGCGAGGGCACCGTCGCCCTCGGCAAGGAGATGCTGCTCACGCCTGGTGCGATCGGGGTAGCGGCATCGCTCGGCTACGCCAGGCTACGGGTGATCCGCCGACCCCATGTGGCGCTGCTCACCTCGGGAGACGAGCTCGTGGAGGTCGATCGGTTCGAAGAGGTTCGGGCAGGGCGGAAGATCGTCTCTTCGAATTCGTATACGTTGGCGGCCCAGCTTCGCAACGCGGGAGCGGACGTAAGGTACCTCGGGATAGCGGCCGACACCCCCGAGAGCCTGCGCGAGGCGCTCGAAGGGGCCCGAGGTTGCGACGCGCTGCTGACGAGCGCGGGCATCAGCGTCGGAGAGCACGATCACGTCAAGTCCGTCCTCGACGAGCTCCGCACGAAGCTCGACTTCTGGCGGGTCAAGATCCGCCCCGGCTCGCCGTTCGCGTTCGGTCGGGTCCACGGGCTCGGGGGAATCCCCTGGTTCGGGCTCCCAGGGAATCCCGTCTCCTCGATGGTGACCTTCGAGCTCTTCGTCCGCCCTGCGCTGTTGAGAATGGCGGGCCGCTCGATGGTCTTTCCGGCCGCGGTGCGTGTGCGGCTCCTCGAGGACGTGCAGGCGCAACCCGGGCTGACCATGCTGCTGAGGGTTCGTCTCGAGCGCTCCGATATCGGATGGGACGCGCGGACCACAGGCCCACAGGGCTCGGGCGTCCTGAGCTCCCTCACCCGTGCGGACGGCCTGCTCATCGTGCCCGGCGGTTCGGGCGGGATCGCCGCAGGTGAGAGCGCCGACGTGATTCCGCTCGATCCGTCACAGACGCTGCTGACGGGAGAGCCACCCTATTGACGACGAAACGCGCCCCGTGGAGGCGCGCTTCAACATCCGACTCACGATACCCGCTACTCCTCCAACTCGAACCAGATCCTCACCTTCACCTGGAATTGCTCGACGTCGCCCCCCTTGATGTAGGCGCGCTGATCGATCACTTCGAGCCAGCGGAGGTGGCGCATCGACTCCGCTGCCCGTCGTACGGCAATCCGCACCGCCTCGTCGAAGCTCTGATCGGATGCGCCGACCAGCTCGATCGACTTGAACACTTCCGTCATCTCACCCTCCACTCACCTTGGTTTCAACGCGCTACCGGAGCGGGATCGCAGGCTCGCAAGCGGCGTTCCGAGCGGAGCGTCACCCTGCGTGACGGAGCAGGATCTCCGGCGTCTGAACGGCGGCGTCCCCGAGAGACGCCTCCCAGTACGCACTCGCCCGGGCGTGCAGGGCGCCGTTCGTCGCGAGGGCCGAAGTCCAGGCGGCCACAGGAGCGCCCCCAAGGCTGGTGAACCGACCGCCCGCCTCCTCGATGATGGGAACCATGGGAGCGTAGTCCCAATAGGCGCCGCAGGCGGGATCGGCGAGTATCTCGGCGCGGCCGGTGGCGATCAGAATGTAGCCGAAACAGTCCCCCCACGTTCGGCCGAACCGACCGGCTCCGACGAGGCGATCGAAGCCCGCGCGGCCCTGCGGGGTGGCCCAGTCGCGCCAGTACTCCAGGCCGGAAGTGACGATGCGGGCATCTCCGAGCGTTTCGCATTCGGACACTTTCGCGAGCCTCCCGTCACGCCAACATCCGGCGCCCACAGCCGCCACTACGGTATCGCCGAGCGCCGGAAAGTGGGCGCAGCCGAGCACCGGGCTGCCGTCGACCTCCAGGGCCAGGAGCATACCGTAGAGCGGGACTCCCGATGCGAACGATCGAGTTCCGTCGATGGGGTCGACGATCCATCGGTACCTGCCAGCGGAAGCCACCCGAGCGCCCTCCTCACCGAACACGCCGTGGTCGGGATACTCCTCGCCGATCGCTCGTAGGATGAACTCCTCCGCGGCAAGGTCGGCCTCAGTCACCTCGCTACCGTCCGCCTTGTACTCGACCGCGACCTCCTCGAAGTGCGAGATCGTTATCGCGCCAGCCGCATTCAACGTGCGGGAGGCGAAGTCCATCAGAGCATCTAGATCGGGCATGGATGGGGCTATCGGCTATCGGCTATCGGCTAAAAGTACGGCACCATCGTCATCAACGAGAAAAGGGCGGACCCACTGCAGAGCACGTTCATCACCATCTTACGGGGCCGATAGCCGATAGCCGATAGCTGATAGCCGAATAGCTACCCTCCCCTCGAGACCGCCGCGCTGCCCCGCACCCAGAACCTCAGTGGAAGGTCGACGGCTCGGGTGATGCCGACCCGCGGACCTCGAGCGACTTCTTGCTCGGGCAGGGGCTCACCGGGCAGGATCCGAACGGGGCCACCGATGAGTGAACGACCGTTGAGCTCGCCTGTGATCCCGAGCGCACGGCAGAGGTTGCCGGGACCGCGCATCAGCTGCGCGTCCGCGACCGGACCTCTTCGCCGCCGTGCGGTCTCCAATCCTGTGATCGGCGCGGCGGCCCGAAGGAGAACGGCCGCCGGATGCCCCGGGCTGTCGGTCACCGCATTCAGGCACCAGTGGATGCCATAAATGCGGTATACATATGCGGTTCCCGGCGCTCCGAACATCGCCTCGTTACGGAGCGTCCGGCCGATCCGGGCGGCGGCGTGGCTGGCGTCGTCCTCTGGCCCCACGTACGCTTCCGTCTCGACGATCGTCCCGGCCGTAACGACGCCGTCGACGGAGGACAGGAGAACCGCGCCCAGAAGATCGCGCGCGACCACCTCCGCCGGACGGGCGTAGAAGGGTTCGGGAAACGCTGCATCAGATTCCCGGACGCACAGAGCGCCGCGACCCGGTCGGCCACGGCGCTCCGGCCCGGCCACATCGCCCATTTCAGCTGGACTTGCCGGAATCCTTCTTGGCGCCACCGCGCCCACGCGAGCCGCGGCGCGCGCGCGATCCGCCACTCTTCGAGTCGGCAGCGGCGGACTTCTTGGCCGTCGCCGGTTTCTTCGCAGCGGAGACCTTTCCGGCGGCGGGTGCCTTCCCGCCGGCCCGCTTCTCGTAATCGGCCGCCCATTGGTCCAGTAGAGTCTTCGCGCGACGGTCGCCCAGCAGTTGCCGGACTTCGGGAGCCTTGTCCTGGAGCGCCTCGAAGACATCCGAGCCGAACGTCTCGATCAGGGCTTCGGTAGTCTTCTCTCCGACGCCTTTGTACTCCCCGAGGTAGCTGCGGATCTTCCCTGCCGTCGTGGGCAGCCCCAGTGCTCTGGCGGAGAAGGCAGCCGGCGCTTTGGGCGGCGACTTCTTCGCCCGCGTGCCGCCGCTTCGAGTCGCCTTCTTCGTCGTCTTTCCAGCGTCCGCCGAGGCGGCAATCTCCGGCACCGCGGCCTTCTGACCCTCGAGTATGGGCGGTGGGCCCGCTTCCTCGGCCGTCGAGCGGCGACCCCGTCGCGACCGAGAGACGCTGGGCTTCTTCTCGACAGGCTTCTCGGCGGGCGCTTCCGATTTCGTCTCGGGCTGCGGGGCTACGCCCGCCTCCGCCTCGGCCGCCTTGTCTCGCCCGCCCCGGCCGCGTCGGCTCCGCGACCTGCCGCGCCCGGTCTTCGCCGGCTCCTCCTCCGCGGCCTCAGCCGATCCCGCAGACGCCGATTCTGCCGCCTTCCCGCCCGCGACGACCTCTTCGCTCTGGAGTGGCGAACGAATCGCCTGGCCGGGCAGGATCGGGGGCGGTCCATCCGGTGCCGCTCGGCCGCCACGCCGGCCGCGAAGCGCTCCGACCGAGGGTGCACGGGACGGTGTGGCCGCTTCGGGCTCGCGCTCTTCCGGCTTCGACGGCTCCGCCCGCCGTGCTTCGGCCGCTGGCTTCGCCCCGGCCGCCGGCCCCGCGCGCTCCGGGGTCTGCACCGCGCCGCCAGCCGTTGCCGTCAGCTGCGGGGGGGGGAGTTGCCGCCCGTCGGACGATAGCGATACCTCGTAGTTACCGCCGCCGGCTCTGGCGAGGTCGATGATCTCCTCATCGTGCGCCTGGCGGAGGAAGCGCGTGAACTTGCTGAAGCCGAGCCGGGTCTCGTCGAAACTGCTCGCGAGGTCGAGCATCTTCCGCTTCACGTCTCCGTCCCGAACCCCCTTCCCGTCCCCGCCGCCCAGCCGGCGGACGGCCTCCTGGAGCAGCGCGTATGCGCTGGTGATGTCGCCTCCCGATTGCGGCTGAGCCGACACCGGTTCCTCCCGTTTCGTCGCGGGGGCTTCGTCCTTCCGCGGCGCGGGCTGTTCTTCCGGGGTCGCCTCAGCTGCTGGAGTCGCCTCCTGCGGCGGCGGCTCCCGGCGGCCACGATCGTCCCTGCCACCACGTCCCCGCCGCTGCCGTCCGTTGCCGGTCGCTTCCGCATCGGCCACGATCCGCTCCACCACCTGCTCCCGGGAGGACGTCTTCGGCTCCGCGCTCGGCTCCAGCTGCTCCGCGTCGACGATCTCGTACTGACCGTTCTCCATCTTCTTGAGACGGAGCAGCCCCTTGGACGCCGCCTCGGAGACGAACCTGGAGAACTTGCTGTACCCGATCTTCTTCTCGTCGAATCCCGAATCGATGTCGAGCATCACCTGCTTGAGCCGGTCGGTTCGCATGACGTCGTTGTTCTTGACCATCTGCTGCACCGCCCGCTTCACCAGCACCCACGGATCCTCCTTCGAATGCTCGACGTCACCCTCGCGGGTGAGACCCGAGATCGAATGGTACGAGTAGTACTCGTCGCAATTCTGGATCAGCAAATCGCTCGATGACTCTCTCATCCCGACCCCGATGACGTACTTGCCGTACTCCTTGAGCTTCAACACACAGCTCGAGAAGTCGGAATCGCCGGTCATCAGGATGAAGGTGCCGATCTCCGGCCTGATGAAGACCAGCTCCATCGCGTCGATCGCCATGCGCAGATCGGTCGCGTTCTTCTTGGACGAGCCGTATGCAGGCGCGAAGATGAGGTCGACCGAGGATTCGGCGAGGGGCACGATGTACTGCGGATAACGGCGCCAATCGGCGTATGCACGCTGTACCGCGACCTTGCCGCGGATCACGTCGGAGTTGAGCAGCGTCTTGAGCTCTTTGCCCAGATCGCTGCGGATCGCCATCGTCACATTGTCGAAGTCGATCAGAAGCGCCGCGTTCGGCGCGGGATGGTACTGCTGCTGCTGTGCTCCCGTAGGGTAGTTGACCCGGGGAGGCGTCCTGGAGTTCATCTCTTCCACATTCCATTCTTCTGGGGGAGAGAAGCCCCTCGGTCTCTTCCCGCCGAAGCGGGAGATGGCCCGAGCGGCCTCTCTTTCACGAGCGGCGGCTGGACTCTTCGGCGCTTATCATGCGCGCGAGCTCCACCCGCCGGACCTTGCCGCTTCCCGTCATCGGGAAGCTGTCGAGGAACCGGACGAGGTCAGGGACCTTGTAGTCCGCCAGCGTTTCGCGGCAGAACTCCTTGATCTCCTCACCCGTTACGATCGCACCCTCGACGAGAACGATACAGGCACACGCCACCTCACCCAACACCTCGTGGGGCAATCCCACGATCGCGACGTCCAACACTGCAGGGTGTGCGTGCAGTCTGTCTTCGACCTCCCGCGGATAGACGTTGAAGCCCCCGCGGATGATCATTTCCTTCCGTCGACCGACGACGTGGAGGTATCCCTCGTCGTCGATCATACCCAGGTCGCCCGTAAGGAAGAATCCGTCTTCCGTGAAGACCTGGGCCGTCTCGCCCGGCTGCCGATAGTAGCCCTGCATGACGCCGGCGCCGCGAACCGCGATCTCTCCGATCGATTCGATCGGAAGCGGCGAACCATCGAAGTCGAGAACCTTCACCTCGGCCGAGTCCAGCGGCCGACCGACCGTGGCGATCTGCTTGCCAGGCGAATCCGCGGCCCGGGTGATGCTGACCGTCGATCCGGTTTCCGTCAGGCCGTAGGCGATCCGGATCTCCGGTACCAGGTCCCGCCGGATCCTAGTCACCAGATCCTCCGCAACCGGCGCGCCGGCGATGATGCCCGTGCGTACCGTCGACAGGTCGCGATCCGGCAGGCTCGGCTCGTGGAGATCGAGAATGAAGCTCGTCGGCACGCCGTGGTAGACGGTGACCTTCTCGCGTTCGACGATCTCCAACGTGTGCGCCGGATCGATCTCCTCCTGCAGCACGAGCGTGGCACCCGCGCACATCGTGGCGAGCACGCCCGGACCGAGCCCGAACACGTTGAACAGCGTGTTCAGACCGAATACCACGTCGTCGGAGTCCAGGTCGAGAGCGTCGGCCGATGCGAGCGCCGACGTCAGCAGGTTGGCATGCGTCAGGGCGACGCCCTTCGGCTTTCCCATCGTCCCCGAGGTATAGAGGATGGTGAAGATATCCTCATCGGGGTCGATCTCGGTCGGTGCCAGAGTCCGGCTCTCTCCGGCCGAGACGAGATCCTCGAACTGGTATACCCTGTCGTCGTACCAGAGGTCTTCCTCGCCCACGCTCACGATGTACTGGAGATCGGGAAGCGAGGCGAGGAAGCCTTCGAAGCGGGCGAGGAAATCGGTTCCCTCCCAGGTCTCCGCCGTAACGCAGACGACGGCCTCCGAGTGCCGAAGCATGTACTGCAGCTCCGGATTCGTGTACCTGGGGTTGAGCGGAACGATCGTGGCGCCGAGCTTCGCGGCGGCGAACATCGACACGACGAATTCGGGCCAGTTGGGAAGGTTGAGAGCGATTCGATCGCCGCTCTCTACCCCTAGCTCGAAGAGCGCACTCGCGAGAGCACTCGACTGCGCGTCTACCTGTCCGTAGGTGTACCGCCGGTCTCCGAGGATCAGGCACGGGTGCCGCGGCTGCTCGCCGGCAACGCTCGAAATGATTCCTGCAACCGACTGCCCGCGGAAGCGCTCGACCAGCGCCATGAATCCTCCGTCGGGGGTAAGAAAAGTCCAAATCTTGGCGCTCAAACATAACTGGGGCCTCAGGAGCCGTCAAACTGCGGCGAAAGCGGTATCTACGGCTCGTATACGGACCTGGCGGGCCTGTCCTGCCGCGGCCGAACCGGCTATCTTCGCGGGCGACGTTCCCCCCAGAAGCACTGGCCGTTCGACTGGATGTTCTCCCGGGTGAAGCAGCACACCACAGACAAGCACTTTTCCTACCTGCGCGGTCTCAATCAGGCACAGCGTGAAGCGGCGCTCGCGATCGACGGGCCTCTGCTCGTCATCGCGGGCGCGGGCTCCGGCAAGACGCGGACGCTCGTCTACCGGATCGTGCACCTGCTCGAGAGCGGCGTCGATCCGCGCCGCATTCTGGCGGTAACCTTCACGAACCGGGCGGCGGCGGAGATGCGTGAGCGGGTGGGGGCGGTGGCCGGCAAGCAGGCCCGGCAGCTCACCCTCTCGACCTTCCATTCCCTCGGCGCCCGGATTCTCAGGGAGCACGGCAAGCTCATCGACCTGCCGGAACGTTTCGCGATCTACTCGGGTGCCGATCAGCTTTCGCTCCTGCGCCGCATCATGGCCGAGGAGGTACACGTCGCGGCGACTGCGGGCGACGAGAACTACGACGTGAAGCGGGTCCTTTCCGAAATTTCCGGGTGGAAGAACCGGCTGATGACGCCTTCGGACGCTACTCGCGAAGTGGCTGAGGGCAGGACGCGCGGCAACCGCTCGGACGACTACGCCGTACTCGCCGCCGACGCGTTCCCGCGCTACGAGGAATCGCTCCGGGCCGCCGGCGCGTGTGACTTCGACGACCTTCTGCTGCTTCCGGTGGCCCTGCTCCGCGAGCACGCCGTCGCCCGCGAGGCGATGTGGCGGCGCTGGCACTACCTGATGGTCGACGAATATCAGGACACGAACGGCGCGCAGCTCGAGCTCGCTCGCCTTCTCGCCGGGCCCCGGCAGAACCTCTGCGTAGTGGGCGACGACGACCAGTCGATCTATGCCTGGCGCGGCGCGGATCTGCGCAACATCCTCGACTTCGAGCGGCATTACGGCGGAGCCCGCGTGGTCGTTCTCGAGGAGAACTATCGCTCGACGCAGCGGATCCTGGACGCCGCCAACGCGGTCATCGCGCACAACACGGCGCGAAAGCCGAAGCGGATGCGTACCAGCAACGGCCCTGGACCGAAGATCGACTACTGGGAGTTCGACGGCTCCGGCGGGCGAACCTCGGAGGAGAACGAAGCGGCGATGCTCGCCCGGGAGATCGGCATCCGCCGCTTCCACGAGCGGCTCGGCTGGCGGGACTTCGCCGTCCTCTACCGCGCCAACTACCAGTCGCGGCCGATCGAGGAGGCGCTCCGCGGTGCGAACATCCCCTACCGGGTCATCGGCGGCACGTCGTACTTCGATCGCAAGGAGATTGCCGACGCCGCGGCCTATCTCCGCGTGCTCCTCAACCCTCGTGACGACCTCTCGCTGCGGCGCATCATCAACTTCCCAACCCGGGGGATCGGACGAACCACGCTGCTCAAGCTCGTGGACGCGGGCCGAAACGAGCGCGTGCCGCTATCCGAGGTGCTGCCAGGGGCCAGAGACGTCGAGGGGATCAGCGCCGCGCAGGCCGAAGCCGTGGAGAGCTTCGTACGCACCGTCGAAGGTGCTCGGCTGGATCTCGCGAGGGTCGAAGGCGCGCTACGAAGCGGTCACAGGGGCGATGTCTCGCTGGCCACATGGGCCGAGACCTTTCTGCGCGATCTCGAGCTGGAGGATGCGCTCCGGGCCGAAGCCAAGTCCGAGAAGTTGGGTCAGATTCGCGTCGACAACCTGCGCGACTTCATCGGGTCCCTGGCGAGCTACGAACGCCGGACATGGGCCGACGTTCCGCTTCCCGACGAGGATCTCGAGTGGGAGCCGCCCTCGATCGCCGGCTTCCTCCAGGGAGTTTCGCTCTTCGGCGACACGGATTCAGAGGACCCCAGGCAGGACGATGCCGACCAGGTGACGCTCCTGACGCTGCACAGCGCCAAAGGTCTCGAGTTCGTCCACGTCTTCCTCGTAGGAATCGAGGAGGAGATCCTCCCCCACGCGCGCAGCGTTCACGCGGTCGCCGAAGGCATGGCGGATCCGATCGCCGAAGAACGCCGCCTCTTCTACGTCGGGATCACCCGCGCCCGTCACCGGCTCACCCTCTCTGGCTGCCGCACCCGTCGCCGCGGCCCGGACACCCTCCCCCGCCAGCCTTCGCGCTTCCTCAAGGAAATCCCCGCCGAGCTTCTCGACATCCGCACCGCCGCCAGCGAGAGCTCCCTCAGCGACGAGGACCAGCAGGAGCTGCGGACGAACTTCTTCGATCAGATGCGCGAGATGCTGGGGTAGGGGCCTTCGAGTCATTCCCGCGAAAGCGGGAATCCAGTCAACGATCGTGAGTTCATGCCGAAACAGGGTTACATATACATCCTGGCGAGCGCCCGCAACCGGACGCTGTATATCGGCGTCACCAGTGATCTTCTGCGCCGCGTATGGGAACACCGAAACAACGTGCATGAAGGCTTCACGAAGCGATACGGAGTTCATTCTCTCGTGTACTTCGAGGCCCATACCGAGTTGTTACAGGCGATCGGGCGCGAGAAGCAGATGAAGAGGTGGAACAGACAGTGGAAGCTGAAGATCATCGAAGATTTCAATCCGAAGTGGCGGGACCTTTACGATGAATTGGCTGAATAACCTCGGTGCAGCGGCATTCTCGAACATCACTGGATTCCCGCTTTCGCGGGAATGACATCAGCCCTCGCACCGCCCCAATGCCGCCAGCACCACCTCATCTTCCACCGGCACACCATAGCTCCCGGCACCAGGGCTGGACACGCCGATCCTCTCGATCAACGAATACTCGACCCGTCCAGCGCGAGCCTTCTTGTCGATCCGGGTGACGTCGAGGATGGCGGCGGCCGCGTACTCCGACGGGACCGCGGTCGGGAGGCCCAAGGCTCGGAGAGCCTCCCGCAACCGGTCCGCGGTGCCCGGCTCCGACAACGTGAGCGCTTCGCCGATCTCGGCCTCGACTACCAGTCCGATTGCGACGGCTTCGCCGTGGAGGAGCCGGAAGCGGGAGAGGGCCTCGACGGCGTGACCGACGGTGTGGCCGAAGTTCAGCGTCTTCCTGATCCCGCTTTCGCGCTCGTCGGCTCCGACGACTCCAGCCTTGATCTCCACCGAGCGGCCGATGAGCCGCGTCAACGCGTCCGACTCCAGTGCCAACAAGCGATCCGCGTTGGCCGCCATCCAGTCGAAATAGTCGGCATCCGCTATCGCCCCGTGCTTGATCGCTTCCGCCACTCCGCTGCGGATCTCGGCCAGCGGAAGCGTGGACAGGGTATCGGTATCCGCGGCAACGAGAACCGGCTGGTGGAAGGAACCGATCAGGTTCTTCCCGGCCGCGGTATCGACGCCCGTCTTGCCCCCGACGGAGGAGTCGATCATTGCCAGCAGCGTGGTCGGAAGCTGGACGACGGGAATGCCACGGAGAAACGTAGCCGCTACGAAGCCCGCGAGGTCACCCGTGACGCCGCCGCCAAGGGCGAGGACGGCAGCGTCCCGGCCGATGCCGGCCGCCAACATTCGATCGCTGACCTCCGCCCACGTCTGCCGCGTCTTGTTCGACTCACCCGCGGGAAATGAAAAGAGATCGGCGGGGCGCGCGGCCTCGCCCAGCAGGCCGACAACCCGTTCGCCGTACAACCGCGCGACGGTGCCATCGGCGATGACGGCGTACCGATGGGCATCACAGACCGCGGTGATGAGCCCTGCCAGATCGGACAGTATCCCCGGACCGATCCGCACGTCGTAGCCAGGGAAGGGAGCGGCTCCCTCGAACGCTACACGAATTTTCAAGCGACGACTCCGATGTTGATCTGTTGCGGTGCCGAAGGAGGGGAGAATAGGAGATCGCAACGGCCGCGTACAGGCTCAGGAGTCCGCCGACCACGGTCGGGAACGACCATTAAAAAACGGAGGAGGCCACGTCGGCCTCCCCCACCCTAATCGGACATCGGGGCTTCGTCACCCCGATCGCCGTACGTGCCTACCCGTGCCGGCCTGCCTCGTCGTTACGCGTGAGACAGTCCTCGAAGTTCGGGTTGTTCCGCTCGTCGATATGGACCGGATAATTCGTGTGGGTTCCGTAGTCGTTGCCTGTGGCCACGCCATCCGGCGGCGTACCCCGAAAGTACGGACCCACGGGAAAGACGTCCGCCTGCGCGCGGCCATAGTCCCAGAGAAGCCGCCGCAGATCACCGAGTCGATGCGACGTGAGGTACAGCCAGTACGCGCGCTCCTCGAAGTGGAGATCGACACGCTCCGGCTGACTCATCGCCGCGACGTCGACGAGATTCAGAGGGGCCAGGCCGACGTCGTCCCGGATGTCATTGTGAATCGAGACGAACTGCGGAACGCCAGACGCACCCTGATTGAGCGCAGCCTCGGCTTCGATCAGCCGGGCCTCGACCCCTGATGCCAGAACTGTCGGTGATTCACGCAGCGGGTACTTCAGCTGACCCCAGTGCTCGTGCGGGCGCAGCGTACCGCGCTCCGCCGTACCGATGTGGACCGCGGGAATCCGCGGGTCCGAGATCGACCCGTCGATGTCTCCGCGCGTCCGGAACGGCAGGCCGTTGTTCCCTTCCTGAGAAGCTACGGAGAAGGTGCCGCCGTTCGTCACCGAGACCCAGACCGCGTTGTTCTGCCTGGAGCTGCCGGCGGAGTGGAACGTTACATATTCGAAATTGGTGGGGACGGCCGCAACCGCGGCGGCCGCCTCGCTGAAGCGACCCAGGTCGAGCAACGCCCGACCAAGCCCGACGCGGGCCAGGCTCTGCTGTTCCGCCGACCCTGCAGCCGTCGCTATCGCGAGCGCCGACTCGAACGAGCCGACTCCGGACTCGAACATCTGCACCGTCGTCAGCGGGTTACCATACTGGATCTCGCCTGCGATGGTCTGACGGCTGAAGGGGACTCCGGAGCAGTAGTTCTCACCGAAGATCACCTCCGCATACCCTTCGAGGTTCTGCACCTCGGCATGACTCTCGGTGTTCGGCGCGAGGTCCGCGAACACCTCGGCCGCGAAGTCCGCCGCGGCACGAGCCCGCTGCAGGTTGTGGTACGCATCGCGGATCGATCCGTTCGAATCGAGCACGACTCGCCTGTCGATGATCTCGCGAGAGTCGAACGTGCCCGTATGGATCAGCTCATCGGTCAACATCCCGGCTTCCAGGATCTGACCCTCGGTGAAGGTGGCCGGGTTGCCGCCGTATGCGACGGAAAACTCGCCGATCGCGTGCGCGTGCACGGCCGGTAGGGTTCCCACACCCTCGATCGCGCCGGGAAGGATCACGTCCGGATCCTCGACTTCCAGAAGGCTGCCGATGTCGCAGCCGGCGACCGCGAGCAGCGGGAGCAGAGTGAGAAGGCCCTTCTTCCTCCACGGGAGGAACGCCTTCCGACCTGCCCTGCCACGGGTATTGGTCTGATTAAGCATTTATTTGATCGATTAGAAGTTGACGTTCAGCCGAGCCGTCCAGTAACGAACCGGAGGCTGCGTCTGGAACTCCGTAGTGGTCCAATTGTTCGCACCTGCGAAGTTCGCTTCTGGATCGAGACCCGTGTAGTCGGTCCAGGTCTTCAGATTTCGACCGGAAAGCGTCAGGCTGACTCCATCGAAGCGGAAGCGATTGACCCAATCGGTCGGTGCCATGAGAGTCACGGCCACCTCGCGCAGCTTCACGAAGTCCGCATCCTCGAAGTAACCGAACCAGGTGCCGAACAACGCATCCGCGATCGCTCTGGCCTGGAGCTCGGGCGGCGTGTTCGGGTCGTTGATGTCCCGACAGTTCAGGTACACGCACTGCCACTCGTCCGTCCCGCTCCACTGGGTGTGGCCACCCTGGTGTTCGAGCAAGCCACTCACCTGGATGAAGTCGAAGACCGTAAGCGCCGTGCTTAGGCTCGCCATCCGGGTGGGTAGCGGCTGACCGGCGTACTCGATGTCGTCAGGGTCATATGAGACGTGCACGTCGCCGGCGGCGACCAGACCGTCACCGTCCGGATCGGACCAGGTGAACGGGTAATACCAGAAGCCGCCGAGCGGGAAACCCTCCGTATGCCGCTGCGAACTGACCAGTCCGAACTGGATCGGCTCGGTGCCCTCGAGCAGGACGTTGTCGTTGGTCGAGTAGGAGACGGTCGCGTCCCAGCGGAGGTTGTCCAGGTTCAACACCTCGGCATTCACGAGCAGCTCGATACCTTTGTTCTGGACAGTCCCGATGTTCTCGAACCGGCTCGTCGCCAGTCCGAGAGACGGGGCCAGTCGGCGGGCAACGAGCGCGTCCTCGGACGTCTTATGGTAGTAGGTGAACTCGAGACCCACACGCTGGTCCAGAAGTCCCAGATCGAATCCAACCTCGGTCTCGGTCGACAGTTCGGGCTTGAGCGTCGGATCACCTACGCCGCCCACCGAGAAGCCAGGAACATCACGTGCTTCCACCGTGGCGGCGATGGGGGTGAAGAACGTCTCCGCCTGGCGGAAACCGGGGCGGAGGCCCGAGCGACCGATCGCAGCGCGGAGCCGAAGTGAGTTGAGCGGCCCCAGCTCAGGGAACCAGGGCTCTTCGTTGATGACCCAGGAGGCACTCAGCGACGGGTACCAGACAAAGCCGAAATCGGCACCGAAGGCGCTGTTGTCGTCTCCGCGCAATGCGCCCGTCAGGAAGATTCGGTCGTTATAGCCGATCTGCTGCTGCCCGTACGCGCCGACCGTACGGATGTCCTGGTTCGTCTCATTGACCGCGAAGCGAGCATTCGCACCGGCCAGCGAGTTCGTGCCGGGCAGAAGCCGCCACCCCGACGCGAACGTCCCGCGGAAGAGCTCCTGATGGAACTGTCCGCCGATCGCGGTCGTCGAAAGGATCGACTCCGTGACCGGATGAGTCGCGGTCGCACCGAGGTTCGCCGTGTAGTTGCTGATCTCGATCCTGTTCGACTGCCTCAGCCCCTCGGGAAACGAGCCCGAAGAGAGCGTATTCGGCGGGATGGTCTGACGATCGTGCCGGTTCACCACGTCGAGACCCGCCGTGCCGTTCACGCTCAACCAGGTCAGCGGTCGATAGGTCGAGCTCAGGCTACCGATCAGCCGCCCGATACCCTGGTTGTTGCTCAGCGCCTCGTAAGCGGAAGGGTGCTCCGTGGCGTAGCCGCGGAATTCGGGATCGTCCTCGGGCGCACCCGTGATCGCGTCCCCGATCCACCCGGCGACTCCGGAGTTGTCGCCGAACGGCATCTGCAGATCGCTAGTGGTCCAGCCGCTGGTGAGCGTCACATCCAGGTCGTCGCGGAGCTGACTCCGCAGGTTCGCCCGAAGTGACACCCTGTCCAGGTTGTTGTTTGCGTAGATCCCTTCTTCGGTCTCGGTCTCGCCATGGATGAAGTAGGTCATCGCATCGCTACCACCGCTGACGCTGCCGCCGTACACCTGACGGCTACCGTCACGGAAGGGGCTCGCCGGTCCCAGATCCGTATCGCTGACGCCGTTGCCCTCTTCGCGATCCATCAGCGGATTCCACGACAGCAACTCCGTCGGCTCGCAGAGTCCGGTCGCCTGGCGGAACGTCCAGCACGGAATGATGGCGCCGCTCGCATGCTCACCAAGCTGCAGATAGTTGCCACGCCACGGATTCCGCTCGTGAACGAGACCCTGCTCCGAGAACACGTTCCACTGCGCCGGGCCGGCCCTGCCGCGGCGGGTGGTGATCTGGATCACGCCAGTCGCCGCCGCCGTTCCGTAGAGCGCCGCCGCGGCGGGCCCCTTGAGGATCTCGATGCTCTCGATCTCGGAAGGGTTCAGATCCTCCAACCGCGAGGGCATCTGACCGCCGAGATCGAGGGAGGAAGAGTTCGGGCTCTGCTCGATCCTCACCCCGTCGATGATCAGCAGCGGCTCGTTGCTCAACGAAGCGCTCGCACCGCCGCGAATTCGAATTCGAGAACCACTACCCGTCGTTCCGCTCGGCTGCTGGACGACCACGCCGGCGCTTCGCCCCTGAAGGACGTCCGACATCCTCGTTATCGGCGCGAGATCCAGACCGCTCACGTCGATCTGCGAGACCACGTTTCCCCGCTCCCGAACACGCTGGAGCTCGCCGGTCGCCGTTACCACGACACCCTCGATCTGCAGCGCCGTCTCGTTCAGCTGGAACGTGGCAGCGACCGACCCACCGGCGGGTACGGCCACCGACTGCTCGCCCTGCGAATACCCGATCAGCGTGGCGCGCACCACGCGCGGGCCGCTTGGCACGTTCGGAATCACGAAACGCCCCTGCTGGTTCGTCAGGGTTCCGAGCGTCGTCCCTACGATCGTCACCTGTGCGCCCGACAGCGGCTGCTGCGTCGCACCCTCTACGACCTGACCCGTGACCGTACCCCGCTCCTGGGCCACTACAAGCCCGGGTAGCAGCGCGGTCATGACTAGCGCAAAGACGTACTTACGGATTATCAACATGATAGTTGCTCCTTGGAGAACTGCATAACGTGTCATACCTGTCACGCCTTTCCGGCACCGAATCCTTCACCCGCGAGCCTGCCGCCATAAATTGCCTGGCCTGTAGACTGCCCGACTGCGAACCCGCATGCGCGAGGCGGCGCAACACCGCTCCATCCGTCATCGTAGAGGGCACCTCCTTTACCACACGGGATCGAAATCCGCCGCTCCTGCTTTTACGGCACGTTATAATGGGGCATCGACTTCGCCGGCGCCACACTCAACCCGCCTGAGAGCTCGTGCTTGCGGCACTTACTCCTCCCTCAGCGGGCCGAGACGTACCACCGAACCGCCTCCTTCGAGCAACTCCAGAAGCCCGGCCGCCGTTCTGCCGATCACCGGATGCCTCCAACCGGGCGCTATCTCCGCGAGCGGCTCCACTACGAATCGACGGAAATGCAAGCGTGGGTGAGGTATCGTCAATTCCTCGGATTCCATCGCCAGCTCCCCGTACGCCAGCAGATCGACATCGATCAACCGCGGACCGTCGCGCACCGTCCGAACCCGACCGATCTCCCGCTCGGCGCCCTCCGCCAGCCGATGCAGATCGAACACCGTGAGGTCCGTCGTTCCCCCCAACACCAGATTGTAGAAGTCGGGCTGCGCCGAGAATCCGACCGGCTCGGTAAGGTAAACGTTTGAAACCGCACTTATCCGCACACCGGCACTCAGACGCTCGACCGCCCTGCGAAGCTGGGCCAGCGGCTCACCGACGTTCGCGCCCAAAGCGACGAAAACGGGCAATTTGGTTCGATCGTTCGTTCGAGTCAACCGAGCTGGGGCAGCGCCTGTGGCCGTGAGGACCTCTCTATGTGGTGGACCTGAGGGAGTTTCCGACGGCGCTCAGTCGGCTTGCCCCGGACGAGTGCCGCGCGCAGCTTTGCAGGGAACCGGCGTGCCCAGGCGGCACGTGTTGAACGAGCGAGCGAAATGAGTCGACCGATCTTCATCTTCGAAACGACGCACCACGCGCTCTGGGCGGAAGAAATCGCAAGGGAGCAGCGGATTCCGCACGAGATCGTCCCGGCGCCGAGCGAATCGAATGCGCGGTGCGACATAGCGATCGAGACGCTTCCGGACAGCGTCGCCGGAATGACGGATGCGTTCGACGGTGCGGGTGTCGAGTTCCGCGTTTTCATCGCCCGCTGACGACCCCTTGACTGGTCAGGCGACGTCTTCGTCGGGGTCGGGCGGCACCGACGTCGCCGGGCCGCGACCGGTTCGCTCCCGCGTCACTTCGCCCCACTCGGTGAAGACCAGTTCCATCCAATCGAAGATGGTGAGCAGCGAATCCTGTAGACCGGCCATCAATACGGCACGCTCCTCGGCAGGAGTGCCGAGGGCATCGCGAATCTCGAGCGCCATCTGCTCCGGGTCGTAGGGATTCACGAGGGTAGCATCGCTCATCTCTTCCGCCGCGCCGGTAAACCGGGAGAGTAGCAGAATTCCCTGTCGGTCGACCTGGCTCGCGACGTACTCCTTCGCGACGAGGTTCATCCCGTCCTGCAGAGAACTCACGATACAGAAGTCAGCGAGGCGGTAGAGGACGGCAAGACGGTCCGAGGGGAGAGACTGCTTGATGAGGTGGATCGGGCGCCACGTCTCCGTACCGAAGCGTTCGTTGATCTCCCACGCCTGCCGATCGACTTTCTGCGTCAACTCGTCGTAGGCTTCGATGTCGCTGCGACTCGGTACCGCGACCTGAACGAAGGTCATACGCTCGCGGAACTCCGGATAGCGTTCCCAGAGGAACTCGAGCGCCTTGAACTTCTCGGGAATGCCCTTGGAGTAATCGAGACGGTCAACACCGATCCCGATGGTTCCACCCCGCGGAGCATAGCGCTCGCGGATGCGCTTCATCTGGACTTCCGCGTCGGGGCTGGAGGCGGCCGAGCGGAAGCTCTCCACGTCGATCGAGATGGGAAAGGCGCCGACCCGGCAGGTATGTCCGCCCCGAGTGACGCTCCGCTCACTCCAGTCTACCTTCGCGTCGGTCAAGGTCTGGGCGCACCTGAGGAAGTTGTCGGCGAAGCCGGACAGCTGAAAGCCGACGAGGTCGTTCGCCATGAGCCCGTTGAGCAGACGCTCGCCGTGGGGTGCCAGGCGGAATATGTCGACGGGCGGCCATGGGATGTGCCAGAAGTGCGCGAGGGTCAGATCCGGCCGCCGGGCGCGGACGTATTCTGGCGCGAGGGCGAGATGATAGTCCTGGAACCAGACGGCGGCCGGTTCGCCGCGCACCTCGTCGAGAACCGCGTCGGCGAAGAGGCGATTGACTCGCCGATAGCGCTCCCAGTAGCGGGCGCGGATCCGGGTCAGGTCGGGGCGAAGGTGGCAGAGCGGCCAGAGAAATTGATTGGAAAACCCGAGATAGTAGCGGTGGATGTCATGGTGTGTGAGCCAGATCCGGCGGAGCGTGTAGCGGGGGTCGTCGGGCGGCACGCGAATGGAATCGCCGTCGTCGACGACACTCGCATCGGCCTCGCCGCTCCCCCACGCGACCCAGGTCCCGCCCAACGCCTGCAACAGAGGATCGAGGGCAGAGGTGAGGCCCCCTGTCGGTACCCGGACCTGGATCTCGCCCACTTCGTCCGACCAGCGATGCTCGTACGGCTCGCGATTCGAAACGACCAGAAATCGGCGTCGCGGGAAGAGCTGCCTGAAGAGAGATTCGAGATCCGCGCTGGAAGTCGGCCGGGCCGAACCACTCATCGAGCCGCCTGTCGGGCGGCGCTACGAAGTTCCGAGATGGTGTTCGGAACCCGCTCCAAACCGGACTTCGCGGCGCCTTTCACGACGGCTGCAGACCGTCCGATCCGCCGCGGGTTGGGGCGACGTTTCTGGGGCGAGGCCAACAGCGCGAGACCGGTGCCGAGGACGGCGCCGAGAAGAAGACCGCTCGCGAAGTTGAAGCGCCGTGCCTCGTCGTCGTAATACATGAGAGGAAATCGTCCTGATCTGGGGCATCGGGAGCCGGAGATTCACGTATGATGCCTTTGTCCCACAGCCGGCGCAATGCGTATGCCAGGGAGGGTTCCGGTCCGATCCATCGGGGGATGTGAGAGCGGCTCACGGAACCGCTCGGCTGCATTCTTCGGCGGCGCGACTCCGAGGGCACGCTCCGTGCGCTCGAGGGGCTTTCTTCACCGTGTGATCCGGGTTGCCCGTGCGCGCGGCGGACTGCTATCTTGGCGATCCACGATACGTCACCGACCCGGCGGCCGATGCAACTCTGTCGTGCCGCGTGATTTCTAAGGAGGCTCCGGCGTATGTCCGATGCGACGAAGACCGTTCTGCTGGTGGAGGATAACGAGGACAACCGTACCGTCTATCGTACCATTCTCGAACATTTCGGTTACCGGGTCATCGAGGCCCGCAATGGGGAGGATGGAATCCGGATGGCGCGCGAGGACCACCCGGACCTCATCCTCATGGACATCTCGATCCCAGTGATCGACGGCTGGGAAGCCACGAAGATCCTCAAGGCGGAAGAGGGAACGAAGGACATCCCGATCATCGCCCTGACGGCGCACGCCCTCGCCACCGATCGGATGAAGGCGGAAGAGGTCGGCTGCGATGGCTACCTGGCCAAGCCATGCGAACCTCGGCGGGTCGTCGCCGAGGTCGAGCGTCTTCTCGGCGCCGCCAAGGGCGGCGAAGCCTGAGCGACGCGGAACGCGAAGTGGTCAAGGAAGAGTCGCAGCGAATCCTCGTCGTCGACGACCATCCGGACAACGTGGAGATCATCGACGCGCGGCTCTCGAGCCGCGGGTACGTCATCGAGTCCGCGAGCAACGGGCAGGAGGCGCTCGACAAGGTCAAGGAAAACCCACCGCACCTGATCCTGCTGGACGTGATGATGCCGTTGATGGACGGCTTCGAGGTCTCGCGCCGGATTAAGCAGGACGGCTCTCTTCCCTTCATCCCCATCATCCTCGTCACCGCGCGCGGAGAGACCGAGGACAAGGTCGAAGGGCTGGACGCTGGCGCGGACGACTATTTGACGAAGCCGATCAACTTCCCCGAGCTCGAAGCCCGCGTGCGGTCGATGCTACGCATCAAACGGCTTCAGGACGAGCTCGACCGGAAGAACCGGCAGCTCGAGGAAGCCAACCGTCAGCTACGGCAGCTCTCGATCACCGACGGACTCACCGGGCTCTTCAACCACCGCCACGTCCACGAGCTGCTGCACGAGGAGCACGAGCGGTGCAAGCGCAGCGGTGAAGAGGTCGGCGTGGTCATGCTCGACCTCGACCGGTTCAAGCAGCTCAACGACACGCACGGGCATCCGACGGGTGATGTGGTCCTCTCAGAAACGGCGCAGATTCTACGGGAGAACGCCCGTGAGGTCGACATGATCGGTCGCTACGGGGGTGAGGAGTTCATCGCCATCCTTCCCGGCGCGGACGAGCCCGACGCCGTGGGCTTCGCCGAGCGCGTCCGCTCCTCCATCGAGGCGCACGTCTTTCGTGACGAGGGCAAGGAACTGCGGATGACCGTCTCTGCGGGCGTGGCCTCCGGGCGAGCCGCCGACATATCCCAGCCGGACGACCTGATCAAGCGCGCGGATCGGGCACTCTACACGGCCAAGGAATCTGGCCGCAACCGGGTTTACCGCTCGTCAGAAATCGCCGACGACACATGACGCGGGTCGACCAAGCTGCGCGGGACAGAGCCGCGGAGCTGCGCGAGATCCTCACCCGCGCGAACCACGAGTACCACGTCCTCGACCGCCCCACCCTCCCGGACCCCGAATACGACCGTCTCTTCGCCGAGCTTCGCAGGATCGAGGAGGCGAACCCCGACCTTCGTACACCGGATTCGCCGACGCAGCGAATCGGAGCGGCCCCGGCCAGCCGGCTCGAGAAAACCCGTCATCTCGCGCCGATGCTGTCACTGGACAATGCCTTCAACCTCGCGGAGCTCGAGGCGTGGGAGACGCGAAATGCGCGGATCGCCGAAGAGGTCCGGTCTTGTGGCTATACGGCGGAGCCGAAGGTCGACGGAATCGCGGTCGCACTGACATACGAGAATGGGATCTTCGTCCGTGGTGCGACGCGGGGAGATGGCGTCGTCGGAGAGGAGGTGACGCAGAACCTCCGCACCATCCGCGAGATTCCGCTTCGGCTGCGTGAGGGTCGCGTGCCGCCGCCTGCCTACATGGAGATCCGGGGGGAGGCGTACATGTCGCTGGCCGGCTTCGAGGAGCTGAATGCACGGCGGGCGACGGCGGGGGAGGCGACGTTTGCAAACCCGCGGAACTCGGCGGCCGGCAGCCTCCGACAGCTGGATGCGGCGATCACGGCAGATCGCCCGCTGCGCTTCTTCGCCTTCGCGCTGCAGCTCGACCCGCGCTCGACGGAACCGCTTCCCGTCCGCACGCAGGGCGAGCTACTGGAGATACTGGAGGAATGGGGGCTTCCCGTGAATCGGCGACGGTCACGGTGTGACTCGCTCGCCGACGTCGAAGAGTACGTAAGGAGGTTCGAGAGCGAACGGGGCGATCTGGACTACGAGATCGACGGTGTCGTGGTGAAAGTCGATCCGTTAGAGCTCCACTCCGAGCTCGGAATCGTGGGGGGACGGGAGCCGCGCTGGGCGATCGCATACAAGTTCGCCCCTACGATCGCGACGACGCGGCTGCTCTCGATCGAGATCAATGTGGGTCGAACCGGGAGCCTCAACCCGTACGCCGTTCTGGAGCCGGTGGAGATCGGCGGGACGACGGTTCGCCTGGCGACGCTCCACAACGAAGAGGACATCCGACGCAAGGATATTCGGGCCGGCGAACGGGTCCTGGTGAAGCGAGCCGGCGACGTCATCCCGCAGGTGGTGGGCCCTGTCACGGAGGAGGGCGAAAACCGCCCGCCGCCTTTCACCATGCCCGATCGCTGCCCGGTGTGCGAGACGCCGGTGGACCGGCCGGCGGACGAGGTGATGGCGTACTGTCCGAATGGCGCGTGCCCCGCCCGCTCATACTGGGGCGTCGTTCACTTCGCGAGCCGCGGCGCGATGGACATCCGAGGTCTCGGGGAGCGAACGATTCAGCAACTCCTCGAGGTCGGAGCGATCGTCGAGGTGGGTGACCTCTACACTCTCGACGTGAACACGCTCCTCGGTCTCGAAGGGTTTCAGCGGAAGTCCGCGGAGAATCTCATAGGCGGCATCGAAGGCTCGAAGGAGCGCGGGCTCGCACGGGTCCTCTACGGACTCGGCGTCCGGCATGTGGGCGAAACCGCCGCGCAGCTCATCGCGCAGGCGTTCGGCTCGATGGACCGAATCGCGTCGGCGCCGATGGAGAAGGTCGCCGCCATCCACGGGATCGGCGAGACGACGGCGGGGGCGCTCGCGTCCTATCTGGCGGAACCGCGCAACCTCGAGATCATCGCCAAGCTGCGGGAGGCTGGGGTCCGGCTGACGGAGGAACGGGCGAGGCTCGCGGAGGGGCCGCTGACGGGCCTCACGTTCGTGATAACGGGAACATTGCCCACCCTTTCGCGGAAGGAGATGACCAGGGTCATCGAAGAAGCAGGAGGCCGCGTGACCGGAACCGTAACGAGGTCGACGGACTACCTCGTGCTGGGAGAGGATGCGGGATCGAAGCTCGACCGCGCCCGGGAGCTCGGGATCGGCGAGTTGACCGAAGCGGAGCTTCTCGCGCGAATCGAGACGTCCGATGGCGAACCAGCGGAAGGGGAGGCGACATGAACGGTACGGAAGGCAGGGGTCGAGCCGGCAGCGTTCCGGCAGCGGCGATCGGGGCCGTGCACAGGGGAGTCATGGCGGTCTGCGGGGAGACGGAGGCTGCGCAGGTTCTGAGGCAGATCGGGCTGGAGGGCGCATCGGCACTCCACGCGGGGTTCGCCGAGTGGGTGGCGAGCCGCTCCGGCGACCGCCGAACCCTGGCATCTCTCGCCAGGACCGAGTTCTGGAACGCGCTGAGCGATTACTTCGTCGCAATTGGGCTGGGGCCGATCGAGCAGGAGGAGCTACACGCGGGCGTCCTGGCGCTTTCCAGTACCACCTGGATCGAAAGCCGAGCGACGGAATCCCGACGCCCGAGCTGTCATCTCACCACTGGACTTCTGGCCGGGCTGCTTCGCGAGGTCGCGGGGGAGGACCTTGCGGCGCTCGAGGTCGAGTGCAGGGGATCCGGAGAGGGGCAGTGCCGGTTCCTGATTGGAAGCGCGCCTGCGCTGGAGAAGGTGCACGGGGAAATGCTGGGAGGATCCGGATACAGGAGCGCCGTCTCCGCTCTCGCATGAATGCCTCTATGCACCCCGCCGCATACAAGAGCCATCCGACATGACACGGGTGTTGGGCGTCGATTACGGTGAGCGGCGCATCGGTGTGGCCCTGAGCGACCCGACGCGCACCATCGCGTCTCCGCTGACCACCCTTACCCGCCGCGCGGGCAAGCGACCGCCGTGGCGCGAGCTGGAACGCCTGGTGCAAGAGCACGGGGTGGCGGAGATCGTGGTCGGTCTCCCGCTCGCCCTGAGTGGCAACGATACGGCGTGGACGAACGAGGTCCGGGCTTTCGCCGCCAAGCTGGGCGAGCGATGTGCCAGACCCGTTCACATGATCGACGAGCGTATGTCGTCGGTGCAGGCGGAGCGGGCCGTGAGGGGAAGCGGGCTGAAGCGGGGGCAGCGGGAGGAAAAGGAGCGGGTGGATACGGCCGCGGCGGCCATCATCCTCAGAGAATTTCTCGCGAAGGAGAGTGCTGGCGATGACATCACGAGCTGATATACGGGCTCGGAGCGGCATGTCGGCGGCGTTTTGCGGGCTGGGCCGGCGGCTCTGCGTCGTCCTGCTCCTGGCGGCGGCCGCGCTCGTCACCGCGTGCGGCGGCGGCTCGCCGAGCGGTGAGCCCGTTCGCTTCACAATCCCGCAGGGAAGCGGAGTCGGCGCGATCACGGATACCCTCGCCGCCCATGACATCATCGAGCAGCCGACCGTCTTTCGGCTGTACGCGAGGTTCAAGGGGATCGAGCGGAACGTGAAGCCGGGCGTTTACGAGATGCAGCGCGGTCTGGCGTGGTCCGACGTGCTGGAGCAGCTCGTGCGCGGCGACGTGGTCCAGATCACGATCGTCGTACCCGAGGGATGGACGCTCGGCCAGATCGCTCCGCGGATCGCCGAGGCGACGGACGCGTCGGTCGACTCGCTCATGACGGCTCTCCTCGACGAGGAGGCTGCCGAACGGTACGACGTGCCGGGGCCGACGGTCGAGGGCTACCTCTACCCCGCCACCTACGTCCTCCCCCTCGGCAGTTCGCCGGAGACGGCGGTGAGCGGGATGGTCCGTCGTTACAAGCAGGTGTGGACGCCGGAACGGCAGGCCGGGGCAGATTCGATCGGCATGACCGAGCGCGAGGTGGTCACCCTCGCATCCATCGTCGAGAAGGAAGCCAGACGCTGGGGCGAGCGCGATACGATCGCGGCCGTGTTCCACAACCGGTTGAGGATCAACATGCCACTCCAGGCGGATCCCACGGTGCAGTATGCCCTCGGAGTTCACCAGACCCGCCTACTATACGCCCATATCGATTCAGTAGCCGACCATCCGTACAACACCTACGCGAACCGCGGCCTTCCCCCGGGCCCGATCGCCTCACCGAGCTCCGGGGCGATCGACGCCACGCTCGCCCCTGCCGACGTTCCCTTCCTCTACTTCGTCGCACGACCGGACGGATCGCATATCTTCACCCGCAGCCTGGCGGAGCACAATTCGGCCAGGGGGCGAGTCTCGCGGATGCGTGAGGAGGCGGCTTCCGAATCACAATGAGCGGCCTTGCGGAACGTCTCGCGGTGATGGCGATCACCGATCCCCGAGCCCGGACCGGGACGCTCGAGGCTACGCGCGCCGCACTGCGTGCCGGAGTGCCGGCGATCCAGCTGAGGTGGAAGAACGCAACCGCTCGTGAGATCAATGACCTGGGGGAAGCGCTGCGCCGCTTGACCCTCGATGTGGGCGCCCTGCTCATCGTCAACGACAGGGTGGACATCGCGCTGGCGATCGGAGCAGACGGGGCGCATCTCGGCGACGACGATCTTCCCCTCCCGGCAGCACGCCGGATCGTACCACGAGCCTTCGTCCTCGGCCGCTCCGTCGACACCGCCGAGGAAGCCGCCGCGGCTCAGGCGCAGGGAGCCGATTACGTCGGGCTGGGCCCGGTGTTCGAAACAGGGAGCAAGTCAGGCCTGGGAGACGCCGTCGGGCTGGAGGGTATCGCGGAGGCGAGGCGGCGGGTGTCGGTGCCAATCGTGGCGATCGGCGGACTCGACGAGGAGCGCGCCGCGGGGGCGATCGCGGCGGGGGCGGCAGGCGTGGCTGTGCTGGCGGCGATCATGCACGCCCACGATCCCGAAGCGGCGGCCGGGAAGATTCTGGCGCAGACGCGGAAGGGGCGGAACTCCGACTGATGTGCCCCGATCCCGAAGGCTCCTCCCGCTCGAGATACGGGAGTTCCTCAACTGAGGATTTTCTCGACGTCGTACTTCGAGAGCATCCGGTGGATCGTCTTCCGATCGATTCCGGCATCGCGCGCCGCCTGAGATATGTTGCCGCCACTTCGGCGAAGCAGATCCTGGAGATAGGCTTTCTCGAACGAAGCTATGGCCTCCGCCTTCGCCTCGTGGAACGGCCGCTCGGCCGTGACGTGCGGCTCGATCCCGTTCGCCGATGGCGGACACCGACCCAGCAGCTCTTCCGGCAGCTCCTCGATCGTCGTTTCATTCTCACCGCTGAGCGAGACGATCCGCTCCATCACGTTCTGTAGTTCCCTCACGTTCCCGGGCCATGAATGCTGCCCGAGCTGCTTCCAGGCCCGCTGGCCGAGCGTCACACCCGGCCTTCCGTACTCCTCCGCAAAGTGGGCGAGGAACTTCTCCGTCAGCACCGGAAGGTCTTCCTTCCGCACCCGCAGCGGCGGCAGACGGATGGGAACGACGTTCAGACGGAAGAAGAGATCCTGTCGTAGATGTCCCTGCCGCACCGCCTCGTCCGGGTCCCGATTCGTCGCCGATATCCAGCGGACGTCTATCGGGATCTCCTTGCTCCCGCCCACCCGCCTGATCCGCCGTTCCTGGATCACCCGCAGGAGCTTCGCCTGCAGCTCCAAGCTCATCTCCGTGATCTCGTCGAGGAAGAAGGTGCCGCCGATGGCACATTCGAGTAGCCCGTCCCGCCGGGCGTCGGCGCCCGTGAACGCCCCTTTCTCGAAGCCGAACAGCTCGGACTCGAGAAGTTGATCGGGAAGCGCGGCACAGTTGATCGCCACGAACGGCCTTGCGGACCGATGGCTGCGGTCGTGAAGAGCGCGCGCGACGAGCTCCTTGCCGGTACCCGACTCGCCGGAGAGGAGAACGCTCGCCTCGGTCGACGCGACGCGCTCGACGACCGAAAGAATCCTCATCATCGGCTCGCTCGTACCGACGATCTCCGCTCCGGCGCCCGCTGCGGCGGCACCCCCCGGAGGCTTGCCATTCCCGCCACGCAGCTGCACCTGCTGCGCAGCACGCCCGACGAGGATGCGGAGCTGGGTAGCGGTGAATGGCTTCGGGATGTAGTCGAACGCACCGGCTTCGATCGCCTCCACGCTGGAGTCGACGGTCGCGAAGCCGGTCACCATGATCACGAGCGTTCCGGGCGAGATCCTGCGGATCTGCTTGAGCAGCTCGATCCCGTCGATGTCGGGGAGCCTGAGATCGGAAAGGACGATGTCCGGACGTTGTCGGCGGACCGACTCGATCGCACCCTCTCCACGGCAGGCGACGCCCACATCGTAGCCGTCGCTCGCGAGAATCTGAAGACAACTCTTCGCGAGCATTTCCTCGTCGTCGACGACGAGTACGGAGATGGCACGATCGGGCTCGGCTGGCGTCATTGCACCCGAGGGAGGCGGCCGGACAGATATTTCGGGAAGATTATGAAGCGGAGTATAGCAATCTGGGCAACCCCGGGCAATGCGGAACGGGAACGGCGTTGTACGTTATCCGTTATCCGTTATCCGTGGCCGATAGCTGATAGCTGATAGCCGATAGCTACACCAAGAGG
>JBBDRR010000151.1:0-2934 GCA_040905395.1 Gemmatimonadota bacterium
ACACGATGCCGGGCGTGGCTTGCCTGATCGTCTCGGCCGATCGGAGCATCCGGACCAACACGCTGTGGCCGACGTACGCGGTCGAAGGCGCGAACAACCCCATCCGGGAGCGGCAATCAAGGAGGCCCGGACGTCACGAACGATGAGCCGCCGGGGCGCACTTGCCGGTCTGCTGACGATGGGCGCCGCCCTCGTGACCCGCCCGGCGCACGCACTCGCCACCCTCGCGCGATCCGGCCCGCGCGCCGCCCCGTGGGACGACCGCTTCGAGCTCGCCGTCACCGTCGAGGTGATCACGCCGTCGGGCGGACGGCGGCCATACGTGGTCGTCTACGTGGAGACGCCGGACGAGAAGCCGGTGCGCACCATTGGGATGTGGATCCAGCGCGGCCGGCGGAGCTGGATCCGCGAGCTCCGCCGCTGGTTCCGCATGGAGCGCGACCGCCAGCGCGCGGGCGGCGCCGGCGACATCAGCGACGCGATCTCGAGCCCGACGCGGCGGCCGGGCACCTATACGTTGGTGTGGGACGGGCGGACCGACGCGGGGGAGCCCGCCGAGATGGGCACCTACTTCGTCTGCGTCGAGTGCGTCCGCGAGCGCGGCAGCTATCAGATCATCAGGCAGGAGCTCACCTTCGCCGGGACCCCCTTCGCGGTGGACCTCGAAGGCAACCAGGAGATCGGAGGAGCGCGGGTTGAGTACCGTGAGCGAGAGTAGCGACCACAGCGTCCTGCCCCCCTTCGGCGGATCGGCGAGTCCGGTCCCACGACAACGACCGATCCGTCTGCGGGTCCACGCCACCCTCCGTTGGCTCCACGTCTACATCTCCATGGTGAGCCTCCTCGTCATCTTCTTCTTCGCCGTCACCGGGATCACCCTGAACCATCCGGACTGGGTCTTCGGCAAGGCCGAGACGGTCCTGGAGGAGACGGGCACGCTGCCGGCGGGATGGGAGGGGAATGGCGATGCGGACGTCGACTGGCTCCTGATCTCCGAGCACCTTCGCGCCGAGCACGGCGTCGGGGGCAACCTCTTCGACTACCGCGTCGACGACTTCGAGGGCTCGCTCGCGTTCAAGTCCCCGGGCTACGCCGCGGACGCATTCTTCGATCCCGAGACCGGCGACTACGACCTCATCATCGTCAGCCAGGGACCCGTCGGCGTCCTCAACCAGCTCCATCGCGGTACCGAGGCGGAGGGGCCGTGGCGTTTGATCATCGACATCTCCGGCGTCCTGCTCGCCCTCCTCTCCATCACCGGCTTCGGGCTGCTGCTCTACCTCCGTAAGTTCCGCGTGTCGGCGCTGATCACGATGGTGGTCGGCGGGGTAATCGCGGTGGTGATCATGGTCATGGCGACGTGAGGATGGCGAGGAAAGAGGGGAATAGGGAATAGGGAATAGGGAATAGGGGGGCTCGCGGCCCTCCCAGTCATCCCGAGCGCAGCCGAGGGATCTGCACTTCGGCGCCGCGGCCGCCCCAGCCACCCAAACGCACCCGGGTATCCATCCAGGTCAGATCACCACGAAGGCGCAAAGACATGAAGAAAAGAGCTGAGAGTCTAGACACTCTCTCCCCCGATGCAGGGGCACAGCACATCGTCGTGTCTTTAAGTCTCCGCGGTAATGCCTTCCGGCGACCAGGTGCAGATCCCTCGGCTGCGCTGCGATGACAGCTGCTCGGGATGAGAGTGCTGCCCCCTATTCCCTATTCCCTTTCAGCCCCCCTCCCGCAGCGACTCCACCACCCCCCATGCCAGGATCGCCGCGCCGAGCGCCGCCCCGACGAGCAGGCCCGTGGCCAGCCCGCGCTGCTGCTCGGGAGAGAGGTACAGCCCGAGTCGATCGTTCAGCTTCGCCGCCGTCTCGTGCAGGGGGTAATCGCGCCCGATTCCGGGCGCCGTGTGCCTCGGTCCACTATCCTGGTTCGACATCGAATCTCCCTCTCTTCTTGATCTGCGTGTCGCCGTGTCAGGGAATGAGCAGCAGCTTCCCGACCGTCTCCCGATTCTCGAGAAGCCGGTGCGCTTCACCCGCCTGTTCGAGCGGCAACTCGCGGTCCACCCTGATCTCCACCGCTCCCGACCTGATCGAATCGAACAGGTCGCTCGCCCGCCAGAGCAGCTCGTCGCGATCGCCGATATAGTGGCCCAGCGACGGCCGCGTCAGGAAGGTGCTCTTCTTCGAGAGCCGGAGCACGTCGAACGGCTGCACGGGGCCGCTCGACTGCCCGAACATCACCAGCATCCCCCGCTGCTTCACGCAGTTCAGGCTCCCGTCGAACGTGGTCTGGCCCACGGAGTCGTAGACGACGTCCAGCCCGACTCCGTCCGTCTGCTTCATGATCTCCGGCTCGAAGTCGGTCGTGGTATAGTCGATCACCACGTCCGCACCCGCCTCACGCACGACCTCGAGCTTGCTCGTCGACGCCGTGCCGAACACGAAGGCGCCCTTCTGCTTGCACATCTGCACCAGGATCCCACCCACGCCGCCCGCCGCGGCGTGCACCAGTACCTTCTCCGTCCCTGTCAGTGGAAAGGTGCTCGTCGTCAGGTACTGCGCCGTCGCCCCCTGCAGCAGCGCCGCGGCCGCGGTCCGGCTGTCGATCCCCTCCGGAACCGGTACGAGCTTCGCCACCGGCACGAGGGCGTGATCGGCGTACGCGCCGATATGGAAGAAGACGACCCTGTCGCCCTTCCTCACTTCGGTGACTCCATCGCCGACGGCCTCGACCACCCCCGCGCCCTCCGAACCAGGCGTGAAGGGGGTCGGCAGCGGGTAGAGCCCGGTGCGATGATACACGTCGATGAAGTTCACCCCGATCGCCTCGATCCGGACCACGGCTTCACCCGATCCCGGCTGCGGAGTATCGAACTCGACGTACTCCATCGCGTCCTGTCCGCCCGGCTTGATCACTCGTATTCCCTTCACGATT
>JBBDRR010000151.1:3034-5055 GCA_040905395.1 Gemmatimonadota bacterium
AAGGCCCTCTCCTGGGCGCCGATGCACGGGTTCGAGATCACCCAATGGCTGGAGGATCGATCGGATGGTGCGCTCGAGGTGAACGATTCCGCGCTCTACCAGGCGGTCTACCGGATGGAGGAGCGAAACCTGGTGAAGGCGGAGTGGGGGCTGACCGAGAACAACCGCAGGGCCCGCTACTATCACCTGACGCCGGCGGGCCGTGCGTCGCTGACCGAGGAGACGGAGAAGTTTCTCCGCTACGCGCGGACGGTCAGTGGGATCCTGGTCGGGACCCCCGCCGCACCGGGCTCGTGATCCGCCCGGGGATCCGACGGCTCCTCCGGCTGCCGATTCGCGGCCGCGGTTCGCTCGCCGCCGAGGTCGAGGAGGAGATTCGGCTGCACCTCTCGCTACGCGCGGAGGCGATGATGCGGAGTGGGATGCCGCCTGAGCAGGCGCACGCCGAGGCGCTGAGGCGCTTCGGCGATCTGGAGGAGGGGCGCCGGCAGATGCGGCGCACCGCGACGAGGAGAGCGAGGACGATGAACGGACGCGAATGGCTGGCGACACTCTGGCAGGACGTTCGGTACGGCGCGCGGCAGCTACGGCGCAATCCGGGCTTCACTGCGACCGCCGTCCTCGCACTCGGCCTCGGTATCGGCGCGAACACGGCGATCTTCAGCTTCGTCGATGCTCTGATGCTGCGGCCGCCGGCGCACGTCGCGGCGCCGGACGAGCTGGTGCGGATCTACACCAGCGGCTTCAGCGGCGAGCTGTACGGCGGATCCTCCTATCCGGATTTTCTGGATTTCCGGTCCCGTCTCCGAGGCAGCGCCGATCTCGCGGCGTTCGCCGGCTCGACCATGACGCTCGATGCGGGAGAGCAGGTGGAGTCCGTTCCGGCCGAGTTCGTGACGACGAACTACTTCTCGGTCCTCGGCATCGACCCCGCGGCCGGACGTCTGATGCTACCGGCCGGAAGCCGGGTGGAGGGCGATGATGCCGTGGCCGTCATCAGTCATTCGCTCTGGCAGCGCGCATTCGGTGGCGATGCCGGTGTGGCGGGTCGGGTGGTGCGGCTGAACGGCAGCCCTCTGACGATCGTGGGCGTCGCTCCGCAGGGCTTCGCGGGGCCCGGAGGACGGAGCCCCGCCGATGCCTGGATTCCGATCGGTCAGGCGCCTGCGCTGCGGCCCTCTTCGAGCGGCGGCGACATCCTCGAGCAGCGGTCATCGCGGTGGTTGGGCATCATGGGGCGTCCGCTGTCCGGGGTGAGGCCGGAGGCGGTTGCGGCGCGGGTCGAATCGATCGGCGCGGCGCTCTACGAGCAGTATCCGGACGAGTGGAGCGACGTGCGGGAAGTATCGCGGCAGGTGAGCACGATTGCCGGCCGCTCGACCTGGCTCTCGCCCGCAGCGCATGGCGCGATCACCAACTTCGCCGCGCTGCTGATGGCTCTGGTGGGCCTGGTGCTCCTGATCGCGTGCGCCAACGTAGCGAACCTGCTGCTCGCTCGGGCGACGAAACGCCGGCAGGAGTTGGCGGTGCGCCTCGCGATAGGCGCGGAGCGCGGACGCATCGTGCGCCAGCTCACCACGGAGAGCTGCCTGCTCGCGGCCGCCGCCGGAATCGTCGGCGTGGTGCTGGCCCTCGGCACCATGGGCGTGCTGAATGGCGTCGGTGAGGCACTGCCCTTCGGTGGATCGGTCGAAGTGTCCCTCGACGGGCGCGTCCTCGTCTTCGCCGTCGCGATCTCACTGATCGCCGCGACTCTCTTCGGTCTGCTGCCGGCCCTGATCACGGCGCGGCGGGATCCTGCGCCGGTCCTCAGGAACGAGGGGGCGAACGCCGGCCGGGGATCGGGCGCGCTGCGCGCGGGCCTCGTGACGGGTCAGGTCGCGATCTGCGTGGTGCTCCTGGTGTGCGCCTCGCTGCTCGTCCGTAGCCTGCGCAACGCCGTCGACACGGAGCTCGGCTTCCAGCCCTCGGGCGTCCTGCTGGTGCCACTCACGGCGATGCCCCCGCAGTACACGGAGGCC
>JBBDRR010000152.1:0-8924 GCA_040905395.1 Gemmatimonadota bacterium
CATCTCGACTGCTTTCGCGTCCGGCTGGATGGCGGTGCGGGGCACCCGCCGCCGCCGCGCCGTCGACCGCGGCTTCGTCGTCTCCGACCATGTCGATTGGCCCTCGCTCCTCGCGGCGATCGACGCGACGGGGGCCAGCAGCGTCTGGGTGACCCACGGCTACCGTGAACCGGTCGTTCGCTGGCTGCGGGAGCGCGGGCTCGAGGCGGAGGCGGTCGCAAGCCGCTGGGAGGGCGATCTCGACGAAGACGATGGGGACGACGCGGCGGAAGAACCGGTCGAACCCGACGCGGACGCCGGCGACGAAAGATGAAGCGTTTCGCCCGCCTCTTCGAGGAGATGGACTCCACGACGCGCACCACTGAGAAGATCGCGGCGATGGCGGCGTACTTTTCGGAGGCGCCTCCCGCCGACGCCGCCTGGGCCGTCCACTTCCTCAGCGGCAATCGGCCGAAGCGGCTGGTGCCCGTGCGGCGGCTGGCCGGCTGGGCTCTCGAGGTATCGGGTGTACCGGCCTGGCTCTTCGAGGAGTCGTACCACACCGTCGGCGACCTCGCCGAGACGATCTCTCTCCTCCTCCCGCCGCCCGACCGCACCTCCGACGTCCCCTTCGCCCGCTGGGTCGAGGACCGTCTGCTGGCGATGGCGGGCGAAACGGAGGATGCACAGCGCGCGACCGTAGTCGAAGCGTGGCGGGAGCTCGATGGTACCGAGCGGTTCGTCTGGAACAAGCTGATCACCGGCGGCTTCCGCGTGGGCGTCTCGCGCAGCCTCGTCGTCCGGGCGCTCAGCGCGGCGAGCGGCGTCGACGAGGCGACCACCGCGCACCGACTGATGGGCGCGTGGGAGCCTACTCCGGAAGCGTTCCAGCGCCTGCTTTCCGAGGCGACGGGCGACGCCGACATCTCACGACCCTACCCCTTTTTCCTCGCATATGCGCTCGAGGGCGAGCCGGAGCGGCTCGGCGCCGTAAAGGAGTGGATCGCCGAGTGGAAGTGGGACGGCATCCGGGCGCAGCTCATCCGCCGAGGTGGTCGGACCTTCATCTGGTCGCGTGGTGAGGACCTGGTGACCGACCGTTTCCCGGAGCTCGCGGAGGCTGCCGCGCTCCTGCCGTCGGGCACCGTGCTGGACGGCGAGATCATCGGCTGGGCGGACGATCGCCCGCTCCCGTTCTCCGACCTCCAGCGGCGGATCGGCCGGAAGCGACTGGGTCCGAAGATCCTCGCCGAGGTCCCCGTAGCGCTGATTGCGTACGACCTGCTGGAGATCGAAGGCGAGGACCTGCGCGAAACTCCGCTCGCGGATCGACGGATGATGCTGGAGCGGCTGCTGACCACGGCCGGATCACAAATGCCGTTCCGGCTCTCTCCCACGCTCGAGGCGTCGGACTGGGAGGAGCTTCGCGCAGCCCGCCACCGCGCGAGGGAGGTCGACGCGGAGGGGCTCATGCTGAAGCGTCGCGACTCGGCCTACGGTGTCGGGAGGCGAAAGGGGCTGTGGTGGAAGTGGAAGGTCGACCCTTTCTCGGTGGACGCGGTGATGATCTACGCCCAGCCGGGCCACGGCCGCCGCGCCGCGCTCCACACGGACTACACGTTCGCCGTCTGGAGCGGTGACGTGCTCGTGCCCTTCGCCAAGGCGTATTCCGGGCTCACCGATGCGGAGATCCGCGAGCTCGATCGATGGATCCGGCGGAACACCGTCGAGAAGTTCGGTCCTGTCCGGTCGGTCCGCCCCGAGCAGGTTTTCGAGGTGGCGTTCGAGGGCATCCGGGCGTCGCCACGGCACAGGTCGGGTCTGGCGGTCCGCTTCCCCCGCATCGTGCGCTGGAGGACCGAGAAGAAGCCCGAGGAGGCCGACGCCATCGAGTCGCTCCACGCGCTGCTGGAGGGAACGTGACTGCGCGACGGAAGCCGCACCCGCTCCCGCCGCAGCTCCGGAGCTGGTTCGAGGCGCGCGGCTGGACGCCGTTCGAGTACCAGCACCGGGTCTGGCATGCGTACCGCGAGGGAAGGAGCGGCCTCGTGCACGCGGCGACGGGAACGGGAAAGACGCTCGCCGCCTGGCTCGGCCCGCTCATCGAAGGCCTGGAGAAAGAGGAGCGACCGGCACCGAGGCGGCGTGCCGCCCCGCCCCTGCGCGTCCTCTGGATCACGCCGCTTCGCGCGCTCGCCGCCGACACTGCCGAGGCGCTCGCGCAGCCGCTCGAGGCGACCGGCCTCCCCTGGATCATCGAGACTCGCACCGGAGATACCGCCCCGGCCGTCAGAGCACGTCAGGCAAAGCGTCTCCCGACCGCACTCCTCACCACCCCCGAGAGCCTCTCGCTCCTCCTCACCCGAGACGACTCGGCCGATCTCTTTCGAGATCTGCGCCTGGTGGTCGTCGACGAGTGGCACGAGCTCATGGGGACGAAGCGCGGCGTGCAGGTGGAACTCGCCCTCGCCCGGCTGCGGGCGTTCCAGCGCGGCCTCCTCACCTGGGGCCTCTCGGCGACGCTGGGCAACCTCGAGGAGGCCGCTCGGACGCTCGTCGGGAGCGCGGACATCCCCTTCGAGATCGTCCAGGGGGTGGAGCCGAAGCAGGTGGTGGTCGACGCGCTCATCCCGCCGCGCATCGAGATCTTCCCCTGGGCGGGGCACCTCGGCACACAGATGCTTCCGCAGGTGGTGGACGCGATCGAGGAGGGGTCGAGCGCCATCGTCTTCACCAACACCCGCTCTCAGACGGAAATCTGGTATCAGGCGATCCTCGGCGCGCGGCCCGACTGGGCGGGCACGATCGCGCTGCACCACGGCTCGCTCGATCGGGCGAACCGCGCGTGGGTCGAGGCGGGGCTCCGCTCCGGGGCGCTCCGCTGCGTCGTCGCCACCTCCAGCCTCGACCTCGGGGTCGACTTCTCACCCGTCGACCGCGTGCTCCAGGTGGGGAGCCCGAAGGGAGCCGCGCGGCTTCTCCAGCGCGCCGGCCGGAGCGGCCACCGCCCGGGCGCGGTCAGCCGGGTCACGTGCGTGCCCACGCTCGTCCTCGAGCTGGTGGAGGTGGCGGCGGCGCGCGACGCGATCGAAGCGGGCGCCATCGAGTCGCGTCTCCCGGTGGACCGGCCGCTCGACGTCCTCGTTCAGCACGTGGTGACCGTCGCGCTCGGCGGAGGCTTCGTTCCCGAAGAGCTGCTCGCCGAGCTCCGCTCGACCCGCGCCTATGCGGAACTGCGCGACGATGAATGGGCGTGGGTCCTCGACTTCGTCACCCGGGGCGGCGAGGCGCTCCAGGCGTACCCGGAGTACTCCAGGGTGATCGAGCGGGACGGCCGCTACGTCGTGGAGGACCGAGAGGTCGCGCGGCGCCACCGGATGGCGATCGGCACGATCGTCGACGACGCGTCGATCACCGTACAGTACCTCGGCGGCGGTCGGCTCGGTTCGGTCGAGGAGGCGTTCATCGCGCGCCTCAAACAGGGCGACCGCTTCATCTTCGCAGGGAAACCGCTCGAGTTCGTACGGGTCCGCGACATGAAGGCGTGGGTCCGCCGGGCGAAGTCGTCGAAAGGGGCGATCCCGCGTTGGCTCGGCAGTCGGCTGCCACTCTCCACCGAGCTCGCGGCGGCGCTCCGCCACCGGCTCGAGGAAGCGGAGCGGGGGATCTACCGAGGTCCCGAGATGGAGGCGGTCCGGCCGATCCTCGACGTACAGGCCCGCTGGTCGGCGATCCCCGCGGCCGACGAGCTGCTCATCGAGAGCGTGCGGAGCCGCGAGGGGCGCCACCTCTTCTTCTTTCCCTTCGAAGGGAGGCTCGTGCACGAGGGTCTCGCCGCGCTCTTCGCGTACCGTATCGCCCGCCTGCAGCCGATCACCTTCACGATGGCGGCGAACGACTGGGGGTTCGAGCTGCTCTCCCCGGAGCCCGCGCCGATCGAGGAGGCGATCTCGGCGGGCCTGCTCGATCCGGCGCATCTCCTGGACGATATCCCCGCGTCCCTCAATGCGACCGAGATGGCGCGGAGGCAGTTCAGGGAGATCGCCCGCGTCGCCGGGCTCGTTTTCCCGGGCTATCCTCGGTCCGGCAAGTCGGCGCGACAGCTCCAGGCGTCCAGCGGGCTCTTCTTCGACGTCTTCCAACGCTATGACCCGGAGAACCGGCTCTATTCGCAGGCACACCGGGAGGTCCTCGAGCGGCAGCTCGAGAGCAGCCGAATCGGTCGTACGTTGGAGCGGCTCATCGATGCGAAACCGCTCCTGACGCAGCCGGAGCGGACGCCGCCGTTCGCTTTCCCGCTCCTCGTCGACCGCACACGGGAGCGCGTGTCGAGCGAAGCGCTTTCGGACCGCGTCCGCCGGATGCAGCTCTCACTCGAGCGCGCCGCAGGGTGACTGGGGATCTACCGCTCGCCCTGCGCGGCCAGAGCCTGAGCATGCTTCCCGAGCGGGCGGTGTACTGGACCGAAGCGGCAACTCTGGTCGTGGCCGACACACACTGGGGAAAGACCGCCACGTTCCGGGCGGCCGGGCTCCCCGTCCCGCGCGGGACCACCGCCGAGGGGCTCGCGAGGCTCGACGCGGCTCTGGACCGCACCGGCGCATCGCGACTTCTCGTGCTCGGTGACCTGCTGCACGCCCGGGAGGGTCGGGCGCCCGAAATGCTGCGGATGATCGCCGATTGGCGGGAACGGCGGAGCTCGCTCGACGTTGTTCTGGTGCGCGGTAACCACGATCGCCACGCCGGCGACCCCCCGCCCGAGCTGCGGATCGACTGCCGCGAAGGGCCTCTCCTCGAACCGCCTTTCTCATTCGACCACTATCAGCGGCCGGTCGAAGGCACCTACCTGCTTTCCGGACACGTGCATCCGTCGGTGCGGCTGGCCGGACGCGGACGCCAACGCGCGCGGCTGCCCTGCTTTTGGTTTCGTCCGCACGTGGCTATCTTGCCGGCGTTCGGTGGGTTCACCGGGAGCGCCGACGTGAGCCCCACCCCTGCGGATCGTCTCTTCGTCGTCGCTGACCGGATGGTTGTGGAAATCGGTCTGCAATCGTAACAGCGCCGGTATCCTACGTTCCGTGATCTCTTCCGTCGGAGCGGTGGGCTTCCCTTGGCCGGGAAGTGCTGCGAAATCGCCTGCCAGCTCATCTTAAGCGAGGAACTGTTTAGATGCGCCTTCACGATTTCATCGTATCGAACCGCGAGGAGATTCTCGAGGAGTGGGAGATCTTCGCTCGGACCTGCGAGCCCGCAAGCGATACGATGGACGTGCCGGCGCTCCGTGACCATGCGAGCGAGATGCTAACGGTGATCGCGGCCGACCTCGAGTCGTACCAGGATCAGGAAGAGCAGGAGGAAAAGTCGAAAGGGCTTGCACCCGACGCCGTGCCCGCGGAGACGACCGCGGCCGAAGAGCACGGAGCCGGGCGCGCGGAGAGCGGGTTCACGGTCGAGCAGATGGTCGCCGAGTACCGGGCGTTGCGAGCGAGCGTGCTCCGCCTCTGGACGAAGGAGCAGGGCGAGCTCAAATCCGCCGACATAGAGGATCTCACGCGCTTCAACGAGGCGATCGACCAGTCGCTCGCGGAGTCGGTAGCGGAGTTCAACGAGAACATCGAACAGGCGAAGGAGATGTTCCTCGCCATCCTGGGACACGACCTCCGCACCCCGCTCGGGGCGATCTATACCTCGGCGAAGTTCATGCTGGAGAGCGGCGACCTGGCGGAGCCGAGCCGGACGCTGACCACGCGGATCGCCAGTAGCGCTACCCGGACCTTGGATATGGTTGGTGACCTTCTCGACTTCACCCGGAGCCGGCTGGGTGGCGGCATCCCCATCATTCGGGAAGAGGCCGGCCTGGAGCAGCTCGTTCGCGAAGTCGTCGAGGAGATAAGCGCCGCCCACCGCGATAAGCGGATCCTGCTCACCACCGCGTCGGACGAGAGTGGCGCTTGGGATGCCTCCAGAGTGAGCCAGGCCCTTACGAATCTGATCGGTAACGCCGTCGAACACGGCGAGGCGGGCACCGCGGTCACGGTGGAGATCGGCGGCGACAGTGAATACGCTCGCATACGAATCCACAACCAGGGCACCGCGATCCCGGGTGAGCGGCTCGACGGCATCTTCAACCCCATGAAGGTCAGCTCCGAGCCCCGGAAGATCACGTCGAGCAGCCCCACTGGAAACCTGGGCCTGGGGCTGTACATCGCCGAGCGGATCGTGTACGCCCATGGCGGCCGGATAGAAGTGGAATCGACGGAGGGAACCGGCACCACCTTTACCGTCCTCCTGCCTCGGACGGAGCCGGGGCCCCCGCCCTCGTAACCGCCCGGCGCCCGTCCATCGGCCGCCCCGCAACCCGTCATCCCTCGCTGCGCTCCGGATGACGGGTTTTCGAGTTTTCGGGTTGTCGGGCGACGGGTTGTCGGGGCGCCGAATTATCCCAATCCCAGCCACCAGTTCGCGATCGAGAAGTAGACGATCACGCCGGTCACGTCCGCGACGGAGGTGATCAGCGGGGCACTGGCGACTGCCGGATCGGCCCCGATGCGCGTCAGGACGAAGGGCATCAGCATACCGATCAGGCTACCCACGACGACGACGATGAACATCGTGAGCGTTACGACCGTCAGTACTTCGGGCGCGTGCACCAGGCCCACGATAGCCACCGCGGCGCTCATCGTCGCCCCGATCGCCGCGGCGACCGCAAGCTCGCGCGAGAGCAGGCGCAGCCAGTCGCTCGAGGTGACGTCCCCCGTCGCCAGAGCCCGGACCATCAGCGTCGATGCCTGTGATCCAGCGTTGCCGCCGCTGCCGATCAGCAGCGGCAGGAAGATGGTGAGGGCGACCACGGCCTGAATGGTGTCCTCGTACATCGTGATCGCCGCGCTCGAGAAGAGGTTCACCAGGACGAGCGCGAGGAGCCACCCCGCCCTTCGCCTGTAGAGCAGCGCCATCCCGGCGTCCCGGAAGCTCGTCCGCAGCGGCCCCACGGATCCGGCGAGGTGGAAGTCCTCCGTCGCCTCCTCTTCCTGCACGTCGAGCAGATCGTCCACGGTGATGATCCCGAGCAGCACGCCACCCGAGTCGAGTACCGGAAGCACCGTCTGGTCGTATCTGCGGATCAGCGTGACGGCGACTTCGCGATCGGCGAAGGCCGATACGCTCGCAAATGAATGGTCCATCAGCTCGCTGACCAGCGTCTCCGGCTCCTCGAGGATGAACCAGCGCAACTCGATGTCGTCCAGGAGCCTCCAGCTTTTGTCGATGATGAAGACACGGTTGACCGTCTCGCTATCGTGGCCGAAGTGCCGCAGGTGGCGCAGCGCGTCGGCGACCGTCCAGCCCGGGTGGACCGCCACGTAGTCCGGCGTCATCAGCCGCCCGACGCTCTCCTCGGGATAGCCGAGCAGCCAGCGGGCTTCCTTCAGATCCTCCGCGCCGAGGAGGTTCAGCAGCCGCTGCGTCGCCTGACCGGGAAGCTCCTCGAGCAGTCCCGTGCGGTCGTCGGGCGAGAGGTCGGCGAGGAGGTCGCGAGTCTCACCGTCCGTCAGGTCGCGGAGGAGGGCGTCCTGCTGCTCCAGCGCCAGGTGCGAGAAGACGTTAGCCGCCACCTCGCGGGGAAGAACCCGGTACACCAGAACGCGATCCGACTTCGGAAGCTCGAGGATGAGGTCGGAGATTTCCTGCGCGGGCCAATCGATCAGCACCTCGCGAATGGTCACCCAGTCACGACGCCGAACGAGCTCGACGATCTCTGGCCCCAGCAGGTTCGACAGCATCAGGTCACACGGTTCGGATCGCTTCCGGGCTCGACGGGTCACCGGCTGGCGTACAGAATGGGGCCTGCGGGACAATGCCGCGAGTGCGGTCCTCCATCAGCTGATGGCCCCGAGATTGCTAATCAGCGCCCCGCCGCGGCCGTTTTTTCGCTGGCGCGCGGATGCATGGACGATGAATAGCCGCAAGCCCAGGGGAGGCGAGGAGGGGTACCCGAATGGAACCCTACCGGTGAACGCAGTGGCGGCGGACCGGCTGCTCCCAGAGAAGGAGTCGCTGGCGCGCGCGAGTATGCGGGCGCTCATACGACGAGACGCCGGAGCTCATGGATGAGCTCGGCGGTGCTTCGTCAAGCACCGATTCAGGGAAGCAGCAGCCGGCATGATTCCATGCGCGAACCACCTGGAAGCGGACCCGCGACGGCGGGAGATCCGGAGCCCATGAATCCGCGGATCCCGCGTACCATCCTCATCGTGGATGAGGGGCAGGACGACCGTAGGATAATACGGCGCCTGCTGAAGGCCGAGGACCGCGAGTACTTCATCACCGAAGCGAGCACCGGGGAGGAGGGACTCCGGCGGATCCGGGATGAACCACCGGATTGCGTCCTGCTCGGCTATCACCTCCCCGATATGTCCGGGTCGCAGTTTCTCGAGCGCCTGAAGTGGGAGCCGAACGAGGGGCTTCCCGTCCCCGTCGCCGTGCTCACCGAGGAGCAGAGCGATGAGATCGGGGTCGAGGCCCTCAAGATTGGAGCTCAGGACTACCTGCTCAAGAGGGCGGTGACCGGGACGGCCCTCGCCCGTGCCATCGAGAACTCGATCGAGAAGTACTCCGTGCAGCGTGAGCTGCTCCAGAGCCGTCTCGCCGTCGAACTCCGCAACACGAAGCTGGAGGTGCTTCACCATCAGCTTCAGGAGAAGGTCGCCGAGCTTGCGGAGGCGACGCGGACGAAGGACCAGTTCATGGCCGTCATGAGCCACGAGATGCGGACTCCTCTCAATGCGATCATCGGCTACGCAGACCTGCTCCAGATGGGGATCGATGGGCAGCTGACGGCGGGTCAACGCGAGCACATCGAGCGCATTCAGATCGGTGTCGGCATCTCCCCCGACGTCCTCCCGTTGATCTTCAGCGACTTCTATCAGGTGCAGGGTGAGCTGACC
>JBBDRR010000152.1:9024-28924 GCA_040905395.1 Gemmatimonadota bacterium
CGGCCGCTGCGGGAGCGAAACCGGGGCCGGTCTCCGTCGTGGCTTTCGGAGACGACGAGGATTCGCTGCGCGAGCTCGAACGGCAGGTTCGACCGGGCGTTCGGCTCTCGTGGACCACCTCTGCCCTCGAGGTCGCAGATCTCGCGGTCGACGAGAAGGCCACCCTCGTCGTGCTCGACATCGCCAGCCGGGATGGCGGCGCCTGGCGGTCGGCGCAGGCGCTCCAGGAGCGGTCGGCGCTCTCCCAGACCGCCATCCTCCTCCTGCCTTCCATCCCCGCGATCGCTGAGGACGAATCGGACGTGGGGGGCTTGAACCTCGGCTGGCTCTCCCTCATCCCCAAGCCCTTCACCGCCGCCCAGCTCAAGAACGCGGTCTCCACCGCAGCAAGAGCCTCACTGACGCCGAGCGCCGGTTCCTGATGAGAACTGCCGTGCGGGTCCTGCAGAAGGGTGAGCACCGCCTCGCCGACGTGGCCTCCCTGGTGCTGCGTGCTGCGGGCCGCGCCAGACGGGGCGATACCGTGACGGCGGACGCCGAACTGCGGGGCTCCGGCCTCGCCACCGTCGAATCGGGATGACGAAGACCCCCTACCCGGCGCGCGCTCTCCTGTCCGGGGCGGCGGCCGTCCACAACCGGAACGGGGAGCCCGTCTCCCTCTCCAGCAGCGTCTGCGCGACGTTGTACACAGGAATCCCCGACGGCGTCTTTGCCTCGGTGGTTCCGATATGCGCATGGCCGTGGAACACGACGTTCACCTCGTACGCCTCCAGCGGCGGCAGCAGTCTCGACGAGCCGAGGAACGCGAAGATCTCCTCCGGCTCACCGATGAGAGTCTCACGGATCGGAGAATAGTGCAGAACGGCCACCTTCGTGTCCGTCTGGAGCGATCGCAGCGCCGTTTCGAGCTTGAGCGCCTCGTCGATCGCCGCCTGGACGAACTCCTTGTAGATCCTCTCGCCGAACGCTCCCAATGTCCAGCGGCCGAAGCCGCCCCCGAACCCTTTGGCGCCGGCGAATCCGATGCCCTCGATCTCAATGCCGTCGCCGTCGAGCACGTGCACTCCACGTTCGGTCAGGATTGCGCAGAGACGCTCCCCCTGCTCTCCCTCGTAGTCGTGGTTGCCGAGGACGGACACGATCGGGATGTCCACACCCTCGAGCTCATCGACGAACGCCTCCATCTGCTCTGGCTGCCCGTGGGTCGTGAGGTCGCCGCAGAGCACGAGCACGTCCGCCTGCCGCGTCATGTCGCTGAACGCGCCGCGCAGCTCACCTTTCCTCTGCGGGTCGAAGTGCATGTCCCCGACTGCTGCGACCCTGACTTCCCTGTTCGGTGCCATCCGTACCCGTGTGGAGGTGATTCTCAGTTCGGCTGAAAAGAAGCGCGCCGTGCTCCGGGAGCGCGGCGCGCCGATTCGATGCTAGTAATGGGCCAGCCGTTCGGCACCGCGTCAGCCGTTCGAGGTGGTATCGCCGGAAGCCCTCGGCCTTCGGAGCAAACCGACCGGCACCTTGTCCTCGTCGACCACGATCACCGGAATCGCGTTGCGACGGCGTGCCTCGGGCGTCGCGCCATGCTCGGACCGCGACGCCAATGAGGTCGGAGACTCGCCGAAGACCTCCTCCATAGGCTCACCCCACAGGCAGAAGTCGATGTCCGTCTGCAGGTGGCGGACGAGCGGGCACGTCTCGGGGTCATGGCCGCGGGACTCGCAACCACGCTCGAGGCTGCGGCGCAGAACGACGCCGAGGAGCTTTCCCGTCACGGGCGCTACGACGACCATGAACGAGGATCCCATCGCCCACATCAGCTCGCGGGCGGCGGCGACGCTGTGTTGAAGCGAGAGCCAGGCGGGAAGCGGCTCCATGAGATCGCCCGCGATCGGGGTGGACGTCGTCTTCTGGAGCTGCAGATCCAGCGGCTCCCCGCCGTCCGAGGCCATCAAGAGATGTGGCGCCTCGCGGGCGCCCCATTTGAACCGTCTTCCATCGTACTCCGCGTTCGGTTTTCAGGCGGAAGCTGGCGGCTTCGCCAAGGCTGTTGATATCGGTCATACGCGTCGGTCTCTCTTGTAAATCTGTTGGACGTTATGGTTCCAGGACAGGCATGGACGTAGGCCCCTCAGGCGTTGCGCGACACCGAATCCGTCGACGCGCGGGTGAGAGGGTTGTGACAGGCCCGCACTCGTCATCAATATGGTGGCTACCGCGTGAAGACCCGGCTCGCGGATCCACCTCCCGATCGCCGTTACTTCGCCCCCGCCGACTCCTGGACCTATGAACCGCCTATCACGGCCGCTTGAGGACCTCCGAGCCGAGTACGACATCGTGGTGGTCGGCTCCGGCTATGGTGGCGCTGTGGCCGCCTGTCGGCTCGCTCAGAAGGCGCAGAAGGCTGTCCGGAGCGACGGAAGCCGGTTCAACATCTGCCTTCTCGAACGAGGTCAGGAGCGCCATGCAGGCGAATATCCGCGTACCTTTCTCGAAGGCCTGCGGTCCGTGCGCGTGTCGGGTCGGGTATTCTCGTTCGGATCGCGGAAAGGGATGTTCGACCTCCAGCTCAACGACGACATCAGCATTCTGACCGGTTCCGGGCTCGGGGGTACCTCGCTCATCAACGCTGGGGTGATGCTCAAGCCCGACTGTGCCACGCTGCGCAGTCAGGGGTGGCCCGACGATCTCTTCGACGAGAAGCTGGAAGCTGGTTTCGAGAGGTCGGCCAAGATGATCGATCCGTCGGAGTATCCGCATGAGTGGCCACATCTCAACAAACGTCAGGCATTAGCTGCGATCGGGGAGTTCGGGGCGGAAGTCCCGTCGGAATTCCAGAACGTCCCCATTGCCGTCAGCTTCAAGACGCACGTCAACAGCGCCGACGTCCAGCTCCGGGCCTGCCGCCTGTGCGGCGACTGCGTCACGGGCTGCAACCACTCGGCAAAAAACACCCTGCTGATGAACTATATTCCGGCCGCAGTCGAGGCCGGCGCGGAGGTGTTCTGCGGAGCCTCGGTTCGCTGGCTGGAGCCCGCCGGCCAAAATCCCGAAAACGACGGCTGGCTTCTTCATCTGGAACCGCTCGACGGCGGGTGGCGCTACTTCCGCCGGAGCGAGGGTCTTACGGTTCGCGCCAAAATCGTGATCCTCGCGGCGGGGACCCTCGGGACGACCGAGATCCTGCACCGGTCAGGCCCTTCGAGCATGGGCCGAATCGCCCCGTCGGACCGCCTGGGTGAGCACTTCAGCGGCAACGGGGACGTGCTCGCGTTCGGTTACAACAATGACGTCCGCGTCGACGGTTTCGGCTGCGGCAAGGGGGAGCCCGACCAGGCGGCTCCGGTCGGGCCCACCATCACCGCCATGCTCGACGAGAGGAAGACCGGCCGGGGGTCCCCTATCGTCATCCAGGAAGGTGCGATCCCGAGGAGTGTCGCGGTCCTGGTCCGCGTCTTCGCGCCCCTTTCGGCCCGTATCTCACTCTTCGGCGGGAGCGCTGGCCGACCGCGCCTGCCGGCGCAGCTGCGGGCCTGGTGGCGGGAATTCGAGAGCTTCGTCTACGGCGTAAAGGTCGGCTCGCTTCGGAACACTCAGACGTACCTCGTGCTCGGTGACGACAGCGATGGCGGCACGGACATGGGCACCATCGGGTTCAAAGATGATCGAGCGAGGGTTCGCTGGCCGGCGATCGGCCGCCAACGACTGTTCCGCGAGGTGAACGAACGCCTGCGTCGGGCGACCGTCAAGCTCGGCGGAAGCCACGTGGCCAATCCGTTCTGGAGCGAGATGTTCGGTTGGCAGCTGATCACGGTTCACCCGCTCGGCGGCTGCCGTATGGCCGACAACAGCGGCGAAGGGGTCGTCAACCACAAAGGGCAGGTGTTTCGAACCGACAGGGGCGCTTCGGGGGCGACGGAGGACGTATATGCCAACCTGTACGCCTGTGACGGATCGGTGATTCCCACCCCGCTCGGGGTCAACCCGCTCTGGACGATCTCAGCGATCGCGGAACGGACGACCGAGATGTTGTACGAGGACCACGGTGAAGCCTTGGGGGCTGCCGCGCCCCCCGAGCCGGAACGAGAGGGTTTTCTACCGTCCAGGCTCGATGTGGACACGAGCGGACCCGATACGTCTTCACCCAATCGCCCGCGCCCGCTCCCGCGCGGCCCGGCGCGTTCCGGCGTCACTTTCTCGGAACGGATGCGGGGTACGCTCACTCCGTGCGCGGCGGATGGCCAGGAAAAGGGGAGCCCCTCCCCCTTCGAGTTCGTCCTGTACGTCGGTTCGCCGGATGCCGAGGCCATGGTCACCGACCCGGACAGCACCGCGGGAGTCACCGGTCTGGTTTCGGCGCCCGGCCTCTCTCCGACTCCCCTGCGGGTCGATTGGGGCCGGTTCACGCTCTTCGCAGGCGACACGAAGGAGGTCGAAACGCGACGAATGATATACCGTCTGCGCTTGATGACCCGCTCCGGTGACGTCTTCTGGCTGCACGGTTCCAAGATCATTCACGCCGGACCGGGACGATGGCGGGCGCCGTGGAATCGGGTATACACGCTGTGGCGGGAGTTCACGACCCTCGAGTTCACACTCCACCGCGGTGAGCAGGAGCCGAAGGCAGGTGCAATGCCATTCGCTCGCGGCAAGCTCCGGCTGCACTGGCTCGATTTGATGCGGGGCGCCGCGAGCATCAGGGTCACCCACGCTGCCGGCGTGCGGGAGATGCTCCACTGGAAGCTACGCTTTCTCGGCCTTTATCTCACGGTCACGAACCGAGCGTTCGGTACACCATGGGGCCGCAGCAGGATACCCGATCCCTTCACGGACGTCCCCGGCGAACGAAGGCTTTTCGATTTCATGGATGCGCCCGACCTGCCGGGGGAGAAGAGAGCAAAGCTGTTCTCCAAGACGTACTCCGTGATGACTGAGGACCGAGTCACGATATATCTGCGGCGCTTCGCCAACTCGGATGTTCGTGATCGGCCCACCGGGGACCCTGTGATCCTCGCGCCCGGCTTTGCCTCGTCGACGTTCTGCTACGTCGCGACGTCTCCGTATTCGAAGCGCAACTTCACGGAATATCTGGTCGAGCAGGGATACGACGTGTGGCTCCTCGACTACCGTTCGAGTGAGCTCTCTCCCGGATCCGGAACGCAGTTCACCCTGGATGAGATCGCCAGGTACGATTTCCCGGCCGCCGTACGGAAGGTCTACGAGGAATCGGGCGGGCAGAAGGTGAGGGTTCTCGGTCACTGTATGGCTTCCGCGGCGCTGCTGATGGCGCTCCTACGAGGCTGGCTCGACTCCAGGATGGTCAGATCCGCCGTCTGCTCGCAGGTATTCCTCTTCTTCGACGCCCCCCTCGCCAACAAGGTCAAGAATTACCTGCGGCTGCCCGACGCGCTCTACTTCCTCCGCTTCTGGCCGACGCTGACGTCGAATGTGGAGGGCAAAGGAAATCTGCCGACCCGCATGCTCGACGGCTTGCTACGCCTCTACCCGAGCCACGAGCGCTGCCACAGCCCCATCTGCCGTCGGATTCTCCTGCTCTACGGCGAGGTCTGCAGGCACGATCAGTTGGACCCCGTGATGCACGCGGCCCTTCCCGACATGTTCAATCGCTCGAACCTCAGTACGCTGATCCACATCGGCAGGGTCATACGAAACCGCAAGGTGGTGGACAGCGCGGGAAGGGACGTATACGTGCAGCCGGACAACGCGAAACGGATCGACGTGCCCGTGACGCTGGTGCAGGGGGGGCGCAACGGGATCTTCCTCCGGAGCGGAGGCCGGGACACCTATCAGTGGCTGAAGAGCCATGAACATCCAGACCGATCCGTATTCTACTACGAGGAGTTCGAGGAATACGGGCATCTGGACGTATTCATCGGGCGCCATACCTACTCCAATGGAGGGGCTCGCGAAGAGGGAGCTCCCCAGGCGACCTATGACTCGCTTCGTGAGTTCATGGATCGGACGGCTACGGCTCCTTGATCTGCCGTAGGTGCCCCGTCAGGCGCTGACGTCGGCAGCACTTGAGGGCTTCTTGCGGAGCTTGGCGACCCGGATCGGGCCCTCGATGAGGTGGGCCTGCGGAAAGGGATCGTCGGCGGGGTCGAAATAGTGTTCGCCGTTCCACCGCGGGCTGCGCCGGCGCCAGCGGCGTGGCACACGGCGGACCCCGATGGGAAAGATCGTCAGATCTCCATCGGCGCCGATCCTCATGCGGATGAAGCTTCGATAGTCCGGAATCGATTGGACCGAGAACAGCTCATCCTCATGGAGACCGAACCAGTGAGCCGAAATCAGTAGATAGAAGGCAACCAGAAAGCCGCCGATCAGGGCACCGGCGAGGAGCGTCACGAGGTAGGAAATCGGAGCGTGGAGCGAAGACGATGGATCCAGCCAGTTGAGAGTAAGGCCGGCGAGTCCCCATGCCAGCAGAAGCGCGACGATCCCGTGAGCAAGGCCGTGGAGCAGCCCCCAGACGAAGACGCCAGCGCGGTCGAGCCTGTCCTGGTTGAACATCAACGCGAACGCTCCGGTGAGCATGATCATCAGCGCGAGAATCAAGGCTCCCCATGGCCAGGCGGCGTCGGCCACCCACCTCGCGTAACTTCGCACGGCGTCCCAGCTCGGACGGAGCGAGGCCACGTATCGGAACGGAGTGCTGAGATCATCCGGGAGTCCTGCCGCTCTGCGCGGGTAGCTCGCGACCCCGATGGCGGCGGCGAGCGCGGCATAGGCGGCGCCGAGAAAGAGACAGAAACCCCAGTTGTGAGGCATCAACGGGAGGCGTAGAGCTCCCCTCGCCAGGCGCGTCGATTCCGCAGGGCTCGGGTACTGGAAACCGGTCCGGATCAGCTCACCCTCGGTCGTGTCTCGCGGTAACTGCGGACGCGGCTCTCGGTCGCCGGTGAATCTCATCCGCTGCGTCGGCCGTTTCGGTCTGGGAATTCTCAGGGGAAGAGTGTGGGTACCACGCAGATAGGCGCCTCCCGCACCACAGGTGACCCGGTGACGTGGGTGGCGGCTGGACCCTTCCCCGCCGGCATCCTCCAGTTCCCAGTCATACTCCAGATAGCGCGCGTAATGATGCATGTCGCCCGCGAACGTCACCGGGATCTCGATCCTTCCCCGGCCCGTCTGAGCCTGATCATCGCTCCTCCTCCCATCGCCCAGAACCTGATTCTCGAAGTAGATCAGGTTCTTGTACGAGGCTTCGAGACCCGTCCGCCCGTGTAGCCAGGCGGGCTTGGCCGTGCACAAGATGATCTGCGAATCTCCCTCCTGCCTGATGCGTTTGGCGAGTTTGCGAAAGTGGGCGAGCTGCACCGGATCGATTCGCGTGTCGAGCTGAATGTCGATGCCCCATAGCCACCACCGGTTCGGGAGGCGAACAGCGAAGTAGCTTCGCCGCTGCTTCATCCGCCAGCGACCGATCTGTCCGCCCTGACAGAAGACGCGCACGAAGTCCGTCAGCCCGTCATACCAGTCGTGGTTTCCGGGGACGGCGAAGAGGAGTGGGTCCGGAGACTTCTGGGGACGCGGATTTCCGGGCGTCGGGGGATCCAGACGCGGCAGTGCACAGGCCAGTGGGGCTACCAGACGGTCGGTGTAGCCCTCGCGGCTGGGCGTCGGGTACACCTGATCTCCGCCGAGCACCAGGACGTCGGCACGGGGAAGCTCGTTCGGTTTCAGCTCGGGGTACCTGGCAGTCCGGTTCGGGCCCAACTCCAGTCCCTCCACCTGAATGGACCTGCTCGCCAGCTGCAGGGCCATCGCATAGGCCGGGTTCCAGCCATCGCCGAGGTCCGCGATGAAGTCGATCCAGGTCTCCCCACCCGCGGCGCCCGCGGTGCTCAGATCTGCTTCGACGAGGTCCGAGTAAGGCGTCTGCCATGGCCCTCGGCCCCCCCCGTTGCGCCGCCCGCTGCGGCCGCGTCCACCATGCGGTGGCGACGTCTGCGACAGATCGACCACCGGCGGCAGGGACGCCTGCGTCTCGCGACGATCCACGTAACGGGCGATTACATGCGCGAAGAATGTGCGAAACGCAGTTCGCAGGAGCTGGCCTGGAGCGAAGTTGGCTACCATCGGCCGCGGCTCGAAGTCGAGCGCTTCGGGCGGCAGCTCGCTACGTTTTCTGCGCTGTTTACCGCCCCTCGGCGGGAGGTCGGTGATCTGGCGGGATCGCATCAAAGTTGAGCCGTTGGCGGGACCTCGCTCCTGGTGTCACTCGGCCAGAGGGAAAGCCCCGCGATCAGCATCGCGAGTGGAAGCACGAGGATGTACCACGCCCTGCTTCGCGACCAATCAGCGGAGGCCCTCTCCTCCCGGAGAGAATCCCTCGTCGCGCGAAGAGCTCTGGCCTGGTCCTGGAGTAAGGCCCTCGCGGCTGCAAGCGTTTGGGGAGCAGCTTCCGGCTCGGTATCCTGACCCGCGGCGGAGCGTTCGGTCTGATACGCCCCCACGGCGCACTCCGAGAATCTGACCTCGTCCGCGGGCAGGCAGGAATAGGCTATCCATATCAGGCTGGAGATCGCGACCCACAGCATCAGCGTGAAGGGGATGAAGACCACGATCTTCATGACGCCGCTGAGTGAGTGTCTCCGCCGCACACCCCAAACGACGCCGGCGACAAGCAGCGCCAACAGTAAGAACTGAAGAAGCGTTACCCAAGTGGCGGGCGCGGCATCGGTCGCCTCACTGCACGAGGCGACCAGCAGGAGTCCGATCAGCGCCCATTGCACCCGGAAGGCAGTTTCCTTCATGTGATCTCCGCGGTGGCTTGGTTGGTTGAGAGGATGCGTCGTCCAGATCGCCGCACTTCGACCGCTATTCAGCGGTCTGCCGCGGCGGGTTCACGCCGCCGCCCCAGCGGCCGGGGCGACATCCTGCAAACCCATCAGCTCCAGAATCTCCGGAAAACGTCCGTCGCCCCTCAGAGAGTCGAAGGCGGGGTCCACCGCGACGAAGATGAACTGACCATACCGCTCCTCGACCGCCTTTCGCATCAACTCGAACGCACGGTCGTCGTCACCCAGAGCCGCGTGGATCAGGAGGCGGTTCACGGCGGGCACGAAGACACGCGCCTCGATCGCCTCGATGCGAGCGAGGCTCTCCCGCGCTGCGGAGGCCTCACCGCCAAGGCCCTGACAGAACCCGAGCGTGGCGATGAGCACGGGGTGGGGGGGATCGGCCCTCGCGATCACCTTCTGCAGCAGATCTACTCCCCTCTCGGGTTCTCCAGCCGCCGAGTGCGCGAAGGCGATGAACACGGGGGCGCTGAAATAACGAGGCTCCATCTCCATCGTTCTGCGGAGCTCTTCGATCGCCTGTTCGTACCGTCGGTTCCTGTAGAGTTGTACCCCGTAGCCGAAGCGGGTCGCGACGGCGAACGGCTCCAGCTGGAGGGCACTCTCCCCGAGCGCGAGGGCTTCATCGAACCGGCCGAGAGCCGTCAGAAGGTCTCCGAGCCATAACCGGGCATGCGCGAAGCGCGGGTCGAGCCGGATCGCGCGGCGATACTCCTGCTCCGCAGCGGTCCAGTCACGGTGGTAGCTGTCCAGGATGTGCGCGAACGTCGAGTGCGCCTCCGCTCGTGAAGGATCGAGGTCGAGCGCCCGCCGCGCGGCGACCTCGGCTAGCGGTATCACATCGTGTGGATCGCGATACTGGAACTGGGCCATCGCCACGTATGCGTCCGCGATGCCGGCATAGGCGCCGGCATACCTCGGATCCAGCTCCGTCGCCTGAGTGAAATGCTCCACGGCCCGCGTGAGGCCGTCGGGCGTTCGGCCGTGCCAGTGGTGGCGCCCGAGCAGGTAATGGTTGTAGGCCGCCGACTGATCCGTGGAGCGCTCCTGCAGCAGACGCTCGCTCCCCTGATCCAGCTTACCGAGCAGTGCGGTCGCTACGTCGCGGGCGATCTCCTCCTGAAGTCCGAAAACGTCGTCGACCGTTCCATCGAAGCTGGCCGCCCAGCGTTGGAAGCCGTCGTCGGACGAGTTCAGCTGTACGGCGACTCTGAGCCGGCGACCGGACTGCTGCACGCTACCCTCGAGAACGGCCGTGACGTCCAGTCGCTGTCCGATCTGCGAGATCGTGAGCGGCGCCTCCCGAAACGCGTACACCGAGGTTCGTGCCGCGACACGAATTCCCTCGAGGCGCCCGAGCGTGTTGATCAACTCCTCCGTGATTCCATCGCTGATGTACGCCAGCTCCGGGTCGATGCTGATGTTCCGGAACGGGAGCACCGCCACGGAGGACTCGACCAGAGTCGCCGGAACCCGCAGGCTGGGCGGAAGCGGGTCAGGCTTCTCCGCTCGGCCGGGCGATGCGGCGCCCCCCGCCGTGTAACCCCCGTGCATCCAGCCCCGCAGGCCCGTAGCGACTTCGTCTGCCGAAGGGCGACGTTCGGCGTTCTTCTCCATCATCCGTGCTACCAGCCCGCCGATCGCCGCTGGAACGTCTGGACGAAGACGGCTCAGCGAGGGTGGCGGCTGCAACAGATGGCCATGCAGGACCGACTGGATCGACGGACCGGAAAACGGCGCCACGCCCGAGAGCATCTCGAAGAGGACGCACCCCAGGCTGTACACGTCCGCCCGCCCGTCGACGGAGCCGGCGCCCTTGATCTGCTCGGGGCTCATGTACGGCGGCGAGCCGAGCATCACCCCCGTTACCGTCAGGCGTGGATTGGCCACCCCGTGCTCGGAGAAGGCCAGGCCGAAGTCGGCGAGGCTGGGATGGTCATCGGCCGAGAGCAGGACGTTCGCAGGCTTCACGTCCCGATGAACGATCCCGAGTCGGTGTGCACAGGCGAGGGCATCGGCGATGGCGCAGCCGATCCTCGCCGCTTCGGTCGCTGTCAGTGGACCTGCACGGCTCAGACGCTCGGCGAGCGACTCTCCTTCGACGAAGGGCATCACGTAGTACAGCAGACCGCTCGTCGCGCCGCTGTCGTACAGAGGGAGAATGTTCGGATGAACGAGCCGTGCGGCGGCGCGAACCTCGCGCTGGAACCGCTGCGCGCCTACCGCGCTCGCCAGCTCGGGCAGCAGAACCTTCAGCGCCACACGTCTCCGGTGCCGATGGTCCCGTGCGAGGTAGACGATGGCCATTCCCCCGCGGCCCACCTCGCGTTCGACGGCGTACTGATCCGCCAGCCCGGTCTGCAGCGTTTTCAGCATGTCGGCCGCTTCGCTCATCTGCACTTCACTTTCTGGGACGGGCGAGGAGCGGGATCCTCCGGCGTGAGCCGGCTCGGAGGGCAGGCCGCGCCGGCGGCGCGTGAGTGGACGCGGGTCTCTGTGATGCGCGGCGAGTGCGGGTATGTTGCCGCACATCGGGCCCGAGTGGAATTGCTGTCGATCGGACGATGCCACGACGCGGTGGGCGCGCCGGGAGGAACACACGGGCAAGCGATCGTCCGATGCTGATATCTATTGGGGAAAGTACGCCCGGTAGCAAGTGGCGCGTGCGCCGCAGACGGTTTCGCTCTACCGCACCAGCCCCTTCGCGATCGTCTGCAACTGCATGTTGCTCGTTCCCTCGTAGATGGTGCCGATCTTGGAATCCCGATAGAATTTCTCGACCGGGTACTCCCGGGTGAAGCCGTATCCACCGTGAAGGTCGATGCACATCGATGCGATCCGCTGCGCTGCCTCCGAGGCGAAGAGCTTCGCCATCGCGGCCTCCTGCAGGAAGGGACGGCCCGCATCCTTGAGCCGCGCGGCGTTGTAGACGAGGAGGCGCGATGCCTCCAGATCCGTAGCCATCCGGGCGAGCTGGAACTGCACGCCCTGGAAAGTGCCGATCGGCTGCCCGAACTGCTCCCGCTCGCCCACGTACTTCAGCGTCGCGTCGAGCGCCCCCTGCGCGAGACCGACCATCTGCGCCCCGATCCCGATCCGCCCCTCGTTGAGCGTCTCGATCGCCGCCTTGTACCCCTTGCCCACCTCGCCGAGGACGTTCTCGACGGGGATGAGCACGTCCTCCAGGACCAGCTCCGTCGTCGACGATGCGCGGATCCCGAGCTTGTCCTCCTTCTTCCCGACCGAGAAGCCGTCGAAATCCCGCTCGACGACGAAGGCCGTGATGCCACGGTAGCCCGCCTCCGGATCCGCGTTCGCGAAGACGATGAAGATCTCCGCCTCCGCGCCGTTCGTGATCCAGAGCTTCTGGCCGGTGAGACGGAAGCCGTCCTCCGTCTCCACGGCGCGGGTGGCGAGCGCGAAGGCGTCGGACCCCGACCCGGCTTCGGAGAGCGCATAAGCGCCGACCTTCTCCGTGCACAGCTGCGGCAGGTACTTCTCCTTCAGCGCGTCGGAGCCCCACGTCAGGAAGGCGTTGTTCACCAGGGTGTTCTGTACGTCCACCAGCACTCCGACCGCCGGATCGACCCGGGAGAGCTCCTCGACCACGAGCACGGCGGTGAAGAACGAGGTCTCGGTCCCGCCCCACGCCTCGGGCACGTCGACCCCCATGAGACCCATCTCGAAGAGCTGACGCACGAGCGAACCGTCCATCTCCTGCGCTACGTCCATCGCGTTCACACGCGGAGCCAGCTCGTTGGCGGCGAAGTCACGCACCGCATCACGGAACGCATCCTCGTCTTCGCTCAGCACCGTCAGCGGCGCACCGGCCGCCGGTAGATCGACTGTCGACATCTTCGTCTCTCCGAAATCTTCGTTCGGGAATGGGCTCGGCCGGCCGGTCGCAACTCCGGTACGGTGTCGGAAGTCGCCAACGCTTTACAGCTCCGCGCGGTATCAACCGAAGGAGTATAACTCGCAGTGACGCTCGTTCCACTCCTCGGGTCTCCAACCGGAAGGCCCGCATCGCGGGTGCACGGCTCAACCGTCATGGAGAATCGATTGTGATACCAGCGGGTCGCCATCCGATGAAGAACCAGTTGAAGCATCTCCGCACCGAACGCAGATGGACCCAGGCGGAGCTGGCCCGGCACCTCGAAGTGTCCCGCCAGACGGTGAATGCACTGGAGCGAGGCAAGTACGACCCTAGCCTTCCCCTCGCTTTCCGCATCGCGAACGTCTTCGAGATGCGGATCGAGGAGGTCTTCCAACCTCTGGATCCGGACGTCCGCCGCGCCGGCTGAGGCTGGGGTCAGACGCTGTCCTCACCAGATCGAGGCGACTCCGCGGACGGCCTCGAGCCGCCGCCGCCGCACCGGCCGCCCGACCCACGCGACCACTCGCTTCCGATGGAGGAGGCGGCGCGGCTAGCGGCCGCGATCTCGATTCCCATCGCCGCGGCCGGACTCCTCCCCCACCTCGGCTTCTGGGGCTGGGAATCGCTCTGGCAGGGAATCAGGACGGTCTTCACCCTCTGGTACTTCATTCCGGGACTGGTGCTCACCGTCGTGCTACACGAGGGACTCCACGCTCTCGGCTTTCGCCTCTTCGGAAGGGCGCCCGTAGATTCCATTCACTTCGGCATCGACCGCCAGACATTCTCGCCCTACGCCGGCTGCCAGGCGCCAATGTCCGCACGGGCGTATCGCCTCGCCCTCCTCCTGCCGGCCCTGCTGCTCGGGCTCCTTCCACTGGTCGCCGGCTGGATCACCGCCACCGGCTGGATGACCGTCCTGGGTACGCTGCAGCTTCTGGGCGCAGCCGGCGACTTCGTCACCTACCGTGCCTTCGACTCCGTCCCCGCGACCGCCCGGGTGCTCGACCACCCGGACCGTGTCGGCTGCCGCGTTATCGATGGATAACCTGGCGCATACCCTGGCCGGAGCCGCGCTCGCGGAGACCGGGCTCAAGCGTCGGACCGGACTCGGCACGGCCACCCTGCTGATCGGAGCCAACCTCCCGGACCTGGACGTCGTGGCCCTCCTCTTCGGCAGCGGCCTCGCCTTCCGGCGCGGCTGGACGCATGGCGTGCTCGCGCTTTTCGTGCTCCCGCTCCTGCTTACCGCAGCGATGCTGCTGTGGAGCCGGTACGGACGGAGCGGAGCGGCTGTCGATGGGACGCCCGTGCTGCCGAGGCAGCTTCTGCTCCTCGCTTTTGTCGGTGTATTCAGCCATCCGCTGCTCGACTGGCTGAACACCTACGGTCTCCGCTGGCTGATGCCGTTCGACGGTACCTGGTTCTACGGGGATGCGCTCTTCATCGTCGATCCGTGGCTCTGGCTCATCCTGCTGATCGGCGCGGTGCTGGCGCGGCGAGCGAAGCGATCGGCGGCGATCGCGGCCATCGTCGTGTCGATGCTGTACGCGGGGGGAATGCTGGCAAGCTCGGCTGTCGGACGGCGGATGGTCGTCGAAAGCATGCGGCTGGAGGGTTTCGTGATCGACGACGTGATGGTGGGGCCGGTGCCGGTAAATCCGAATCGTCGCCAGGTGGTGATCAGGGACGGCTCCCGCTACATGATGGGCACGCTGAGCTGGTTCCCGAATGCCCGCCTCGATGTCTCCGATCGTGCAGTGGGAATCAATGCGGACGACCCGGCCGCGCGGCTCGCCGCGACCGCTTCCGACGTGCAGGAATTTCTCGGCTGGGCGCGCTTCCCCTTCTACCGTATCGAGCCGCGCGGAGCGGGCTACACGGTGGTCGTGGACGACCTCCGTTACTCGGATGGCCTGACCGCTTCGTGGGCCGCGGTGAGGGTCGAGGTCCCGGGCGGGGGAGGCCGGAGGGTCGAAGGGCGGCCGCCGGGTTCTGAAACAGCGTCCGCAGGATCGCCGTAGGGTGGGGAGAACGATTGCTCACCGCACGCGGCGTTCGCGATACATGACGAGCACCTCACGAAATCAGAGGCCAGACGATGATCCTACGCTTTCTCTTCCAGACGGTCCTGCTGTGGGTGCTGACGAAGGTCTTCGGACGCTTCGTGCCGATCCTGCGCCGGATCCCCCGGCTCTTTCGCTGAGGAAGTCAAGCGGGCGCTGAAGATATCGAGGTGTGCCCGGGCGATCGCCGACCAGGCGAAGTGAGCCCGGACGTGATCGGCGGCCCTCGCTGAGGCCAGCTCGCGCGTTTGGCGGTCGCGGTAGCCGTCGATCGCCCGCGCGAACGCCGCGGGATCACTCGATGTTACGAGGGTTCCATTCTCTCCCGGCGTGACGACGTCGCGGATTCCCTCGAGGTCGGCAGCGATCACCGGCAGCCCGGCGGCACCCGCCTCTACCATCACCACACCGAAGCCCTCGATGTCCCCCGCGACAGGGATGTTCGGCATCACGAACAGGTCCGTTCCCGCGTAGAGGGTCTTCAGCATCTCCTCGTCTACCTGGCCGAGCAGGGCGACGCGGCCGCCCAGCCCCCGCCGCTCGACGCTCTCCTCGATCGTCCTCGTCATGGGCCCCGAGCCGACGAGCAGATAGATGGTGTTCTCCCCCAGTCGGGGCATGACCTGGTCGATGAACCAGTGGAAGCCCTTTCGCTCCTGGTGGCGCCCGACGCTGAGCAGCAGAAGTGGCTCACCGGCGGCTCGCATTTCCCTGGCGGACAGCAGGTCGATCAGCGCCGAACGCGACGCGGCGCGTTCGGCGGAGCCCACCGGCTCGCCGCACTCGGTCCCGCATGGTACGACGTGGACGTTGCCAGCGGGAGCGCCCCTCTCCAGGCACGCCGCCGCGGTGGCCCGGCTGATGGGGAGGATCAGATCCATGCTCCGGAGCACCCGGGGTACGAATCGCTGATAGGCGGGGTTCGGCAACGTCACGTCGCGACCGACGGGGATGGTCGCGGCGATCGCCCCGGCGGCCCGGATCCGCTCGCGCAGCACCGGCACGACGGCCGCGGTAACCATCGACGAGAAGAGAACGACCTCGATCCTCCGCTGCTCGACGATTCCGGGGATCCGGTGGAGCAGACTCAGCAGGAAGGGAGGTGTGCGGACGCCCGTCCAGCGCCAGCTCGCCTGGAGCAGCAGCGAGTGAAGGTCGACCTCGGACTCGGCGGCGAAGGCGCGGTGGAGATCGACGGCCACCCGTTGCATCCCGCCCACATTGGAGAGCGGGCGATCGGAAGCGGGAAAGGAGTGGGAAACGTAGAGGAGTCGCACTCAGTCGGCCGCCTCGGCGGTGACGCGGGTGTCGCGAGCGCTACCGGCGGACCCCGCGAAGCTCTCGGCCGGACAGAGCTCCACCTCGACGGCATTGTCGTAGAATACCGCGCCGCCACCGAGATCCGTCTCCGCCTGGGACGTCGTGTCGTTCACCGTCCGCCCCTCCTCCGAGAGCCTGGCCCAGCGGACGCCGTAGGAAACGGCCACCCCCGGCCGCACCTCTTCGGTGACCCCGGCGACGGCGAAGAAATCGCCGCGGTCGTTCCGGATCCGCACCCTCTCACCTCCCTCGATCCCCCGTGCAGCGGCATCGTCCGGGTTCATCAGCAGCTTCGCGGAGCCGGCGGCCGCCGCGAGCGCGGGGATGTTCACGAAGGTCGAGTTCATGAACTGGTGCTCGGGTGGCGAGAGCAGCGCGAGCGGGAAGCGCCGCCGGTGCTCGACGGCCTGCTCCGCGGGCGGAATGTACGTCGGCAGCGGGTCGAACCCCATCCGCTCCAGCACCGGAGAGTCGATCTGGATCCGTCCCGATGGGGTGTTGAGCCGTCCCGGCGCCGCCAGAGGCGCGAATGGCGACGGCACCCGCAGCCTCTCGTAGCCGCTCTCGAGCAGACGCTCCAGGGTTATGCCCTGGAGCGTCGGATGCCCGCTACCGAGCGCCTGTCGGATGAGATCGAGGTCCGAGTCGTAGAGCTCCGGATCCGTGAGGCCCATCGCGCGTGCGATGCGGCGGAACGTCTCCGTGTTCGGCAGAGCGTCTCCGACCGGCTCGATCGCTGGGCGGTTCAGCGTCACGTACAGGTGTCCATACGAGCCGTGGACATCCCAGTGCTCCAGCTGCGTCGTCGCCGGCAGGATCCAGTCGGCGTAATCCGCCGTATCGGTCTGGAAGTGCTCGAGGACCACAGTAAAGAGATCGTCCCGGCGGAGGCCCTGACGGACTCGACCGAGGTCCGGGGCGACGGCCGCCGGGTTCGAGTTGTAGACGATCAGCGCTGCGATCGGCGGGCCCCCGACGCCGGCGTCCGGGCTGGTGAGCGCCTCGCCGAGCCGGATCATGTTGATGGTTCGGGTCGCCGGCGGGACCCAGTCCGGCCGCTGGAGGGCGGCGTCGTCGAAGTGAAACGCGCCCGACGTCGAAAGCGTCGCTCCGCCACCGACGTCGCGCCACGCGCCGGTGATCGCCGGCAGCAGCGATACGGCGCGGATGGCCATGCCGCCCCCCGCATGCCGCTGCATGCCGTAGTTCAGCCGGATGAAGGCGGGGTGGGTAGTGGCGAACTCCCGAGCGAGTGATTCAATTGTTTCCGGCGGCAGGGCCGTTTCGGCGGCAGTGCGTTCGGGCGTCCACTCCGCTGTCGCCTCCGGCAACCGCTCCCAACCGACGGAGTAGCGCTCCAGGTAGTCACGGTCCTCGAGGCCCTCGCGCAGGATCACATGCATCATCCCGAGGGCGAGCGCGGCGTCCGTTCCCGGTCTGATCGGCAGGTGCACGTCGCACTGCGCCGCCGTTCGCGTGCGGATCGGGTCGATCGCAATCAGCCTGGCGCCTCGTTCCCGCGCCCGCAGCAGCGCGGGCCACAGGTGCGGGTTCGAGGTGAGCGTGTTCGTCCCCCACAGCAGGACGAGCTTCGAATGCTCGACCTCTCGGGGAGTCGGTCCCATCCGGTCGCCGTACGTCTGCTTCCAGGCCTCCGTCCCCGCCGCGGCGCAGATCGTCCTCGCCAGCAGGCTCGCGCCGATCCGGTGGAAGAACCGCCTGTCGATGGATCCGCCCTGCACCAGGCCCATGGTGCCGGCGTACGAATAGGGAAGGATCGCCTGCGGCCCCTGCCGGTCGATCACGCCCCGGAGACGGTCCGCGATGTCCGCGATCGCCGCCTCCCAGCTCGCCGCCTCGAAACGCCCTTCGCCCTTCGGACCAACCCTGCGCATCGGGGTCAGGACCCGGTCAGGATGATAACTCCGCTCGGTATAGCGGTTCACCTTGGTGCACAGGAACCCCTGAGTCACCGGATGCCCCGGATCCCCCTGAACGCGAACCGCCCGCCCATTCTCGACGTGCACCAGCATCGCACACGTGTCCGGGCAGTCGTGCGGACAGGCGCCGCGGACCGTTCCGGTTCGGACGAGTGGGAGGGGCCGGGTCATGCGTTCGTAATCGTGTGGATCGGCCGGTCTTTCGACGGAAGTCATGAGCTCACCAGTGAAAGATATACTTTCAACCCACGATGTCATCCCGAGCAGCGCGAGGGATCCGCACCTCCATCGCGAAATCCAAGGGGCGGATCTCTCGCGCTGTTCGGGATAACGGCTGTTGCTCGAGATGACGGCTGTTGCTCGGCGGCTGTTGCTTTGGGCTGACGCGGCGCTCGCCCGCGATGGCGGCCGCCGCGTCGGACCACTAGGGCGGCGGCACGGCCACGACCTGTACGTACGGCCTCACGCCCTCGAGCTCCCTCGTCACCTCCGCCTGGATCGCACGCCTCACTCGCTCCACGGCTTCTGGACCGCTGTCCCCCTCCTCGATCCAGACGGCGATCAGCAGCGCCTCCGGTGATCCCGACAGCACGTCGCCGCGGGTGAACGCCGCGCTCGCCTGAAGTAGCCGGACGCCCGGAAGCGACCGGACCGCGTCGCGTACGAGCACCGTGGCTTCCGAGGAAACATCCGCCTTGCGGAAGTTCGGCGACTGACGAGCCTGGAAGACGACGAGGCCTCCGAGAATCGCTCCGGCGACGGCGAGGCCGACGCCCCGCGTCGACCGCTTGCCGGCTGGCATTCGGCTGGTTTGCGGGCCCACGCCGTTCAGGTGGAGCGTCAGCGTTCCCCCGACGATGATGCCGGCGAAGGTCAGCAGAAGAGTGAAGGCCATCTGGCCGACGTAGTCCCACCTGCCGATGGTGACTGCGAGACCCAGAACGGCGGCGGGAGGCGAGAGGGCGACGGCGATGAGGAAGCCTGTAGCCGTGCCGGTGACGAGGCTGTCCCGATCCGACTGGACCTGCGCCTCCGCGCCAGCCGCGCCACCGACGACCGCGAGCAGGCCGGTCCACACGGAGAGGCTGGAGATCAGCTCCATCGTCGCCGTCGAGATCTCCAATCCATAGAGAAGACCGAGGGCCACCGCGGAGAGGCTGAGCACGGCGAGGGCGATGAAGAAACGCATGATCCCCGGTCGGATCATCTTCCAGTCGCCCACGGCGACGCCGATGACCGCCACCATCGCGGGCGCCCCCAGCGGCGCGATGAGCATGGCCGCGACGAGCAAGAAGCTCATATCGAAGATGACGGCGTACGCCGCGACGATACCCGAGAGCGCCGCGTACGTGAGCATCCCGGACCAGCTCCCGATGCTCTGCAGCGAACCGAGCACGAGCTCGAGCGCGGATCGTGGTTGCACCCGCCGTGTCGCGCGCTGCACCTCATCGACGGGCGGTTCTATCACGACCACCCCCGCCGGAGCGAAGACGAAGATCGCCTCCGGCACTTCCTCCGCTACCGCCTCGACGAAGGCACCGAGGGTGGCGTTCGGTAGCGTCACCTCCACGAGTTGGCGCGCCTCGCCGTCCTTCCCGCGCCCGTCCGATCGCCACGGTGCCTCTGCGCCGAGCTGCGCTGCCAGCTCGATCACGCGATCCGCCGACGCCGGCGGAACCTGTACCTGGATCTTCCGCAACCGCTTACCTCCTTCCGGTGGAGGTGTCGGCGGCGCACGGATCGCGCCGACGGCCCTCACAACGCCCTGCACCATCCCGAGCGACAGCCCGCGTCATCCCGAGCGACAGCCCGCGTCATCCCGAGCAACAGCCCGCGTCATCCCGAGCAACAGCCCGCGTCATCCCGAGCAACAGCCCGCGT
>JBBDRR010000153.1:0-5005 GCA_040905395.1 Gemmatimonadota bacterium
CGGGCGGTCCGTGGATCCTCAGGCGGATCCGAGCCTCACCTGCGGGTACCTCGAGTTCGAACGTCAGGAAGGGACAGCATTTCCGCTCCAGGCTGACATAACCGGGCGAGCTCGTCGAATTCCGACGGGCCGAAGGTGAACTCGTATCCATCCGCGACCGCTGTACGGTCCTGCACGGACTGGCCGAACTAACCGTCGCCAGCGCCCCTCATCGAGGGCTATGCCGAGCGGCGTCGGCCGCCCCCGCCTCACCTCTTCCACACCCTCGCTCGGAGGGTGTGGAACCCCTCAGCGAAAGCGCCTCGGTAGGGACGTCTTTTCGATCCAAACACCCGCGAATGTGACGCAACGGCGGGCATGATCCGCCATCGCCCCGAATCACCCGGAATCGCTCAGAGGTTCTGCAGCGACCATGTCCAGGTCCAGAAGTGATGGCGCCCCAGTTGCTTACGCGGCTGGGGCGGCCGCCTCGTGGTTCCTGGGGGACTCGAAGGTGTTCCGCGCTGGCGCCGCGGCCAGGCAGTTCAGGCTGCGTCATGAAAAGGGTCGCGGGCGGAAGCCAGGACATCGTCACGCATGTGGGGACTCCGGCCAGCCTTGGTGAGCAGATCGACCGGCCGGCCGAAGAGGCGCTCAACTCATCCTCGAGCCGGATCAGACCGAAGTGGCCCGCCGGAACGGAAAAGGATGCGACGAGGTCCACGTCGGAATCACCCCGCTCTGTTAGGCCAAGGACCGTCGCCCGATACCGTCGATCAGCTGCCCCCCGCGTTCTCCTGTGCACTCTCGACACATCTACGAATGAAGTGGGCGAACGGGCTATAGTCCTCGTCCAATTGGGCGCGTTTCACTGAGGCGAAGTATTCACCCCGTTGGTCAACCCGAATGGTGAGCCAAGAGCGACCGTCGGCCAGTAGGGCCGTGTTCATCAGGAAACGGGCGACCCTTCCGTTACCATCTGGAAAGGGATGAATCCAAACGAACCAAAGATGGACCAGTGCCGCTCTCAAGTACCCTTCTTCTTTCGGTAGCGCAGCGACTTCGTCGAACAAGAGGTCCAACATGCCGGGGATCCTGTCTGCATTCGGTGGCGTGTAGAGCGTATCGCGGATGAAGACCGGTCCGCTCCGGAATCGACGGAGAGCGTCTGGCTCTACGAGCCCAGCTTCGATCGAGGGCGTGAACAGGTCTGTATAGAGGTCCAGGGCGAGGCCCGGGCTCAGGGGGATCACACCGCCTTCGTCAGCCAAGCGCCGGAGCAAGGCGTCAAATGCGTTGCTGTAGCCGACGATCGCTAGCCGGGCCTCGAGGTCTTCGATCCCAGGACCGCCGTCGTCCTCTCCTGTCAGAAATGCAGAGACTTCGTCGAGGCGCAGCCGATACCCTTCGATGGAGGAAGAATGATAGGCGTCATAGGCCTTCGCTCCGCGTGCCGATTCTAGGAGGTCGACCAAGTCTCGGCGGGGAGCTGTTTCGTGCAAGTGCTCGAGGACGGGCCTCGCTTCTGTCACCGATTCTCGAATGGTCAAACGGAGACGATCGAGCCATGGACTTCTAGTGCTCTGGAGCTGGGCAATCCCGTGAGGGACCATGAACGTGGTGCCGACTCCAGTCCGAGCTCGACTTATTCTTACCGCCTGCTCCTCTGAGACGACTTCGTCCAAGAGATTGGCCAAACGCTCATTCCCCACATCCCGAGCCAGATTCGCGATACGCTTGAGTACGACAGGGCGGGGCGAGTCACGGTAGGCGTCAACGAGTGACGGTTTCGCCAGTACGAGTGACTTGAGCCAGATCAGTAGGCTGTTGAGGTTCGCCTCGTCTCGAAGGAAGTTGAGGGGTAGCGAAAGGAGAAGCCGTTCAGGCTTCTCGACCGGGACTCGCGCTTCGCCGACCTCCAAGTGTGCGACGTTCTCGACGGGGCCGTGCTCCAGTCGCAGCATGACACCAGGAAGGACACTCTGCCGCCAACGAGACAGTCCTGTGTGGCGTAGCCTCACCTCGGACATGGGGTTGGTCTGGCCGACGTAGAGGCGAACAGCCGAATCGCGCTCTACGACCGCAGGCGCATACTTCTCTGCGGTCTTCTGGACGATTGACCAGAACAGCGCCTTCTTGACGCTCTCCGGATCATCAGCCGGAGAATGGAAAACGACGATTCCGCCTGGCGTTCGAGATGCCATGGAGGCCCTGTCCAAGCCGAGGAGGACATCATCGGGAACGGCTTCTTCGAGGAAGACGGGTGGCCGGTCGCGGGCGTTCTCCTCCAACCAGCCAGTTGGATCTGGCCCGACCTTCTCGCTCATCCTCGCTCAACCTGTCTGGGATCCATCAGTGATGCCAGTGTGCATACGTAAGCGCTAGCATATCGCATACGAGAGTGTTGAGCAAGGCGGTTTTGAGGGCCTGTGCAGCAGTCTTCCGGCCTGCCCCTATCAGATGCTGTGCGCGAACGGGGGTCTCCGGTTCGCATACCTTTCTGAGAATGGGCCGCATACGAGCGAGCTACGATGCCGCATACGTTTATGATAGAAACACAGTGAAACGAGTACGAATCGAGTCCATCCAGGCCAAGGCGTTAGAAGTACTGAAGGGGGAGTGGCCTCGTACTTTACGCGCGCCACCGCGCAACATCCGCCACGTGACCTGATCAGGTCAGCGGAGGACGAACTCGGGGCGTTCGCGGGTGCGTACGGATCGAATCGCACATCTGCGTAGCTGCGTCGATCGAGTGCCGGTCGTGTTGCCACGGCCATGGAAGGCGCAGTTCACGCGGTACAAGCGTTGGTCGGCCGCGCTAGGCGAGACCGGCCCAAAGTGGGGCTCGTGACATCTTCGTTGGTGGGGGTCTTTCGCCTACTGCGTCGGATAAGCCCGCGAGGAGCTGCATTGCTGGGGCGAGGGGTGGCTCGCCGGCCCCGGCATGAAGCTCGAGGAGACCGGCTTCGTGCTCGGTCTGCGCTGACGGCTGTCTTAGGCGCCGCACGGTCATTGCGCATCCTTCGTCGCACACCGCAAGTTCAAGGGGCGCGGGGTGCTTCCGGTCGACCGGGACCCGCTCGCGCGTCGCCGGAGATCCTCCCAGACCCACGATGCCATGCCGCGATCCACGAGCCGTATCGGTCGCGATTCGCCGCTCGATTTCCGCTATTCGGTCCGGTTGTGGCTGCCCCTCCTTCTCGGTGCCGTGGTGGTCCTGGGCCTCGGCACGATCCTGATCGCGACACATCGGGAAGTCGAGAACACCTTGTTGGGCGCGGCGAGCGAGCGCGCCGAGGAAGCTGCCTCCCGGATCGCCGCTCTCATCTACCAAGGGACGGTCGGAGAGAGGGAGGCGGTGCGCGCCGATCCGGTCCCTCAGGACTTCCTTGTCGATCCGACGCCGGAGCATCGAGCCGCCGTCGAGGCCGCCTACGCTCCGTCCGCTCCGTTCCGACGCGTCGAGTTGTGGGACGCGAACGCGACGCTCATGCTCGAGATGGCGACCCCGGACACGTACTCGACCCGGGTTCCACGCTTCCTGCCAGTCGGAGCGCCGCCCCGCGAGGAGGCGGTGAGCGTGCTGCGGGAGTCCGCGGGCCGGTTCTACCTCGACGTGGTGACGGAAGTACGGGCGGGGCCGGCACCCGAGGCGCCGCGCGCGGGGTGGATTCGCGAGTACGGCACGTTGTCACTGACGGGCATCGAGCTTCGCGAGCTGCTGGGCACCGGAGGCGATCTGCGGTTGGGCTCCCTCGAAGGGGGCGTTTGGACGAACCTGACCACGGTCACGCCGCCGCCCGTTCGCCGGACGGACGCCGGGGAGGTCGAGCAGGTCCTGGAGGAGGAGTGGGTGGACGCGACGGTCGTGGTCGCAGGGACGCCGCTGATGGTGTGGGCGGGATTTCCGCGGGATTTGGTGGTGGCACCGGCGACTTCATTCACGCGTCGAACCACGCTGTTGTCGCTCCTTTTCCTGGCAGGAGGGGTGTTGGTCCCACTCCTGATCGCCATGTACCTCACGGAGCCGTTGCATGCGCTCACTCGTGCCGCGGGTCAGATCGCCGCCGGGGACTATTCCAGGAGAGTCCGCGTCCAGCGTCGTGACGAGATCGGCAAGCTGAGCGACGCGTTCAATACCATGGCCGAGGAGGTAGAGGACGCCTACGCCACCCTGCGACGGCAACACGACGAGACCCATTTCGCGCTCGGCGCGGCTCGCATCGGCATCTGGGAGGCGGATCTCCGCACCAAGCTGGTCGCGTGCTCCCCGAGCCTCGCCGACGTCTTCGGCATCGAGGAGGCCGCGCTGCCCAAGACACGGGGGGAGCTTCTGGCCCTCCTGCACCCGGAGGATCGCGACCGGCTTCGGCCGTATCTGGAGGACGACGTGTCCGGGCCGGACACGTTCGACATCGATTGTCGGGCCATTGACGAGCGCGCGGGCGTCCGCTGGATCGAAGGCAAGGGTCAGATCAGACGGGATGCAAATGGAAGGCCGCCCACCGTCTTCGGCGTCTTCATGGACGTGACGGACCGCCGGCAGCTCGAGGAGCAACTCCGGCAGTCCCAGAAGATGGAGGCCATCGGTCAGCTGGCGGGCGGTGTGGCGCACGACTTCAACAACCTGCTCACGTCCATCGTATCCCACGGCAGCCTGCTCTCGGAGCAGTTGCCGGAGAACACGCCGGAGCACGAGGATGTGATGGCCATCCTTCAGGCCGGCGAAAGTGCCGCGGCGCTGACCCGACAACTCCTCACGTTCAGCCGACGGCAGGTCATACACCCCCAGCGGGTCGACGTGATCGAGGTGGTCGGCAACGCCCAGAAGCTGCTGCGCCGCCTGATTCCCGAAGACATCGACGTCGTGGTACGGTCGGATCCCGATCTGCCCGCGATCATGATCGATCCAGGCGAGCTCGAGCAGGTCATCATGAATCTGGCGATCAATGCGAGAGACGCGATGACGGTTGGCGGGGTCCTCCGGTTGTCTACGGAATCGAGGCGAACGGAGGATCCCGTAGGT
>JBBDRR010000154.1:0-4997 GCA_040905395.1 Gemmatimonadota bacterium
GGCGTGCGGCGCCTGGCGGAGCGGCCCGCCGCACGCCAGGCCATCGCGGAGGCGCTGCGCTCGCTACGGGGGCGCGGCACCTACCAGCTTCCGCACCTGACCCGTCCCCACCCCCCGGACCCCGCGCTTCACCACGCCGTGCCCGATCCGCCATGGCGCATGGCCCACGCTCGCAGCTTCGCTCCCCGACTGACAGCTTGCCGCCGCCGAGGAGCCCGCCCTACCTTGGGTCGAGGACGGAAAGGTGGGTTGAAATGCCTATCCCTCACGGCCAGCGCGTCCGCACCTTCGCGTGCGCTGGCCAAGGCGTGGTTCGGCGCGGACATCAATCGGCCGACGGGCATGAAGGCGGTCGACGCGCTGGGCAATGTGCTGATGGCAGCGGCGGCGGCTTCGATCGAGAGCGTTCCGGAGGCGACGTCGCATGCAGCGTTCGACGTCGCCAGCAGGCTGCATCGCGAGCTGAACACGGTCGCGACGGAAATGGCGATCTCGTACGACGACTCGATCGCGCACGAGCTGAAGAACCCGCTGGGCGCAGCAAAGGGTGCGGCCGAGCTGCTGCAGTCCGGCGAGGGCGTCGAGGAGGAGGCGGTGCGCGCGCAGTTCACGGAACTGGTGCTGCGCAACGTAAACCGCACGCTCGCGCTGCTCGACAGTGTCCGCGGCAAGGCGCCGGATGCGGGCGGCTAGCCGCGGGCGCGAAGCGGGGGTTTTAGGAGCTGGTCAAGCGCGGTGATCCGAGGCGCGCTGAGTTGCGCCGGCAACCTTGCCCGACTGCCGCGCCCGGTGTCATATAGGGGGCGTCCTTCCGCTCTCGACCGCCGACAAGGAGCCATCACATGCCGCTGCGCTGGATCCTGCTTGTTGTCGCCGTGCTGGGCGCGCCAGTCGCCAGTGGGCACGCCCAGTCCGAGCAGGTCGGCTCGCTCGAAGAGTCCAAACAGCGTGCTGCCTCGCTGACCGGTGCTCGACGTGAGGCCTTTCTACTGATCACCGAGTCGCCAATGGTGAAGGTGCTGCCGGACCGCGCGTCATTAAGCGGCCGGCCGGGCGCGGCGGTGGAGATCGCGGCGGCGCGCGGCGAGGTCGAGGCGGGGCAGGTCGTCGTCGCGCCGCTCGACCGCGGGCTCGAGAGCGTGCGCTTCCGTGTCTCGCCGCTCGTGGCGGCCGACCGCACCGCGCTGCCGGACGACGCGGTCCGGCTCGACGTGGTTGGCTATGTGCACACGGACTCCGCCGCCGAGCTGGCGTACGAGGTGGACGACGCCGGCTGGTTCCCTGATCCGATCCTGTCCTTTCTCGACAGCTTCGACGTGGAGCGTGACCGCGTGCAGTCGCTGTGGTTGCGCGTGCGCGTGCCGCTGGACCAGCCGGCGGGCGTGTACGAGGGGGAGATCACGATCTCGCCCGCGAACGCCGACGCGCGCAGCATCGCCGTGCGCGTGCGGGTGTTCGATTTCGCACTGCCGACCGCGCGCAGCCTGCCGGTGACGATCACCACCTTCGAGGACAGGATCGAGGCATTCTACGGCGACGCGTGGAGCGACGAGTTGCGCTGGCGCTATGCCGAGTTCCTGCTAAGCAATCGTCTCAACTACGACAACGCATACCGCGACCGCGAGCCACTTCCCACCGTCGAGCAGGTGCGGCGGCTGGTAGCAAAGGGGCAGGACGCCTGGGGGCTGCGCTTCATCCGTCAGCCCGGCCAGGGTTTCAGCGACGTCGGCCCCGACTCCTCCGTCTATGCCGCCTATATCGACCAGGCAGTCGAGGACGCGCGCGCCACGCTGCCCGTCCTGCGCGAGGCGGGTGCCGAGCACCTCGCCTACATCTACCTCTTCGACGAGGTGCGCGAGAACCACTGGGCCATGCTGCGCCGCGTGGCCGAGCGATTGCGCCGCGAGCTGCCGGGCGTGCCGATCATGACCAGCGCGTTCGATCGCGAGTACGGGCACACGTCCGGCCTCGACGAGGTGGTCGACGTCTGGGTATCGATCATCGCCCACTTCAATACGCCCGAGGGGCGCGCGAGGGCGGAGCGCGCGCGTCAGCGCGGTGCCCGCGTCGTGTGGTACACCACGATCTGGCCGCCGCGGCCATACCCGAACCTGTTCATCGAGTACGACGCGATCGAGGCACGCTTGCTGATGGGCGCGATGGCGCAGAAGTACAGGCCCGACGGCTTCGGCTACTGGGCGATCAACTGGTGGTTCAGCACGTCTGGCCAGCGGCCGCTGACGACCGGGCCCTATACGGAGTGGAACCCGTTCCTGCGCGGCAGCGGCAACGGCGAGGGAAGCCTGATCTACGCGGGTGCGGATGGGCCGATCACGTCGATCCGATTGGAGAACTTCCGCGACGGCATCGAGGACTACGAGTACTATCAGGTGCTCGCCGCCGCGCTCGAGCGCGCGGCGCAGCGTGGCGTCGCGCCTGTCGAGCTGGCTGCCGCCCGCGCACTGCTGGAGGTGCCCGGGGAGGTGGTCAGCGGCCTGACCGAATTCACGCGGGACCCGGAGGTACTCGCGCGCCACCGGCTCGCCATCGCCGAAGCAATCGAAGGTCTGTATGCGAGGCGCTAGCAGCGCAGCCTTGAGGAGGGCCATGCGAGTACGCTGCGCCAGAATTCTCGTGGGGCTCCTCTGTTGCTTCGGCACCGCTGCCGAGGCGTCCTCTCAGCCTCTCCCGCGGTCCCGGCCCGAGGATGTCGGGATGTCATCCGAACGCCTGGAGCGCCTCACTCGCAGCCTCGACAGTTACGCCGCCCGCGATGAGCTCCCCGGCGGCGTCGTGATGATCGGGCGGCATGGAAGAATAGCATATCTGCACAGCTTCGGATGGCTGGACCGGGAGGCCGGAATCGCAATGCGGGAAGACGCGATCTTCCGAATCGCGTCACAGACGAAAGCCATCATCGCTATCGGGATACTGATCCTGCTCGAACAGGGCCGTCTTCTGCTTTCCGATCCGGTGGAGAAGTTCCTCCCGGAATTCGCCCGGACGTCGGTGGCGGTGCCCGGTGAGGGAGCCGTGGCATACGAGATTGTGCCACGCGAGCGTCCGATCACCATCCGCGATCTCCTCACGCATACGGCGGGACTCGGCTACGGCGGTGGGCCCGCGGCGGATGCGTGGAAAGCCGCGGGCATTGCCGGCTGGTACTTCGGCGATCGCGACGAGCCGATTCTGGCTACCGTCTCTCGCATGGCCCGACTCCCCTTCGATGCCCAGCCGGGAGAACGGTGGATCTATGGCTACTCCTACGACGTTCTGGGAGCTGTCATCGAGCAGGCCAGCGGGCAGGAGCTCGACCGCTTCCTCGAGCAGCATGTATTCGATCCGCTGCGAATGCACGACACCCATTTCTATCTGCCCAGCTCGAAGGTGGATCGATTGGCAACGGTGTATTCGTCCTCCGAGGGAGGTGGGCTGGAGAGAGCCGCGGGCACGAGCTCGATCGGCCAGGGGCACTATGTCGATGGCCCGCGGAGGAGCTTCTCGGGTGGTTCGGGACTCCTCTCGACTGTGCACGACTATGGCCGCCTCTACCAGATGCTGTTGAATGGTGGTGAGCTCGAGGGTACGCGGATCCTCAGCCCGAAGACGGTCGAGCTGATGACGGTCGACCACGTCCAGCAGGATCGAAACGGCCAGGGGTTCGGCCTCGGCTTCTACGTGGTCGAGGATCTCGGTGCGCGAGGTACGCTCGGATCCGTCGGCGAGTTCGGGTGGGGCGGAGCATACAACACAACGGGCTGGGCGGACCCGCAGGAAGATCTGTTTGTCGTCTATATGACTCAGATTATTCCGAAGGGCGATGTGGACGACCTGCAAAAGGTACGATCTCTCGTATATCAGGCTGTCATGAGATGACCAGGTCGATCAACGCGAGGTCGCCTTCGGCGTGAGCAACGGCCTGAGGAACGCTTCGATCTCGGACATAACCCGGTGAAAGGCGAAGGAGTTGGTTATCTCGTGACCGCCTCCTTCGATCAGGAGGAGTCGTGATTCGACCCCCGCAGCGTCGAGCTCATCGTAGAACGACCGTGCCTGCTCGACGGGGAGGGTTCCATCATCCGTGCCGTGGATGACGAGAACGGGCGGATCTCGAGCATCAATGTACGAGACCGGAGAAGCGGCCTGCCAGACGATCGGGTCGTCCGTGTACGATGACTTCAACAGATGCGAGAAGGTGCGCTCGAGGCGCATTCCACCGTACTCCCGCGAGCGGACGTCATGATGGGCGAAGTAGAGGAGGTCGAGAGCGCCACTGATCAACACGGCTCTTCGGACTGGAACTTGTGGTGGCTCCCGGTCCCGCAGCGCCATCAGCGCCGAGATGTGTGCGCCCGAAGAAGATCCGACGACCGCCACTCGACCCGGATCAATTCCGAACCGGTTGGAGTTCGACACCAGCCACGCGAGCGCTTCCTCGGAATCCTCCAACTGAGCCGGCCAGTGAGCGCCGTCCGGGATCAGCCCCCGGTGCTCGGGCGTGGCGGCTACGAAGCCGATGGCCGCCAGCTGTGCGGCCTCACGCTACAGATGAGCCCTGTTGTCGCCGTTGTAGCTACTGCCCTGAATCAGCAGGACGAGCGGGGATTTTTCGACCACCGAGGCTGGGTGAAACAGGTCGAGTCGTAGCCCTCGTCCCCGGGGGCTCGCATAAACCAGATCCCGGTGCACTTCGACACCCGGCGGGAGCCGGTACGCCGGATCGAACCTGGCGAGGGTGTGTTCCTGCGCCACGAGAGCAGGTGCACCTATCCTGTTCGAGGGGCGGCTGTACCTGCCGACGGTGTTCAGCCGTGTGCTGGCGCTGGACCCGTCGACGGGGGTGGAGGTCTGGTCATCGACTGTTACGGATATCAGGGCCTCCTCGTTGGAGGGCGTCCTTACGGGTGTCCGCTTTGACTACAGCATCCGGCCGGGCGTCTCCTCGGCGCCGAACGCACTCCGCCTCCTGGCACGCACGGGCTATCCGGAGGCGGTGA
>JBBDRR010000155.1:0-28819 GCA_040905395.1 Gemmatimonadota bacterium
CGAGCTCGGGGAAGAGGGCGACGGCGGCGTTCCGCTCAGAGGCCTGGCGAGCGAGCGCGATGGTGCGTTCGGTATTGAATGCGGGGTCGGCGACGCGAACGTGAGGGATGCAGACCGCGGTCCTCACGAACCCGTGCGAGTAGATCGAATGGAAGGATTGCGTCATCATCCCCTGTCGGTGAGGATCGAAGTGAAGCCGAAAGGTCGGCGCTTTCCCTGCGTGAAGCAAGCGGGCGAACGCGGGGACCGAGGCGGGGCGATCAGCCGTTCACGCCTGGCTGGGGGTAACGACGGGCTCGTGATGGCATTCGAAGCAGGTGAGCTCGAGAGGAAACCGGATCTGTTCGCCGTTCGCCACTCGGAGCTGCGTCCCGCATCGCGGGCAGGCCCCCGCGAATCGATGAACCGTGTACTCGGAGCGCAACTGTCGATAGGAGAGGAAAAGCCCGATGAGGAGCGCCGCCGCCACCCAGGGTATGTGCGGGGGGATGAAGAAGACGGCGGCGGCGATCACGAGTGAGAGAGCGAGCGTCCCGGCGGCGCGGCCATAGCGCTCCCGGCCCGGCCGGAGCGCCGCATCGAGGGTGCCATGGGTCGTCGGATGTCCGCCGAGCCGGATGTCGAGGTCCAGGGTGTCCACCGAACGATTCGTCTTCTGGTATCGGGATCGCGTCAGCGTCGCGCCTCGCCCGCAGGATGGAACGGCAGCAGCGGTTCGCGCAAGCCAGGTGCCGGGCGGCAATTTCTCTTTCGCGCACGGCGCGTCGCTCGGTCGCGCACCCTGCAATACTCCACCGAAGCGTGTTAGATGCCCAAGATCAGCGCGGGACTGTTGCTCTTCCGCCGCGACGGCGACTCGCTGGAGCTCTTTCTCGCCCACCCCGGCGGTCCGTTCTGGAGGAATCGCGACGCCGGCGCGTGGACGATTCCGAAGGGAGTGATCGAGACGGGGGAGGAGCCGCTGGCGGCCGCGGTGCGGGAATTCCGCGAGGAAACCGGAATCGATCCGACGGGACCCTTTCTCGATCTCGGGAGCATCCGTCAGAAGGCCGGCAAGGTAGTGCACGCGTGGGCGTGGGAGGGAGACGCCGACCCGGAGGGCATCGAGAGCAACACCACACGTACCGAGTGGCCCCGTGGTTCCGGGCGGTGGATCACCTATCCCGAGGTCGACCGATGCGGCTGGTTCACTCCGATGAAGGCCGCAGAGCTGATGAACAGCGCGCAGGTCGAACTGATCGAGAGGCTGCGGGACGCTCTGGAGTCGGGGGGCGCGCACTTCGCGGCGCACGAGGGCTGACCCCGCTCCATCCCTGGGAAACGGCCGGTCAGCCGACGAGAGCGATGGCGATGTCGTTGACGTTCGTACCGGTGGGTCCGGTCACGATCAGGTCCTCGGCAGCGGAGAGACAGGCGTAGGAATCGTTACGGGCCAGCGCGTCGCGGGGATCGACGCCCGCGGCTCTCGCACGCTGGGCCGTCGAACCATCGGCAAACCCGCCCGCGGCGTCCGTCGGTCCGTCCGTTCCGTCGGTGCCGAAGCATGCGACCACGATATCGCGCCGGCCGGAGAGCTCCAGGGCAGCGGCCAGAGCCATCTCCTGGTTCCGGCCGCCCTTCCCCCTTCCCCTGACCTGAACGGTAGTTTCGCCGCCCCAGAGCAGCGCACGGCGAGGTTCAGCGCCGCCGGTGGCTGCGTCGATGGCCGACGCGGCTATGAGCGAACCCGCCTCCCGCGCCTCGCCGGTCAGCTCCGCCGTTTCGATCGACACCAGGTATCCGTCCGCCTCCAGGGACGCCGCGGCGGCGGGAAGCGCATCGGCGAGGGAAGCGACGATGTGATAGGAGCTCCGCCGCCAGAGCGGCTCCCCCGGCTTCGGAGTCTCCTCCACGGCGCCAGCGAGACCCAGCTGGAGGTGATGGGCGACGCTCGACGGGACCGCCGCTCCGCGAGAGCGAATGATCCGTATCGCGTCCGCGAAGGTGGTGGGGTCCGGGACGGTAGGGCCGGAGCCGATCACATCGGGACGATCACCCAGAACGTCCGAGATCGCCAGGGTCACGATGCGGCCCGCGCCCGAGGTGCGGGCGAGCTGCCCGCCGGCGATACGGGAGAGGTGCTTGCGAACGGCGTTCAGCTCGTCGATCGGAGCGCCCGATCGCAGGAGGGCGTCCGTCGTCCGCTGCACATCGCGCAGGGTCAACCCGGCGGCGGGCGCGGTCCACAGTGCCGACGCGCCACCCGAGAGGAGACAGACGAGCAGGTCGTTCGGCGTGAGCGATCGGGCGGTCAGGAGCGCCTCCGCAGCGGCGGCGAGGCTGCGGGCGTCGGGGATCGGATGTCCCGCCTCCCACAGGTCGAACGGCAGCGGAACTCCGTGCCCGTCCTTGGTGGCGATGGTGCCGCCGGCCACCCGTGCGCCGGCCAGATCCGAGAACGCGGCCGCGAGCACCGGCGTCGCCTTGCCTGCGCCTACCACCACGGTGCGGGCGAAGCCGGCCAGGTCGATCCTCGTCTCGGCGCCGATCTCGAGTACGTCCCCCATGAGACGGCAGCACCTGGCGATCGCACTCGACGGTGAGGCTGCCCTCGTCGCGGCGGTGAGCGCGCGACGGATCACGTTCCGGCGCGGCTCGCCGCCGGCGACGCTCACCCGGCCACCGGTGTCAACGGCGGCCGGTCGGAGAGGACCTCATGGACGTTGTCGAACCCCACCACGGCGTTGGCCACGATACGGAGCCGGGGGGCCGCCTCGAGGAGCGCGGAATCAATGCGCACAGTGAGCAGGCTGATCAGGGCGTCGGCCACGGAAATCTGCGCCTGCCAACCATCCGGTCCGCGGAGCTCGCCGACCTCGCCGAGGAGGTCGACGGCCTCTGCCGGTGGCCGGCATCCGGCGGATACGAGAGGTCTCGAGGGCAGGATCGGTCGATCGGGAGCCAGCCCGGCCATCCCATCGACGCGGGCCTTTCGGGTTGCGGACCAAGGAAATCTAGGCAGGCATCCGACGCCTCGCCACTCAACCACCGGCGAATGGCGGACTCCGTGCTGCCCCTTTCCCTGGAACCAATCCTACCAGAGATTGGGGCCCGGGCGGAGGGGTCGAGGCGCCTTCTCGCAGCCGCGGATCCAAGCCAACCCGGGAGCAGCATCTGAGCGGCCAGCTCGAGTCCAACCACTTCTTCCGCACGGGCGACGCCGTCCGCAGGACGGACGGCACCCTCGGTACCGTCATCGAAGGACTCAGCCTCTACGCCGTGGTCGAATGGACGAGCGGCCCGCGCGAAGAAGTGGATCAGTTCGAGCCTCAAATCCAGGTGGTACAGCGCGCACCGTCGGAATGAACCACGATATCGAGAATCGGCCACCATTGCCGTTCGGCACTCCGACCATCGAGGTGGGAGTGCCCGGTCCGCGGAAGGATGAGGGACTCCTGCTCCGTGCGCCCAGCAGCGAAGAGCTGGCCTGGGACCTCGGCGCCGAGATCGTGTCGGCTCGCCTGATCTGGATGGAGGACCGACAGGCCTGGTGGATCGCCGCCAGCTACCTCGAGACGGTGGTCTCCATCGTGCTTCGATCATTTCCATCCGTTCTCGTTCTCGGAATCGAGGAAGATCGGTTGCTCTCTCGAGATGGCCTTCGGGCCGTTCAGGGGCGACTTCTCTGAGCTGCCACCGTCACCTTTCGGGCGTTGATTACGCCCAATTCTGTGGAAAAGTGCGATTATGCGGCCGAAAAAGTGGAAAAAGTGTGGATAACCCGCATGAAACCCGAAATAGTGTAAACTGCCCGGCAACAACGGGATTTCGGCGAACGACGTTGCGATTTGTTCCACGCCCGTCGCGTCCCGAGCCACCCATGGATTCCGGGAGGGAAGCTTTGTCGGCTCCGCTGATCGATCCCCGCTGGAGCGCCCGAGTCGCTTCGGCTCGCGAGACGCCGCGAGCCGTCGACCGGCCGGATTTCGATCCGAACTACGATCCCGGCGGACCGATAGACTGCGAGGTGTGCGGGTCGACGATGCACTACGTTGCGGCCTGCAAGATCCTGTGTCCGAACTGTGGCTACCGAAGGGATTGTTCCGATCCGTGAAATCAGAGCAGCCGCGAGCGTGAGATCGTTGAGAAGCGGTCGGGGGAAGTCGGCCATCCGTTGCCGAGGGCTGCACAAGCGCTTCGGCAGCACCGTCGCCGTCGAGTCGGTGGATCTGGAAGTCAGGCGTGGGGAATGCTTCGGGCTGCTCGGTCCGAACGGCGCCGGGAAGACGACCACGATCGAGATCCTCGAGGGGTTGCTGGCGCCGGACGCCGGCGAGGTCGAGATCCTGGGGCTGCGTTGGGAGACGAACGCCCACGAGCTCCGGCCGCGCCTCGGCATTCAACTTCAGGAAACCGAGCTTCCGGACCGCCTGACGGTGCGCGAGACGCTGGAGCTCTTCCGGGCCGTCTATCCGCGAGGTCCCACGGTCGACGAACTGATCGGCCATGTGGAGCTCGGTGAGAAGCGCGACGATCAGGTCCGCTTCCTCTCCGGTGGACAGCGCCAGCGACTCTCGCTCGGCTGCGCCCTCGCCGGCGAGCCCGACATCCTCTTCCTGGACGAGCCGACCACCGGCCTGGATCCGCAATCCCGACGACACATCTGGGACCTCTGCCGTGAATTCCGCGCGCAGGGTGGCACGATCCTGCTGACGACCCACTTCATGGACGAGGCAGAGCGCCTCGCCGACCGCCTGGCGATCATGGACCACGGCTCCATTCTCGTCGAGGGCACGCCCCGTGGTCTGATGGCCAGCCTGGGCGGGGATCACGTGGTCGAATTCGACAGCACGATCATTCTGGAGCCGGAGGAGTTGCTCCGCATTCCGTCCGTCACCCGCGTCGACAATGCGGGCGAACACCAACGACTGGCGACGCGAGAGCCGCACCGAACGATCCCCGCCCTCTATCAGCTCATCGACAGCCGGAGCGGTGAGCTCACCGCCCTGAACACCCACCACACGACCCTGGACGACGTGTTCCTCGCGCTGACCGGCAGGCAACTCCGCGATGCCTGAGGAGTGCATGGCACTGACAAGCATCGCGTCGCCGACGCAGCGGGAGCGAGTGGAGTGAATCCCCTCCTCGCGCTCGTCCGCATGCGGATTCGGACGTTCATCCGGGAGCCGGAGGCGCTCTTCTGGACGTTCGGCTTCCCGATCCTGCTCGCGATCGGTCTCGGGCTCGCCTTCCGCGAGGAGGCTGAGCAGCCGCCGGTGGTGATCGGTGTGGAGGTCGGCACGGTCGCGGAGGAGTTCGTGGAGGCGCTGCGCGCCGCGCCATCGGTCGAGCCGGCCCTGCTCGATTCGGCGGAGGCGGATCGAGCGTTGCGGACAGGCGAACTCGCCCTCGTCCTGTCCGGCACCGAGGGAGTGGTCTTCCGGTACGATCCCGCCCGCCCGGAGAGCCGCGAGGCGCGTCTGTTGGCGGATGCCGCGTTGCAGCGCGCCGCCGGGGGCACCCGGCCGGTGACGATCGAGGAGGATCCCGAGCGGCAGCCGGGCGGCCGCTACATCGACTGGCTGATCCCGGGTTTGATCGGGCTGAACCTGATGACCACGGGGATGTGGGGGATCGGCTTCGGGATCGTGTACATGCGGCAGAAGAAGCAGCTGAAGCGCCTCACGGCCACCCCGATGAAGCGGGGTGACTTCCTGCTGTCGCAGATCCTCGCAAGGCTGGGATTCCTGCTGCTCGAGGTCCCGCCGATCGTCATATTCGCGTGGCTCGTATTCGGAGTGGAGGTCGCGGGCTCGATCGTCTCGCTGACGGTGGTGATACTGATGGGAGCGTTCACCTTCGCCGGGCTGGGTCTTCTCGCGTCGTCGCGGGCACGCACGGTCGAGGGGGTGAGCGGCATCAACAACGTGATCATGTTGCCCATGTTCGTGCTCTCCGGTGTATTCTTCTCGGCCAGCCGCTTTCCCGAATCGATGCAGCCGGTGATCAACGCGCTCCCGTTGACTGCGCTGAACGATGCGCTGCGCGCAATCTACAACGAGGGCGCGAGCATCACCGTGCTGACCGGCGAGATGGCGATCATGACGACGTGGACCGTCATCTCCTTTGTGCTCGCACTGAAGCTGTACCGGTGGCAATGATCCGATCGAGCTACGTTCCGCTGCCATTCCGCAGCCGGCGTCCCGGCCCTCGGGGGGGACCGCAAGTTGCGGTTCGGGCCCGCGTTTTCCGGGACCATCTCCTCCGCGTCCGCACAACATGAGCGCTCCCGTCGACAGCCAGAGCCAATCGCCGATGCAGAGCGCCCTCGTCGATGAGATCTGCGACTTTCTCGTGAAGAGCGAGGAGGGCGACTCCACCCTCCTCTGTGACTTCGCGCGCGACTTCTTCGCGAAGCTTCCCCGTCCGCTGACGGGCGAGCGTTCGGTGGAACAGCTCGCGGCCCTGACGCGTGGCGCCTTCCGCTTTCTCTGCGCCGCGCGGGACGATCAGGTCGACGTCCAGGTCGTCCGGCCGCAGGACGAGGGCTGGGACGCGCCGGTCACCGTGATCCGTGCGGAGGTCCGCGACCGGCCGTTCATCGTGGACACGATCCGCGAGTACCTCAGCGCGCAGAGTCTTCCGATCCAGCACTCCGTCTACCCGGTCATCGGGATCGTGAGGAACGCGGCGGGCGAAGTCGTCGAGGTCACCGACTCGGCGGACGCGAGCCCGCGCGCTCTCGTGCATTGCGAGGTGCCCGCGATCCCGGATGCCGAGCGGCGCGAGGAGATTCGGCAGGGGATCGAGCGGCGGCTGTCCGACGTGGTCGCCGCGACGGACGATTTCAAGCCGATGCTCGAGGCGCTCGAGGACACGGTGGCGATGGTCGAACGCTCCGCCGAGCAGCACCCGGCTCGCAGCGAGGAGCTCGAGGAGGTCGAGCAGTTCCTCCGCTGGCTCAGCCAGGACAACTTCGTCTTCCTGGGTTACCGGGCTTATGACATACGGCGCCAGGACGAGGAGCGGATTCTCAGCGTCGAGGCGCGGAGCGGGTTGGGGATCCTCAGGCGGGAGGAGGATTCCGCGTGGGCGAAGGGCGTGCCGATCTCGAGCGTTTCCGAGGAGCTGCGGAGCCGTGTGATCGAGGGGCCCATCCTGATCACGAGCAAGACGAACGCCGAGGCGACCGTGCACCGTCGGGCGCGGATGGACTACGTGGGCGTGAAGAAGCTCTCGGAGGAGGGCGAGGTGGTCGGCGAGCGGCGCTTCCTCGGGCTCTTCACCTCCAAGGCCTACGCCGAGCACGCCGACGCGATTCCGATCCTGCGACACAAGCTGGAGCGGATTCTCGAGAGCTCCGGTGCCGCGCCCGGGTCGCACGACTACAAGGAGATCATCACGATCTTCAACTCGATGCCGAAGGAGGACCTCTTTCAGGCGTCGCTCAGCGAGCTGGAGCGCGAGGTCCAGACGGTACTCGGTGTCCTCTTTTCGGACGAGGTCCACGTCTCGCTGCGGGTCGACCCGCTCGGCCGGGGCGTCAGCGTGATGGTGATCCTGCCCCGCGGAAAATTCAGCGGCGAGGTCCGACACCGGATCCAGGAAGTCCTCACTCGCCGCTTCGACGGCACCATCCTCAACTATCACCTCGCGATGAGCGCGGGGGATCAGGCTCGGCTCCACTTCTACGTGTCCGCGCCGCGAGGGATCGTTGCGGAGGTCACCGCCGATGATATAGCCGTCGACCTCCGCCAGATCATCCGCTCGTGGGACGACCGACTCCTCGACGAGCTCGCGCGCCGCTTCGGCAGCGGTGAGGCGCACCGGCTCGCCGCGCTCTTTGGCCCTGCGTTCCAGGACGAGTACCGGGCCGCGACGCTCCCCGAGCTAGCGGTGCAGGACGTCGAGGAGCTGGAGCGCCTGCGAAGCGGAGGCGGCAAGGTCGCCATAACGATCCGGGAGCCGCGCGGGCGGGGGCGGGCCGAGGCGTTCCGCGGGGTCTCTGCGCTCAAGCTCTTCCTGGTCGACGAGCGGCTGATCCTCTCGGACTTCATGCCGATCCTCGACAACGCGGGCCTGCGGGTGATCGAGGTCACTCCCTTCTCGGTCTTCGGCGAGGGCCTGCCCGCGCTGATGATCTACTCCTTCGCGGTTCAGGATCCGGAGGGGAACCCCGTCGAGCCGGATCGGAGCGAGCTGCTCGCGGAATCCTTGCTCGCGGTACGCGAGGGCGAAACGTCGAACGACCCGTTCAACGCCCTCGTCCTGCGCGCCGGTCTGCGCTGGCGGGAAGTAGACATCATCCGGGCCTACGCGAACTATGCTTTCCAGACGGGCCTCGTCCCGACGCGCTTCGCCCCGGCCCGGGCCCTCGTGCGTCACCCCGAGCTGGCTCGGCTCCTCGTCGAGATCTTCCGCGCCAAATTCGACGAGGACGGGCTCATCACGCAGGGCGAGGAAATGTACGAGCGCGGCGTCACCGCACTACGAGGGGCGGTGTGGGGAGCGCTCGACACCATCACCACCCTCGCCGACGACCGGGCGATCCGCCGCCTCGTCACCCTCATCGCGGCCACGGTCAGGACCAACTACTTCCGCCATGGCGGCGCCGTACCGACAGGCCGAAGTGGAGGAGTGCCGTACATCTCCCTCAAGATCCAGTCGGCCGACGTCGAGGAGCTCCGCCGCTGCCGCCTCCTCTACGAAATCTTCGTCCATTCCTCCCGAATGGAGGGCGTCCACCTGCGGGGCGCCTCGGTCTCCCGCGGCGGCATCCGGTGGTCCGACAGGCCCGACGACTACCGGACCGAGGTCCTCGGCCTCGTGCAGACGCAGATCGTCAAGAACGCGGTGATCGTACCCGGCGGCTCGAAGGGAGGCTTCATCACCAAGCGCATCTTCGCGGAGCGGGAGGCGATGATGCGCGAAGCGGACGCACAGTACCGCACTCTCATCCGCGGTATGCTCGACCTGACCGACAACATCGTCGAGGGCGAGATCGTACCCCCCGCGGGCGTCGCCCGGTACGACGGCGACGATCCGTACCTGGTCGTTGCGGCTGACAAGGGAACCGCGCATCTGTCGGACGTCGCCAACGAAGTGGCCGCCGAGTATGGGTTCTGGCTGGCCGATGCGTTCGCGTCGGGAGGCTCTTACGGGTACGACCACAAGAAGGAGGGGATCACGGCGCGCGGGGCGTGGGAGTGTGTGCGTCGGCATTTCCGAGAGATCGGCAAGGACATCCAGACGGAGCCGTTCACCGTTGCGGGTGTGGGCGACATGAGCGGTGATGTGTTCGGCAACGGGATGCTTCTCTCGAGGCAGATCCGGCTGATCGCGGCGTTCGACCATCGGCACGTCTTCATCGATCCGGACCCGGACCCGGAGGTCTCCTATCTCGAGCGGCAGAGGCTGTTTGCGCTCGGGCGCTCGAGCTGGGACGACTACGACCGGTCGAAGCTGTCGGGTGGTGCGATGATCGTACCGAGGGCCTCGAAGGAGGTAGCGCTGACGGCTGAGGCGCGCGCGGCGCTCGGCCTGGAGGAGGACGTGGCCGGGCTCGACGGCGAGGCGCTGGTGCGGGCGGTGTTGACTGCCCGCGTGGAGCTGCTCTGGAACGGCGGGATCGGCACGTACGTGAAGGACGAGGAGGAGACGAACGCGGACGTCGGCGATACCAGCAACGATCCGGTGCGGGTGAACGCGACGGACCTGCGTTGCCTGGTGATCGGAGAGGGCGGAAATCTGGGGATGACGCAGAGGGCGCGCATCACGTATGCGCTGCGAGGGGGGCGGCTGAACACGGACGCGATCGACAATTCCGCGGGCGTGGACATGTCCGACCACGAGGTGAATCTGAAGATCCTGCTCTCGCCGCTGGTGTCGTCGGGCGATATGGAGCTCGCGGAGCGCAACGGATTGCTCGAGAGCATGACGGACGACGTCTCGCGGCTGGTGCTGCGGAACAACACGAATCAGTCGCTGGCGATATCGCTGGACGAAGCCCGGAGCAAGCAGGCGCTCGCCGACTTCACGGCCCTGATCTCCGCCTTCGAGCGCGACCGGCTGCTCGAGCGCTCCGCGGAGGGAATTCCGAGCAGCGACGAGCTTCAGGACCGCGCGGCGGACGGAATCGGTTTGACGCGGCCGACGCTCTGCGTGCTGCTGGCGTTCGCCAAGCTGCAGGCCCACTCGCGCCTCCTCGCCTCATCGCTGCCCGACGATCCCACCGCCGAGGAGTACCTGGTGACGTACTTCCCCTCGGCGGCGGTGTCGGCGGCCGGTCTGGATCGGCTGCGGGAACATCGCCTCCGACGTGAGATCATCGCGACGCAGCTCGTCAACGACCTGGTCGACCTCATGGGAGCTTCCTTCCTCCAGCGCGTTGCGAGGGAGACGGGGCAGCCGATAGAGGCGGTAGTCTCGGCTTGGTACGTAGCGAGCCGAATCTCGGGCGCGGCGGAGATCCGTCAGGACATTGCCGCTCTGGAGGGCAGCTATCCCGCGGAGGTCGTGTACCGCTGGCTCTTCGGTCTGGCCCGGGTGCTCGAGCGGACGACGAGGTGGACGCTGGCGAACGTGGAGCAGAGCGCGACGATCGGCGCGGTCACCGACGACCTGCGAGGCGGCCTCTCTCGGCTCCGCGCTGAATTCGGACGTGTCGTGGCGGGCGAGGACCGAGCGCTCTTCGAAGAAAGACTCGAGGAGCTGAGAGGACTCGGGGTGGAGAGGGGTCTCGCCGAGAGGCTCATCACACTCCGCTTCCTCCCGCAGCTACTCGACATCCTGCGGATCGCCGGCGATCCGCAACGGGACCCGATCGAGACGGCGGAGGCTTACTACCTGGTCTCGGACCATCTGGGGATCGGCTGGATTCACCAGCTCCTTCGCGGGATGGTGTACGAGGAGCCGTGGGAGAAGCGACTCATGCAGGCGCTCGTGGCCGACCTTCAGCGCGCCCACCGGACGATTGGTCGAAAGGTCCTTCAGAGTCGCAAGGGTAAGGAGCCGCTGGCGGAGTGTCTCGGCGCATTCGAGAGCGCGCACTCGCGCGAGACGCAGGTCTATCGAGATCTCCTCTTGGAGCTACAGTCCTCCGAGCAGCCCCCGCTGGCGGCGTGCGCCATCGCCGTGCGGGCGCTGCTGGAGGTTTCCGGCCGCTGACGGCCTAACGAAACGACGCGATCATGACGATCCAGAGCGTAAATCCCGCAACGGAAGAGGTGCTCGAGACCTTCGACGAGCACGGCGACGCGCAGGTCGATGAGATGCTCGCGCTCGCCTGGTCGGCGTACCTGAAACATCGCCGCACGGATTTCGGGAGCCGTGGCGAACGGATGATGCGAGCGGCGGAGATCCTCGAGGCCGAGAAGGAGCGGTTCGGCCGGATCATGACGGAGGAAATGGGCAAGCCGATCGGCGCCGCGATCGCGGAGGCCGAGAAGTGCGCGTGGGCCTGCCGCTACTACGCGGAGGAGGCAGCGGGGTTTCTGGCGGATGAAGAGGTGGAGACCGCGGCGCGCCGCAGCTTCGTCAGCTATCAGCCCATCGGGCCGGTGCTGGCGGTGATGCCGTGGAACTTCCCCTTCTGGCAGGTCTTCCGGTTCGCGGCCCCCGCCCTGATGGCGGGCAATGTGGGGCTTCTGAAGCACGCCTCGAACGTGCCGCGCTGTGCGCTGGCGATCGAGGAGATCTTCCGGCGCGCGGGTTTCGAGAGCGGAGTCTTTCAGACGCTGCTCGTCGAGTCCGGGGCGGTCCAGCGGATCATCGACGACCCGCGGGTGCGGGCCGCCACGCTCACCGGCAGCACCGCCGCGGGCTCCGCCGTCGCCGAACGCTCCGGCAAGCGGATCAAGAAGACGGTGCTGGAGCTCGGCGGAAGCGATCCGTACATCGTCATGCCGAGCGCCGATCTGGATGCCGCGATCCGCACCGCCGTCACCGCCAGGACGATCAACAACGGCCAGTCGTGCATCGCCGCGAAGCGGTTCATCGTCCACGACGCCGTATACGACCGATTCGTCGACGGCTTCGTGGCCGGACTCGAGGCGCTGACGATCGGCGACCCCCTCGACGAGTCGGTGCAGGTCGGACCGCTCGCGACTCCATCGATCCTGCGCGAGCTGGAGGAACAGGTGCGCCGCTCAGCCGATGCCGGGGCGCGGGTGCTGACCGGTGGCAGGAGGCTCGAGCGGCCGGGCAACTTCTATCCCCCGACCGCCCTCGCGGACATCCCTGCCGATACCCCGGCCGCATCCGAGGAGCTGTTCGGCCCCGTCGCGGCCATCTTCCGCGTTACAGACATCGACGAGGCGATCACGCTCGCCAACGATTCCATCTATGGCCTGGGGAGCAGCGTGTGGACCGGCGACGACGAAGAGCGAGCCCGGTTCGTCGCCGATATCGAGGCCGGTCTGGTCTTCGTCAACGCGATGGTGTCCTCGGATCCGCGGCTTCCCTTCGGCGGAGTCAAGGAGTCTGGCTATGGACGCGAGCTCGGGGTCTGGGGGATCCGGGAATTCGTGAACATCAAGACGGTCTGGATCGGAGGGGAGTCGGCCAAGGGGGCCGAGTAGCGCCGAATTTGCGACAGCAGTCACCTCGCCGGCCGGTCAGCGACGCCCGGCATTCGCCGAGCGCCCCGCGGCCACCTCCGCATCGTCGAGCCGATCACCGCCTGCGAGCAGATACTGCTCGAGATCCTGCGCACGACGCCCCGCTGTGTGCTCAGCGACGATCCGGGTCCGCATCGCCTCTCCGATCGCCTTCCGCTCCTCGTTCGAGGTTTCGGTGATCAGGCGGACGACTTCATCCGTCGACTCCGGTAGAACGATTTCGAAGCCCTCCCGAAACAGCTCGCCTATGCCCGCCCAGCGATCCGAAAGGATCGCCGCCCCCACGGCCCCCGCTTCGAAGAGCCGCACCGAAGGCGACCAGCCTGCCGCCACCATGTCGGCGCGCGTGGCGTTGAGCTGCCAGCGCGCGCTCGAGTAGAACGCGGAGTGCCGCGCCGGCGGAACGTGCGGGATGAGGCGCACGTTCGGCGGAACCTCCATGCCTTCCGGATACTGCGGGCCGGCGATGATGAAGCGGCGCTCCGGCAGGCGCTTCGCCACTTCCAGAAGGAACCGCTCGACGACCGGCTGCCGATCAGGCGCATACGTCCCCATGTAAGCGAGATCCACCGCGTACTCCGCGTCGGCCGGCACCGGCGTATAGTTGTCGATGTCAACGGAACAGTAGAGCGGGCTGGCCGCGCGGGCCCCGAGCTCGGCTTCCAGGACGTCGTGCAGCAAGGGTCCGCCGGAAAAAGAGAGGTAGCGGTCGAACAGCGGTACCTGATCCGCCCGCAGGTACTCCGCGCCGCCGCGACGGAGCGCAGCGACGGTGACGGGAGTATCGATGTCGTAGAAGACGAGCGGACGGACGCCCGCGTCCGCGAGGCCGTCGATGACGTCGGGGCCCTGGTGGACATAGGATCCCACGATGGTGGCGTCCGCGCCGCGCGCCTCGGCGGTCGCTCGGTCTCGAATCGATTCCCAGTTGGCGTAGAGGACGAGGTCGGCGAAGTCGGGCGAGGGCAGATCGCGGTTCTCGCCACGGTACCAGGGCGCATCCCACTCGTAGAAAGTGATCTGGTGGCCGCGTTTCGCGAATGCGCGGAGGAGGGAGCGATACGTCGTCGCATGACCGTTCCCCCAGCTGGAGGAGAGCGACAGACCGAAGACGACGAGCTTCACGCGACGCTCCTGGCGGGCGCGCTGAGGATGGCGTCCAGGAGGCGTGCCCGCTGTGCGTAGGTGTGATCGCGAAGCGCCCGCTCGCGGCCGGCGCGGCCGATCTCACGCGCGCGCGCCGCGTCGACGTCCTGGATGTAGCGAGCGACGTCCTCGGCATCTCCGGCGACGAGGATCTCACGGTCGGGTTCGAAGAATTCTTCGATCCCCAGCCACCGGTCCGTGACCTGGCATGACGCGGCTCCGGCCGCCTCGAACATGCGGGTGGCCGGGGACCAGCCGTTCTCGACCATCGACTCGCGGTGGATGTTGAGGACGAGCCTGGCCGAAGCGTTCACCTCGTTGTGCCGAGCGGTGGGGATGTGGCCAAGGTATGTGACGTTCTCGGGCAGCGGCTTGTCATTCCAGCCCTCGCCACCGAGCGCGAAACGGCCCCTGGGGGCCAGGGTTGCGGCACGTATGAAAAACTCCTCGACCCTCGCCTCCCTGTCGGGGAGCCGGTTGCCCATGAAGAGAAGGTCGAATTCGGGCACGGCGGTGCGATCCAGCGGCCGATGCTCGTCCGGGTCGAGACCGTTGTAGATGGGGGCGCACGCCCGAGCGCCGAGCCGCTGATACGACTCCACGACCGGCGGACCGCCCCCATAGGTCAGGATCTGATCGAAGCGGGGGATGCATGCACGGAAGTGATCGCCGGGGTCCGCCTCGACCCGACCCAGTGTCGCGGGAGCGTCGACATCGAGGAACGCTCGCGCCGCCTCTCCATTTCCCCGTGCCACCGCTTCGTCGAGCTCCTCGTCCCAGCGCCCCACGCCGCTGCACTTCACGACCCAGTCGCTCTTCAGCAGCGCCTCGGCTACCAGCCGGTCGCGCTCGGCCTCGGAACGGTACACGACGACCCGGGCGTACGGCGGATCATCCTGAAGGTCCCGTCTCTCCTGCCGACCGTACGCCTCGGGTTCGCAGAACGTGACTTCGTGCCCGAGCGCGTCCAACGCGCGGATCAGGCCGCGATAATAGGTCGCGGCTCCGTTCCAGTACGATGATACGAGCGACGAGCCGAAAAATGTCAGCTGCATTGGTTCTCCTGATCGAGTTTCCTGCCGATGGGGCCCGGCAGAAGCGCGGCGCTGGATCTCACCCGCAGCGGCCGATCCGGAGCCGCGGCGGCCTCGTACAGCTCCAGGTACTCTCCGGCGAATCGGTCGGCGGTGAAACGCGACAGTGCCCTCTGCCTCGCCGCCTGTCCGAGCGCCGTCGTCATCCCCGGATCCCCAACGAGCTCCTGAAGGGTGTGAGCCAGGGATGGAGCACTGCCCTTCGTGAAGAACGCTGCGCAACCATCCCACAGCTCCCGAAACGATCCGATGTCGCTCAGAACGAGCGCGCAGCCGCGCAACGCGGCCTCCAGGGGCGACAGACCGAACGGCTCGTAGAGGGAGGGCCCGACGTATATCGTTGCGCGTGACATCCACATCTCCGCCTCGGCACTGGACACCCTGCCGTGGCATTCCAGGGCGGTGCTCCGGAAGTTCGGGCCGTGGGGACCCTTCAGCGAGCCGAGCAGGTGAGCGGGTGGCGCGGCTTCACCGAGAATGGCGACCGCGCGGTCGAAAACGGCCATCCCCTTCGCCTCGTCCCATGCGCGGCCGGCGCTCAGCAGCAGCGGCTGCGTACGGGGAGTCGGGTCCGTCTCGGGCGGCTCGACGCCATTGTGAATGATCGCGTCGGCGCGTCGGCCGAAGTGGCGCAGCACGAGGTCACCCTGGTAGACGGAAGGCGCGACCACGTAGTCCGCCGCGTGGAGGCCCGTCCTGACGACGTCCAGGTACTCCGACCACTCGATGGGCGGGGGGGCGTGCAGCACTTCACTGAACCAGGAGGCCGCGTCGCTGTGGACGACGACGATGGTGGGGGCGCCGAAGGCGCCGAGCCCCGAATACGCCATCTGGTTGAGATGAACGACCTCGGCGCCCCACCCCCTGGCGAGCCTGGCCAGCCACCCGGCCGTGCGTCCGAGCTCCCGCCGCGAAGCAAGCAGCCACTCGAGGCGGTCGTCCCGGCACTCGATGGCGATCTCTTCCGGCAACTGGTCGAGCTGGTCGTCCGACGGATCACCGACAACGGCGAGCAGGAGCGCGTGCCCGTCGCGTTCGAGGGCTCGCGCCAGAGTGACGCTGTAGTCCCAGACACCGCCGACGGTGTCGGTGGTCAGGAGCAGGCGCATGGGGATGGGGCTATCGGCTATCGGCTATCAGCTATCGGCTACAGAGACGGCAACTGCATTGAACGTTATCCGTAACGGAAAACGGACGACCTCCTATCCTCCGAGCGCCTTCCGCTCTCACCGGCCATAGATCCGGTCGAGGACCTGGGCGACGGCGATCAGTTCCTCGGCGGAGTCGTCGAAGGTCGCGCCGTCGGCAAGTCGTCGGGCCCAGTCGACGGCGGCGCGGCCACCCCAGGCGTCCGGCGGCTCGGCGAGGAGCTGCCGGCTGGTGCCGTCGAAGCGCTCGGCGACGAAGTCGTAGAAGGAGCCGTCGACGTTGCGGACGTCGACAGCGCCAGCGGAGCCGTAGAAGGTCGCGGCGATCACGGCGTCCTGGCCGGCGGGCAGGTTCCACGAGCAGGCGAGCCGCAGGGATGCGCCGGAGGCAACGTCGATGCGCGCGGTCGCGAAGTCCTCGACCGTGGAGTCGTCGAGAATCGGCTTCCCGCGAGCGAGGAGTCGGCTCTGTACCTGTTCCACATCGGGGAACCCGAGGCACCAGAGCCCCATGTCGACGAGATGGAGTCCGAGGTCCACGACGCAGCCGCCGCCCGCCAGCCGCACGTCGTAGAACCATGGCTTGTCGGGGCCATAGGCGTTGTGGAAGACCAGGTCGACGTCGAAGATCTCTCCCAGCTCGCCCGAGGCGATGAGACCACGGGCGCGGGCGAATGCCTCGGCGAACCTGTAGGAGAGGTCCACCCCGAGAAGCCGATCCGCACGCCGGGCCGCCTCGACCACGTGCCTCGTCTCGTCGGCGGTTCGCCCCAGCGGCTTCTGGCAGAACACCGCCATGCCGCGCGCCAGCGCCGCGATCGATTGCTCGGCGTGAAGGGCGCTGGGTGTGGCGATGACGATTCCGTCGAGCGGCATCGCCAGCAAGTCGTGCAGCGATCTCCCGGCGGCCGCGTCCGGCGCGGCCTCGAGGGCACGGGCGCAGATCTCGTCGGAGGAATCGGCGATCGCCGCCACCTCCGCGATACCGCTTGCCGCTATCGCCTCCAACCGGTTCCGGCCGATCCAGCCCACGCCGAGAAAGCCGAGCCGGGGTCTGCTCGAACCCGATAGCGAACGGGCGCGCGGCTCGGGGCCGATCAACTCTGTGGTCATGGCGTCACCAGCGCCTTCAGGAAGCCGTCGGGCCGATCGCGCGTCGCATCCAGAGCCTCGCCGAGCCGCTCGAGCGGGAAGGTGTGTGTGTAGAGCTCGTCCGGCTCCAGCGCGCCGGAGGTGACCGCCGCCACGGCTTCGCGCATCCCCCGGACGTAGATCGCCGGGTCGCGCTCGTGAGCGTTCACGACGTCCAGACCTCGCCAGTTCCATAGCTGCATGTTCACCTGTCGCGACCCGTCCTGGTGGTATCCGGCGATGACGAGCGTGCCGCGCTCCCTCGTGATCTCGCCCGCGAGGTCGAGCGGCCGCTGCTTGCCGACCGCTTCGATCACCCGGTCGCAGAAAGCTCCGTCCGTCAGCTCCGCAACCTGCTCGACGACCCGATGGTGATCGACCATTCCGATCGTTTCGTGGGCGCCGAATCGTCGCGCTACCTCGAGTGCGAAGGGGCGCCTGGAGATGCCGATCACCCGCGCACCTGCGTTGGCGGCAAGTCGGGTCAGAAGGGCGCCGAGAAAGCCGACTCCGACGATCGCAACGGTCTGGCCGGATGCGATCCGGCTGCGCCGGAAGATGTTCATCGCGCACCCGAGCGGCTCGCCCGGAAACGGCCGACCGTCCAGCGCGGGTGGAAGGGGGACCACTTGTGATGCCTCGGCCAGATCGAACGCGGCGTAGGCATGGCTCGACAGAGCCGCTACCCGCTGACCCTGTTCCAGGCCGCGCACACCGGCACCGACCGCGTCCACGGTCCCCCACCCCTCGTGGCCAGGCGCACCCGGCTCGAAGGGATATTCGAACCAGGGCTGTCCCGCCCAGGGCGCCAGGTTGGAAGCGCACACGCCCGTACCCTCGAGGCGGATCCGCACCTGGCCGGCCCGGGGCTCCGGCAGCTCCACCTCGCATACCTGTGCATCGCCCGGCGCCTCGAGCACGGCCGCCCGCATGGTCGCCGTTCGCAGCGCACCCGAACCCACCGCCGCCTGCCTCACAGCGCGGCCGCCGCGGATTCGAGCTGGCGCGAACGCTTCACGCCCAGGAGCGGGAGAACGGGGGTCGACAGATCGGCCGATTCGAGCCACCCGATCAGCCTCTCCAGCCCCCGATCCCAGGATGTGGTGGGACGCCAGGAGAGCTCCCGCCGAGCCTTGGCCGTATCGGTGATGTAGATCCGCTGATCGCCGGGCCGCCAGCTCGCCATCTCGACCGGGACGCGGCGGCCGGTGATCTCAATGAGACGGTCGATCACCTGGCGGACGGAGACGGCGTTCTGGACGCCGCCGCCGATGTTGAAGACGTCTCCGGGCCGCTTCTCCGCGCGCTCCATCGACCGCTGCATCGCGTCGACGAGATCGCCCACCCACAGGATGTCCCGCACCTGGCAGCCGTCGCCGTAGATGGTGATCGGCGAGTCGGCCAGCACCGCCCGGGCGAAGTGCGCGACCCACCCCTGATCCTCTGTCCCGAACTGCCGCGTACCGTAGATGCAGCTCAAACGGAAGACCACCGTCGGAATCTCGAAGATCCGTGCATAGTCGCGGACGTACTGGTCCGCGGCGCCCTTCGAGCAGCCGTACGGAGAACGGAAGTCGAGCGGAGCCGCCTCCGTGATGCCGCCGCGACCGTCCGCGTATTCGTAGACATCGCCGACCCTTTCGATCGGCACTCCGTCGAGCCCGCCATAGACCTTGTTCGTCGAGGTGAAGAGGATCGCCGGAGGGCAGGAAAGCGAGCGTGCCGCTTCCAGCACGTTGAACGTTCCGATCAGGTTGCTCTGGAGGTCCATTCGTGGATCCTCGAGCGAGGTAGTCACCGCGACCTGTGCCGCGAGGTGATAAACGCGCCGCGCCCCGCGAACGAGCGGCGTAACCCGGGCCGAGTCGGCGACGTTGCCGACTTCCACCCGCAGCCGCGGCCCGTGCTTCCCGACCAGCCACTCCACGTTGGACTCGACGCCTTCACGGCAGAGGCTGTCGAGTATCACCACCTGCTCGCCGCGGCTCATCAATGCGTCCGCCAGGTTGGAGCCGATGAAACCGGCGCCGCCCGTGATCAGCGTGTATTCCCGCTCCCTCATCTCCTTCTCCTCCTCACAACGTCAATCCACGCGCGGCCAGCTCCGCGGCATGTCGGCCGACAGCATCTTCAGGCCTCTCCTGTCGCTGGAGCCATTCGACGAGCTCCCCCATTCCTTCCTCGAGCCTCACCCGCGGTTCGTAACCGAGCGCCTCCCGGGCCTTCGTTATGTCGGCGAAGCAGTGGCGGATGTCGCCGACCCGATACCGTCCCGTGATCTCCGGTTCGACCTCGATGCCAAGTACCTTGCCGAGCGTTCGCGCGACGCCGCTCACCGACACCGCATCGCCGGAGCCGATGTTGAGTGCCTCACCGACGGCCGTGTCCCGCTCCACGCAGAGCAGCAGCGCGTCGACGACGTCGTGCACGGAAACGAAGTCGCGGCTCTGCTCGCCGTCCTCGAAGATCAGCGGTGGGTTGCCGTTCAGGAGCCTCGAGCTGAAGATCGCCACCACCCCGGTGTACGGATTCGAGAGCGCCTGACGCGGGCCGAAGATGTTGAAGAAGCGCAGCGCGACGCTGGGAATCCCGTAGGCAGCCCCGACCTGGAGGACCATCCGCTCCTGGTCGGCCTTGTTGAGGGCGTAGATCGACGTCGGGTCGAGCTCCTTGTGCTCGGGTGTCGGCTGTGGCCGGAGCGTAGTCCCGTCCGGATCGTGGAGCTCCCACTCGTGCTGGTAGAGCTGCTCGACCCGACGGCGCCGCGCCTGTGGCGCGCGACCATCCGGTCGGCTGTAGAGTCCCTCCCCATAGATCGACATCGAGCTCGCCACGACCAGTCGCTCGAGGCTCGATCCGGTGTCCACCAGCGCCTGAAGAAGGTAGGCGGTACCTAGAGTATTCGTTGCCGTGTAGTCCGCGATCCGGTACATTGACTGCCCGACGCCAACGGCGGCGGCGAGGTGGAAAACCACGTCGATCCCGGTCAGCGAACGGGCGACCGCCGCCGGGTCTCGCATGTCCCCCTCGACGAACTCGGCGTCGCCGGACACCCAGGCCGGCTTCCTCCGCTCCGGCCCATGGACCTGCGGGTCGAGATTGTCGAATATCCGCACCCGATCACCGCGAGCGACCAGGGCGTCGACCAGATGGCTGCCGACGAAGCCGGCGCCACCGGTCACGAGCACGTGTCTTCCCGCCACACCCACCTCCAAAGTCCTGCGGTGATTACGTCGATAAAGATCTGGAACGAGCCGAATAATCTCTCACACTGGGACTTTCTGCTCGACCCGGGCTGGTCGACCTTCGCCGACCTCGTCAAGCAATCGGCCGGGGCCGTGCGCGAACGCCGTCCCGATCTGCCCATCATCCTGGGCGGAATGTCGCCGATCGATCCAGCTTTCTTGCGCCAGCTCGACCAGCAGGGGGCGCTCGAGAAGATCGACGTCCTCGCGGTGCACGGCTTTCCCTACGACTGGAACCTCTGGCCGATCGAGGAATGGCCTGCCCAACTGGAGCGGCTCCGTGAGGAATTCCGCCGTCCCGTCTGGATCACCGAGACCGGGGTTTCCTCCTTCGCGAGCGAGGAAGTCTCCGCCTGGGGCCTCGGCCGGTCGCGGGAAGTCCTCGCCGGCGAAAAGGTCTACTGGTACACCCTCCTCGACCTGGCGCCGGAGCGGGAGGCGACGACCCGGCACAAGCAGGCCGAGGGCTCCTCCTACTGGCGTCACTTCCACTTCGGCCTCCTGCGACACGACGGAACGCCGAAGAAATCCGTCCACGAATTTTCGCCCGAATTCGGCATCTGCCAGTGGTTCCACTACGGAGACGAAAAGGCGCTCGAGCTGGCCGTCCGCTGGTTCGAGCGCCTCGACGTTCGTCACGTCCGAACCGGCCTGAGTTGGGCGGAAAGCCATCAGGACGGCGCGGAGGAGTGGTTCGATACGCTCATGTCGGCGCTCGAACCGTTCGACGTCTGCGCCACCCTCTGCTTCACCCCTCCCAGCCGCGGCGTGCGGGAGTGCCACACGAGCCCTCCTGTCGACACGGCCGAGTTCGCCTATTTCACCGGATCGATCGTGGAACGCTATGCTCCGCCCCGACCGGTAGAAGCGATCGCATCCGTCGGCGAGCAGTAGAACACCTCCGCGCCAGCACGGCCGACGACGTGTAGACCCGCCGTCCTCAACATCGACTCGACCGCCGCACGGTTCGGGATCCACCAGTTCGTCGGATCCCCCGCGTAGCGCCCCTCGATGAAGTACATCGCCGGGAATCCTTCCTCGACGAAGACATCGCGCTCCGTGATCGGATAATCGGGCTCGAGGTCCAGGACCTTTGTCGGCCCCCGCAGCATGCTCTGGAAGATCAGCCGTCGCCGGACGAGCGCGGCGACGCGTTCCAGGGCGTATAGCGGGTGCCTCAGATGGTAGAAGACGCCCATGAAGAGCACGTAATCGAACCGTCGCCCCAGCCGGTCGACATCGTACACATCCATCTCGAGGTACTCGATATCCGCACCGACCGCCTCGGCCGCGAAGCGCGCCTGGGCCAGGTAGTGGGGGTCGTGCTCTATCCCGGTCACCCGCGCGCCGCGTTCGTGCAGCTTGAGCGAGTAGAAGCCCGCATTGCACCCGATGTCGAGCACCGTCTTCCCCGCCATGTCCCCGGGGAAGGCGGGTTCGACCATCGACCACAACTCGTCCAGAAAGTTTCCGAGCGGGTGGTCGGGCGCGGTGCGAACACCGTGGATGTCGAGATCGTGGAACCACGGTTCGAGCGCCCGCACCTTCGTCTGCAGCTCCTGTAACGCGAACGTGGTCATCGGACTGCGGAGGGCTCCAGCCGTGCCTGGTAATCGTCCGCGTACCGATTGATGCGCGTGTTCACCTCATCGGCCCAGATGCCGGTGACCAGCCGCTGCGCCAGCCTGACGCCCAGGCGGAGCTCCTGTCGGCAGCGGGCCTCCTCTTCCGCGCCTCCATCGATCAGCTCCGCAGCTTCCATCTCGAGTGCGAAGGCGAGTCGGTCCAGATCGGTGTAGAGTTCGCCACGCAGCTCGCTCGCTTGAGGCGACTCGTCGGGCGGTGGTGAGCTCAGCATTTCCAACCGTGATTTTTGGCGAATAAAGTACGTCTGCGGGAGCTTTGGGAGCTTTGGGGGGTCCCTCAACAACGTGGCTTGCTTCAAACTGACTACTGCTCCTTCTCGCGCCGGAGGGGCAAGCACCATGCCATCTCCGAGCCGAATTTTGACGACCCTCGGCGCTGTCCAGAGCGGGTCCAGTGAAATGCGGCGGAACAGGTTCCATACCGGCCATCTGGCAGCTGCGGGTATTATTCGGTCGCTATCCGGAAGCGTCCTCAGCCGATTCCCGCGCCCGCGCTCGCGACCTCCCGATAGATCTCCTCGAGCTGTTCGGCGCGGTGGTCGCAGGTGTGTCGCTCGCGAATGGTTTCGAGTCCCGCTTCGGCGAGGCGGGCGCGCTCGTCCTCGTCGCTCGCGAGCCGCAGCATCTGCTCGCGCATCTCGGCCGGGGAGCGGACCATCAGGTGGTCGGTCCCGCGTCGGAAAAGCTTTTCGACGTCGCGCCAGGGTGTGGAGATGAGCGGGATGCCGCACGCCATGGCCTCGAACGGCCTGATGGTCGGGATGCCGGGCAGGGAGTCGAGATAGGGGCCGCGTGGGATGTGGAGCGTCATCTTCGCTCGGGCGAACGCTTCCGGCACCCGGTAATTCGCGATCCATCCCCGGAAGTCCGCGCCGGCCGCCTCGATCTCGGCTCTTTCGGCCTCCGGGTAGCGGACGCCGTGCACGGCGAAGCGCAGCTCGGGCAGGAGGCGGGCCGAATCGACCAGGTACTCGCGGATCTCGCTGCTCCGCTCCTCATCGCCCCAGTTGCCGATCCAGACGACATCGTCCGTCTTCGGTGCGTCGCGGGGGTGGAAGACGGTCGTGTCGGCGGCCTCGTGAAAGGTCCACACCCTCTCGTGGCCGTATCCGGTGCGGTACACCTCTGCGAGCGAATCCCCATAGGCGAGAATACCGTCGTAATCGGCGAGGTTGAACGCGGCGATGTCCGGGGTGGTGACCGCCCGATGGTGGGTATCGTGGAAGAGCAGGACGAAGTCGTTGCGCCGACGTCGGAGGAGCCCCAGCGCTCCGATCAATCGGGGATCGCTGAACTCGTGGGCGATCACCAGATCGGCGCCTGTCGTCAGCCGGTCGACTTCCTCGGCGATGTTCTTCCACGCGCCGTACATCTCGATCTCGAGATCCGGAAAGAGGCGGGCGAATTCGACGATCGGCGCGTGCCCATGGTCGTTGAAGAGTTGCTCCGCGGACCAGTTCCGCCACCGTTCGCGGCCGCCGACGCTGTGCCCCCGTTTCCCGAGGGCGCGGGCCAGACCGCGAAGGAAATGCGCGTTTCCGTGGCTCCAGTCGCTCACCAGTGAATGAGCGAAGATTACGATTCTCATCCGTCTGGCAGCCCAGGTACTTCTTCGACGGGCTGCGAGGCTTCGATGGCTGGCGCCGTGCGGACGGCCGGTCGGTCCGGCTGGTGGCGCGCACTGGCCGGGTGATCGCTGGGTGGCATCATGACAATGTCGGGCGACGCGGCTCGATACCGCTGAACAGCAGCAGGGCCGCGGGAAGGGGCAAGGAGCATTCCAGCTCCGACCTGGCCGGAACCGAAGGAGGCATGAAGCGCCGCCACCTCCCGCACGACCCGGTGTAACCCATCGTGGGCACGGACCGGGATGTCCGCCGAATCGCCCGGAGATAGCGCAAGGCAATGGAGGGAGTCCGCTTATGACCGACCTGGCACAGCCGAACGCCACGCAGATGCCGCACGAGTTGCTCGAGGCCGTCCTGGCGGCGATCCCGAGCGAATCGGGCCTCGAGACGGCCGAGGTCATGTACCGCGATCAGCACAGCAACGACTTCGCCGAAGTCCGCCTCTGCTGCGGCCGGGCGCTCATCGTCAAGCGGGGGCGTCACGACTGGGCGGGTTCTCGATTCGAGACGTCCCGCATCGCTTCGCGGCTGATCCGCGAGGCGACGGCGGTGGCGGTGCCTGCTCCGCTTCCTGTGCCCGCCGCGATCGACGAGCGACCGGTCGAGGCGTACTGGCGTCTCGAGCAGCCGACTCTACAGGAGGTGTGGTCGCAACTCGACGCCGACCAGCGGGGAGCAGCACTGCGGAGCTGGGGCGAGCTGATCGCGACACTCCATTCGGTCCGCATGGAGGGATTCGGTCCCCTCGCCGATGAAGCAACGCCGACCACGGGGCTCGCGACCTTCCTCCGAGCCGAGCTCGAGGGAAGGCTGCTGCCCGCAGTCACCGGAGAGTGGCCGGCGGCCCTTCCGTCGCTCCACCGGCTGATCCGCGCGGTGGACGAGGTGGCGGGCAGGGCGGGAGAGCGGAGCCGGCTCGTGCACAACGACATGCACATGGGCAACGTCCTGTGCGAGGTGTCCGACGACGACGATGTTCGATGTGTGGGGCTGATCGACCTGGAAACGGCACTTGCCGGACCGCCGGAGGCCGATGTCGCCATCATGGAGGTTCAGCACGGTGATCTCTTCGGTCAGCCTGTGGAGGCTCCATGGATCGAGGGTGTCAAGGCGGGATACACCGAGGCATTGGATCCGGTGGTGGTGAACTTCTACCGAGCGTTCCATCTCATCAACATGGGCTTCTACTCGGCCCTGATCGGCCACGATTGGCACGCGCAGCAGGTCGCCGCCGCTGCCGCTCGTGAAACGGCCGAGCTCGAGCTCGCGCTGGCCACACTGACCGGGTGAGCCCTCGCGATCAGTAGCCGAGACTCTCCTCCTCCGCTATCTTCGCGCCGTGCCGGGCGAACGAGCTGAGGTGCTGCACGGCATGGCTCTGGCATCCACAACGCCGCCGGAGACGTTCACTTCGTGGTGGCGAGGAGCGATGGACCGCAGGCCAGTCCTCTATCTCGATCTCGATGACACGCTCATCTCGTGGGATGGCGGTCCGCATGCCGCGCCGGGCGCGAAGGAGTTCCTCCGCTGGGCTGATCGACTGCTACCACCACAGCAACGTCACGGAGGATCCCCGTTCCCTCGACCGCGCGCGGGGCTCTGCGTCGCTGTCTGGAGCAGATGGAGGACGCAGCGGCCTAGCGCGCGGATCTCATTCGCCCCGAGCGGGCTCGAACAGCGAGGAGACCTGATGGCAGCCGAATCGACGATGCTGGAACTGGGGACCGATGCCCCCTCGTTCAGCCTTCCCGACACGCAGGGCAATTTCGTGGCGAGGGACGACTTCGCGGGCGAGGCCGCTCTGCTGGTGATGTTCATCAGCAATCACTGTCCGTTCGTGAAGCACCTCAAATCGGCGCTGGCCCAGCTCGGCCGCGACTATTCGGGGAGGGGGCTCGGCATCGTGGCGATCAATTCGAACGACGCGCGTGCCTACCCCCAGGATGCGCCCGAGGTGATGCGTCGGGAGCACCGGGAGCACGGGTATCCCTTCCCGTACCTCTTCGACGAGGCGCAGGACGTGGCCAAGGCGTACCGGGCCGCCTGCACACCTGACTTCTTCCTCTTCGACCGCGAGCGCAAGCTCTTCTATCGGGGGCAGTTCGACGACAGCCGGCCGGGGAACGATCGGCCGGTCACCGGTGCCGATCTGCGAGGCGCGATCGATGCGGTGCTGGCGGGACGCGCGGCACCGGAAGAGCAGATCCCCTCGGTCGGTTGCAGCATCAAATGGCAGCCGGGCAACGAACCCTCATATTTCGGCTAGCGCGGACATCCCGAAACTTCGGCGCTCGCCGGAGGGTAGAGGTGGAGTCTAGAGCAGAGTCGCTGACGCGGCGTGGCGATCGTCGCGGCGCGCGGTCCGTTCGGAGGGTAACAGCTTCGCAGATCGCCGGCCGGCGCCCTTTCATTCGTGATGGAGACAGAACGTGAGCGGTTCCACGATGGGACGCCGGGGAACGAAGGGCGGCAAGGGCGAGCGGGTGGTCAATCGGGGGAAGGAGGCAAACGCGGGCGACGATATCCTCGAGTGGGTAAAATCGTTCGCCATCGCGGTCCTGCTCTTCTTCGTCATCCGGACCTTCCTGATCCAGGCGTTCACCATCCCGTCCGGGAGTATGGAGAATACGCTGCGGATCGGTGACTACCTGATGGCGAACAATGCCATTTTCGGCGCACACATCCCGTTCACCGATGTCCGGATCCCGGCGTTCCGCGAGCCGCACTTCGCCGATGTCGTCGTCTTTCGACCGAGCTACAACGATCCCGTCATCGACGTGGTGAAGCGGGTGATCGGCGAGCCGGGCGACACGGTCGAGATGGAGAGCCGGGTCGTCTATCGAAACGGCGAACGGCTCGAGGAGCCCTACCTGGAGCCGGAGTATCTTCCCGACGAGCCGATACAGCGCTTCGGTCCGACGGGCTTCCAGTGGCAGCTGGCTGCGCTCCCCGACACCATCGACCCGGTGAACTACGCACCCAGCCGCGATACCTGGGGCCCATTGATCGTTCCGCCGGATCACTACCTCCTGCTCGGTGACAACCGCGACCAGTCACTCGACTCGCGGTACATGGGATTCATCCCGCGAGAGGTGATCCGGGGGAAGGCGCTCTTCATCTACTATTCGATCGATCCGTTCGTGGATCGACCCTTCCCGCGGTTCCTGACCGCGGTACGGTGGGACCGGCTCGGATCCGTCATTCACTGAGGCGGGGTCGAGACGGGCGATCCATCTCTCGCTGACGCGGGCCGGCTCACCTCCTCTTCGTCCCTGCCGCCGCCCTGGATTTCGGCCCACCGCCGCCTGACGTCCGGCCTGTGAAGCCGTTCGACGACCGAAGGGTCGAAGCGTGAGCCCGACCCCTTCTCGATCTCCGCGAGCGCATCCTCTGGACTCAGCGGCTCGCGGTACGACCGCGGCTGCGTCATCGCGTCGAACACGTCGGAGACGCTGATGATTCTCGACGCGAGCGGTATTTGCACCCCCTTCAGACCTCGCGGGTACCCGTTGCCGTCCCAGCACTCGTGGTGGGCCTCGACGATGGCCGAGATGCCCGGGTGGATCCCCTCGAGCGGCTTCAGAATCTCGGCACCCTCGTGCGGGTGTTCATGGATCATCTCCCGTTCCTCGTGCGAGAGCGGCTCGCAGCTGTGGAGGATGTGGAAGAAGCGATCGTCGATCTTGCCCATGTCGTGCAGCAGCGCGGCCAGCCGCAGGGTCGAGTGCCGGCCCGCCGAGATACCGTAGGTCTCCGCTACGGCGTCGGTCAGATCGGCGACCCGTCGCGAATGCCTTTCGGTAACGGGGTCGCCCGCACTGAGCGCGTTGAGAAGGAGATCGACCAGCGTCCGGTGGACCTGTGCCGTCTCTCGCCGCAGCCGCCGGACCTCCGCCCACCAGGCGAGGGAAACGGCGCCGGCGCCGGCCACGGCGGCTGTCATGGAGCGGATTCCGGTGTCGAGGAGAGATCTCGTCATGGCGATGCAATACGAGGAATTTCGAGCCCTTCGACATTGCACAAGACAAGCCAGATCGAGCCGTCCCGACCGAGGAGGCAGGAGGGTGCGGGCGGGCCGCTGAGTCGGGGGTCGTGGGCGGCTAGCGGTCGTCGGGACGTGGGATCTCGAACACGTCCTCACCGGTGGAGCGGCCAGTACTGTCGAACCGTCTCTCTGCGAAACGGATCGTGCCTTCGCGGCTCATCAGCAACGCCGTCGAGGAGCGGGTGCCGTATTCGGGCGTGAGGATGAAGGAGGCGGAGAGCGCACGCTCCAGCTCCGGTGTCACTCCGGTCTCGGGGAGCAGGTGTTCGGCAGCGTAGGTGCGGTCGATCAGCACCTCCAGCAGCCGGTCGGGATCCGGATCCGAACCGTCGTGAAGAATCTTCTCCAGCTCCCGCTTGCCGCGCTCCACTTTCGGCCACGGCGTGTCGAGAAGGTGGTTGCTCACGCCGTACACACCCGGCTCCAGCCGGCGGTACGCGGGCTCGCTCTCCCGCCGATTGGATGTCCAGAAGACGTCCGAACCATCGCCGAGGAGCAGGTTGTATCCGCCGTACCGAAGCTCCCGCGCAACGATCTCATCGAGGTAGGCCGGCGCCTCGACGGGGCGTATCAGAAAGTCACTCACGAGACGCCCTCGCGACAGCGGTGCCCGAACTCCGGCCTCGGCGTCTCGAAAGTTCGTTACGGCCGCCCACCGGCCACTGCGGTTGACGCCGAGCCACGTTCCGCCGCTCTCCAGGTCGCGCCCCGCGAGCACCTCGGGGGCGTCAGACCAGAAGGCGGCCGGGGCCGTGGGACGGCTGTGGAACTCGTCCCGGTTTGCCGCCAGGACGAGCGGATACCCGTCGTGAGTCTGATGGGCGAGGAGGATGAGGCACACGGGGCTGTCGGTTATCGGCTACAGAGACGGCAACGACGTTGTTCGTTATCCGTAAGGGAAAAGGGAAAAGGGAAAAGGGAAAAGGGAAAAGGGAAAAGGGAAAAGGGAAAAGGACTGACGACTGACGACTCCGCGGCGGGTTCCCAGCGGATCGCGTCGCCTACCCGGATCTCGGCGCCCTCGATAACCTCCGCGTAAGCGCCCCCGCCCCAGTCTGGCCACAGGGCGGCCTCGAGGCCGGGGAGCGCCTGTTCCATGCGTTCGCACGGCTTGGTCTCGCCGCGTATCTCGAGCAGCGC
>JBBDRR010000156.1:0-28728 GCA_040905395.1 Gemmatimonadota bacterium
TTCGCCTGGTATTCGTGAATGTTCATCAAGCTCCTGAATGTTGAGCGATTTCCGATTTCGTCATCCCGCACGCAGCTCCGTGCCGGCCTCGCCCAGGACGGCTTCCCTTCCCATGTCGAGCCGCGTGATGATTGCGCGTCGTCCGCCGTCACGAATGAACTGGACGGCTGCCTCGACCTTCGGGGCCATGCTGCCGGCGCCGAGCGTGCCCGACGCGAGCAGCGCCTCCGCCTGGGGGACGCTCAGTCGGCGGAGCGGCTCCTGGTCCGGCGTACCGAAGCCGCTATAGACGGCTTCGACGTCGGTCAGCACGAGGAGGACGTCCGCGTGCAGCTCGCAGCCGAGCACTGCCGCGGCGCGGTCTTTGTCGACGACTGCGTCGACGCCTTCGAGTTGGCCGCTCTCATCTACGCAGACCGGCGTTCCCCCGCCACCCGCGGCCACCACCAGATGCCCTTCATCGAAGAGCGTCCGGATCATACGGTGCTCGACGATTCCGAGGGGTCGTGGCGAGGGCACGACTCTCCGCCATCCGTCCTTCACTCTGCCGACGGACCAGCCTAGCTCGTCCGACAGTGTCTGAGCGGTGGCCTCGTCCATCGTACGCCCGATCGGCTTCGACGGCTCCCGAAGCTGAGGGTCGTCCGGATCGACGATGACCTGTGTGACCATCGTAACGACCTGCCGATCCACTCCGGCCGCGCGCAACGCATTCTGCAGCGACTGCTGGATCAGGTATCCGATCCAGCCCTCGGTACCGGCGACCAGAACGCCCAGCGGCAAGGGAGGGACGATCTCGCGCGCCATCTCGTTTCGGACCAGGTCGTTGCCGACCTGGGGCCCGTTGCCATGCACGATGGCGATCCGCCAGCCTTCGGCGGCCAGCTCCACGATCGCGCCGAGGCTTTCGCGCGCGTGCCTGAACTGCTCTGCGATGGTGCCGGCTTCACCGGCGGGCGCGAGTGCGTTCCCGCCCAACGCAACGACGATCCCGTGTGACTTCACTCGGTCAACCGGCCGCGTAGCGCGCGCAATGATAAGCGGCCCCCGGTGTCGCAGCAAGTTGCCGGAGGGGCATAAAGGCCACCAATCCGCACGCCCTGGGCGGCTGGATTTCCGGGCGGCCGCGCTTCAGGCGGACCCGCTTTCGCCGGCCGTCGGGAGCACTCCGGACCGGAGCCTGGAGGGGTCAAAGAGTGCCGGCCGGTGGGGAGAGAGCGTTACGCAGCGATTGCCAGGTACGCCCGAAACCCGCCCAGTCGCCCGATCGGAGGAGCGTCTCGGCCTGCTCGAGCAGTTCGCGGGCGCGAACCATCGCCGCGGGATCTGTCATCCGCGAGATCTCCTCCTCCACCTCGGCGCCCGCGAGGCTGCTGATCCCGGTCTCCCCGGCCAGGAGTGCCGCGACCGCAGATCCGAACGTCGGCTGCATCACGACCTGGCCCTGCCTCGCCAGCACCACCCGCTCGAGCTGCGGTACGGCGGCATTCTCCGACTCGAGGAAGATCGGCTCCACGTAGACCAGCGACCCTTCGACCGGGACGATCATCAGGTGGCCGCGGATGACGTCGCTGCCGCCTCTCAGCCAGAGAGAGAGCTGCTCCGAGATTTCCGGGTTCTGATCGATCATCGCCTCGACCTGCTGCGGCCCGGGGATCTGCTCGTCTCGCGGAAGCGTGTAGAGGATCTGCTCGCCGTAGTTCGGCAGATCGTTCCGCGTCACCATGAACGCCGTCATGTTCTCGCGGCCTCGGGCCACGAAGGGCACGGAGAGGAGGAATTCACTCTCGTCCGATCCGGGCAGCGGGTAGATGGAATACATCGGCTCCATCGGCGTCGGTGAGCCACGATACTGCTCGAGCGGGACGGACCAGACGTCCTGCTGACTGTAGAAGGCGCGCGGGTCCTCGAGGTGGTAGGCGCCGAGGACCTGGGCCTGCAGGTTCATCAGTTGAACCGGAAAGCGCATGTGTTCCAGCAGGCTCTCAGGCATCGACTCCATCGGCTGCAGGAGGCCCGGGAAGATTCGCGAGTAGGTTGTGAGGATCGGATCGGAGGAGTCCACAGCAAAGAGCTGTACGGCCCCGCTAACGGCGTCCACCGTCGCCTTGACGCTGTTGCGGACGTATCTGACCCCGCGGCCCTCGAAACCGACGAGGGGGGAGAGGGGAAAGGTGGCGCTGGAGGTGTACGCATCGACGATCCAGACGATTCGCCCCTCGTGGATGACGGGATGTGGCCCCCGTTCGGTCGACACGCGTACGAAGGGCGCGGCGGCCTGCACCCTCTGCGCGACCTGCCGGCGGTAGACGATCTTGCTGTCGCGGGTGACTTCCGTGGAGAGGAGCACGTTCGCGCTCTGGAAGGCCCAGGCGAAGAGCGCCTTCTTCCAGAAGGAGTCCAGGGTGATCCCGACCGGCTCGGCCTGCGCAGGGAGGATCACGTACTCGTCGGTGCGCTCGCCGAAGTAGATGCGCGGGTTCTCGAGCGCCAGGGCCGGCGGCGCTTCGGGTGCCAGCTTCGGCGGATCGAGGTCCCACACGTAGTAGTCGGGTGTTCCACCCGCTGCCATCCGCGATACCGGGCTGACGACGGCGCCCTCGCCGGATACGTAGTTCAGACGGAGGTTCTGCCACGTCTGCGCGGCCTCTTCGAGCTCCGCCGTTTCGAGCTCACGGACGGATATGGCGAGCGGCTCGCCGGACTCGGCTCCTTCATACCTGTCGTGATGGACGTTGTCGAAGGTGTAGTAGCGGAAGAGAGCCTGCTGTTGCCGGTACGTGGTGAGCAGGGGCCGCGGGTCCCAGAGCGGCACTCCGCTCAACCGCTGAACGAGGTCGGCCTCGTCGAGCGGAGGATTCCTCACGTAGGGGAACGCGACCCGATCGACCGCGTCCAGCCCGAAGGCCTGGCGCGTGAACTCGAGATGCTGCTCGATGTACGGCTGTTCCCTGGGGAACTCGTTCGGCTCGACGACGAAGCGCTGAATCGACGTGGGGTAGATCGCCTCCGCCACGATGAAGCCGAGAAACAGCAGGACGCCCGCGGCGACGGGCAGGCGCAGGCTGCCGATCCAGCTGCCGTACCCGATCGCGGCGGCAGCGAGGAGTGAGATCAGCAGGATGGCCAGCTTCGCCGGTAGCCGGGCGAACACGTCCGTATACCCGAGTGCGCCGGCGAACCCCGAACCGTCCACCACGATTCCGTACCTGTCGAGCCAGACGTTCACGGCGAAGACGACGAGGAATGCGGCGAGCAGGATGCCGAGGTGGCGGCGTGCAAGGGTCGAGACGCTCGGCTTCCCATCCACCACCTTGATTGCGCCGGTGGCCACGTACGCCGCTACCGAGAGGAGGGCAATCCAGAAGATCAGCAGGCCGGCGAGCGTTTGCAGGCGGGTGAGCACCGGGAGCTGGAAGACATAGAATGCCGCGTCGAGGCCGAATACGGGATCGGTCAGCCCCCAACGTTCGGGACCGAACGCCGCGAGGATCTCGATCGGGTTGCCGATTCCCGCCGAGAGCCACCAGGCGGAGAAGAGCGACACGAAGGAGATCGCGCCCACGACGTAGACCTGGGGCAGGCGCTCGGCGATCTCGATGTTTGCGTACCTTCTTCGCACCCGGATCGCGCCCAGCGAGCGCGTCACGAACCAGAGGTTCACGAATACAGCGATCGCGACCACCAGCGCGACGAGACCACGGACGACCAGAGCGGCGCGCCATCGGGTCCAGAACACCTCCTCGAGGGCGACACTGCGGTACCACATGAACTCGGTCACGAAGCCTGCAACGGCCCGTCCTCCGACGAGCAGGAGGAGGAACGCGATCAGACCGGCGGTCAGAGTGGCCCTGCGACCGAATTTCATCTACGCACTGGTACGTCCTGCGACTGAACCCAGCGTTCCATGGTCTGCCGGATCCGCTCGAGTGACTCGGGGGAACGGGCTTCGTACCGCGCCACCAAGACCGGTTCGGTATTGGATGCGCGGAGCAGGCCCCAGCCGTCGTCGAAGAGAACGCGGGCGCCGTCGACGTCCACGACCTGATGGTCGGCCGAGAAGTGACGCACGGCGCGCTCCACGATCTCCGCTTTGCGCTCCTCGGACGCCGGATAGCGGATCTCCGCGGTCGAGACGTAGGTGGGAAATTCCGCGATCCGCCGCGACAGCGGCTCGGCGGAGCGCGAGACGATGGAGATGAGCAGGCACGCCGCGAAGAGCGCGTCGTCGAAGCCGTAGTAGTCCTCGGCGAAGCAGATGTGGCCCGACAGCTCGCCGGCGAGGAGCGCCTGCTCTCGCTTCATCCGCTCCTTGATCAGGGAGTGACCGGTGGCCGACATGATCGGCACGCCGCCGGCCGCGGTGAGCACGTCGGAGAGGGCCTGCGAGCACTTGACGTCGAAGACGACCTTCTGCCCCCTGCCGCGCCGCTCGATGAGGTCGAGCCCGAAGAGCAGCAGCAGCGTGTCGCCGCGCACGATCGTCCCCATCTCGTCCACGGCGCCGATCCGATCCGCGTCTCCGTCGAACGCGATACCGAGATCCGCGCCGGACTCGACCACCTTCCGCTGCAGGTCGACCAGGTTCGCATCGACCACCGGGTCCGGGTGGTGGTTGGGGAAGGTGCCGTCGGATTCGCAGAAGATCGGCACGACCTCCACCGCCGACCCCATCGCGCCGATCAGGTCGACGGCGACCACGCTGCCGGTGCCGTTGCCGCAGTCCACCACGACCCGGATGGGCCGCTCCACCGGAAAGCGCGGCGCGATCGCGTCGATGTAGGTGGGAAGGATCTCACGCGCTTCCCAGCTCCCCTGCCCCGCGTCGTACTCCTCCGATTCCATGAGCTCGCGGATCTGCTGGATCTTCTCGCCGTATATCGAGCCGCCCCGGATCGAGAGCTTGAAACCGTTGTACTCCGGGGGGTTGTGCGAACCGGTCACCTGGATCGCGCCGTCCGTTTCGAGGTGGGCCGAGGCGAAGTACAACGCCGGCGTCGGGACGGTGCCCACGTCGACGACGTCGGCCCCCGCCGCTACCAGGCCGGCGCGGAGCGCCTCTGCGAGCTCGTCGGAAGTGAGACGGTTGTCGCGGCCGAGGGCGACTCGCGGGCGATCCGTGACCTCGCGGCGCAGAATCGTCCCGAAGGCGCGGCCGAGCGCGTCGGCCACGGCCGCGGTGAGGTCACGGCCGACCACGCCACGGATGTCGTACTGGCGGAAGATATGGGGATTCAACGACCTGGAATCGGTAATCGTCATCTCTCGTTGTTGGCCGGAGCACTGTCCGGGTTCGAATGTACGGCTGCGATGCACTCGATCTCTACGGCACAATCGCGCGGGAGCCGTGCGGCCTGCACGGTCGACCGTGCGGGTCGGTGCCCGCCGAAATAACGGGCATATACCTCGTTCATGGCGGCGAAGTCGCTCATGTCGCGCAGGAAGACGGTGGTCTTCAGGACTCCGTGCAGGGAAGAGCCGCCCGCGCGGAGCACCGCTGCGAGATTCTCCAGCACCCGCTCCGTCTGGGCTGCGACATCGCCGCCCACCAGGTCGCCCGTGGCCGGGTCGATGGGGATCTGGCCCGCCGTATAGATCACGCCGCCGTGCACCACCGCCTGGCTGTACGGCCCGATGGCGGCAGGCGCCGCATCGGTGTTCACGATCGCTGTCTCAGGCACGCCGCTCTCCATGACTGCTAGACCGCTATCTCGCTATGGTGCCGCGAAAGCACCTCGCGCATCTCGTCCGGCGATACCGTCGCGACTCCTGGCTTCCCGACTTCGATCGCGGCGGCGAAGTTGGCGAGGACCGCCGCCTCGTGCACGCTCGCCCCGCAGGCGAGCGCGACGGAGACGAACGCGGTGACCGTGTCGCCCGCGCCGGAAACGTCGAACACCTGGCGAGCCACCGTGGGGATCCGGAGCGTCTCACCGGTTTCCGAGCGCACGACCATTCCCTCCTCTCCGAGCGTCACGAGCAGGTGCTCGCAGCCGAAGCGGGAGCGGGCACCCTCGAGCCACTCGTCGTCGTGATGCTGGATGGGTACGCCCAGAGCGCTGGTGAGCTCCATCGCATTCGGTTTGAAGACGGTTGCGCCGGAATACTCGAAGATGTGGCGAAACTTCGGGTCGACGACGACCGGAATGCCTGCCCGCTTCGCCGCGTCGATCGCTGCCCTGATGACGGCCGGCGTCAGCACCCCCTTGTTGTAATCCTCCAGGACGAGCACGTCGCTGTCCGCGACCGATTCGAGGATCTGAGCGCAGATCTCGGCGACGACGTCGTCCGTCAGGTCGTCGTCCCGTTCTCGATCGTAGCGGACGACCTGTTGATTCCTGGCCATCACGCGTGTCTTCGTCGTGGTAGGCCGGTCGCCACCGGAGATCAGGCGGGCTCGGGCACGTCCCCCCTCCAGCGCTTCGATCGCGGTTCGCAGCTGGGACCCGGCCCCGTCCTGACCGACGAAGCCGACCAGGTCACACGAGGCGCCGAGGCGTAGCACGTTGGCCGCTACGTTCGCGGCCCCACCGAGCGCGTTCCGCTCCTCCTCGACGTGCACCACCGGGACCGGCGCTTCCGGTGAGATGCGCTGGACGGAACCGCTCAGATAGATGTCGAGCATCAGGTCGCCAACGACCGTGACGCGTGCGTACGGGGCACGCGCGAGGATCTGTTCCAGGCGATCGATTCCGAGTGTCGACATGCCGTTCGGTGAAGAAAACAGTCTGACTGCGGTCCTCTGGACCCTGAAGCGGGCAGAATGTAACTCGCGCCGCCTGAACATGTAAAGCTGAGTCGGCGGTAGCGGAGCCAGCTGATCCGCACGATAATTGCGCCCTCCGGCGGCGTCACGCGGTCGAGAGAGAAACCAGGAGCGAACGGGCGAAATGACAGAGAGTTCGGAGAACGGAGCGCGCCTCCAGGTGGCGGGAACGAAGCCGGAGGATGTGGGCAAGGGTGTGGCGCGGCTCGGAAAGGGGGCCCTCGAACGGCTCGGTCTCTCCGAAGGCGATGTGGTGGAGATCACCGGAAAGCGGTCGACCGCCGCCATCGCGCTCGCCCCCTACTCCGAGGACGTTGGACTCGAACTGATCCGGCTCGACGGATTGCAGCGAGCGAATGCGGACGTGGGGATGGGCGACCACGTCGACGTGAAGAAGGCCGACGTCAAGCCGGCGCGCCGGATCAGCATCGCTCCCGCGCAGAAGAACGTGCGTTTGAGCGGCTCACCCGAGCTTCTCCGGAGAACGCTCTTCCGCCGCCCGCTGGTTGCCGGGGACGTGGTCTCCACCGCGGTCTACCAGCGCACCCAGACCCCCTCCGGGAGCGGCCACCAGCCCGAGGACATCTTCCGAACCTTCTTTCAACAGCCCGCCTTCGCGCTCCAGGAGATCCGGCTCCTCGTCGTCGGAACGGTTCCGCGGGGAGTCGTTCAGGTCGCCGCGGATACGGAGATCGAGCTCCTTCCGGAGTATACCGAGCCGCAGGAGACACGCCGCGCCGACGTCACCTACGACGACGTTGGCGGCCTCGGCAGCACGGTCGAGCAGGTGCGAGAGATGGTCGAGCTGCCGCTGAAGCATCCGGAGCTCTTTCAGCGGCTCGGGATCGATCCCCCGAAGGGGGTCCTGCTGCACGGGCCGCCGGGCACCGGAAAGACGCTGCTCGCCCGGGCAGTCGCGAATGAGGCGGACGCCAACTTCTTCAATATCGCCGGGCCCGAGATCATGGGCCGGCATTACGGCGAGTCGGAGCAGCGCCTCCGGGAGATGTTCCAGCAGGCCGAACAGCAGGCGCCGTCGATCATATTCATCGACGAGATCGATTCGATCGCTCCGAAGCGCTCCGAGGTGACGGGGGAGCTCGAACGACGAGTCGTGGCGCAGCTCCTGACACTCCTCGACGGGCTCGAGCCGCGGCAGAACGTGGTGGTCATGGGTGCTACGAACCGGCTGAACGCGATCGACGAGGCGCTGCGTCGGCCGGGACGCTTCGACCGCGAGATCGTCATCGGCGTCCCCGACTACCAGGGTCGGCGGGAGGTGCTGGCCATCCACACACGCGGTATGCCGCTCTCCGAAGACGTCGAGGTGGACGAGCTGGCGCGCACGACGTACGGATTCGTCGGCGCCGACCTCTCCGCTCTGACCCGGGAGGCCGCCATCGAAGCGCTGCGTCGCAACCTTCCGTACATCGATCTGGACAGCGGCGAGGTCCCGGGCGAGGTGCTGGAGAACATCCGGGTCGAGCGCGCTGATTTTCTCGGTGCGCTGAAGCGGGTGCAGCCTTCCGCCATGCGGGAGATCATGATCCAGGTTCCCGATGTGGGGTGGGACGACATCGGGGGACTGGACGAGGCGAAGCGCTCGCTGAAGGAGGGAATCGAGCTTCCGCTGAAGCACGCATCCGCGTTCCGCCGCCTGGGCATCCGCCCCGCCCACGGGTTCCTGCTTTACGGACCTCCCGGGACCGGCAAGACGCTGCTGGCGAAGGCGGTCGCCCGCGAGGCGGAGGCGAACTTCATCGCCACCAAGTCCTCCGACCTGCTCTCCAAGTGGTATGGGGAATCGGAGCAGCAGATCTCGCGGCTCTTCGCCCGGGCGCGGCAGGTCGCACCGACGATCCTCTTCATAGACGAGATCGATTCCCTCGCACCCCAGCGCGGCGGCACGCTCGGAGAGCCGGCGGTGACGGAGCGAGTGGTCAACACCATACTCGCGGAGATCGACGGCCTCGAGGAGCTCCAGGGCGTCGTCGTCGTCGGGGCCACCAACCGGCCGAATCTGCTCGATCCCGCCCTGCTCCGCCCCGGTCGATTCGACGAGCTGGTCTACGTCCCCGTACCGGGGCTGGAAGGACGTCTGCAGATCCTGAAGATCCACTCGGCCGCGATGCCGGTGACCGACGACGTGGATCTCCAGGCGCTCGCCAAGCGCACCAAGGGGTATACTGGCGCGGACCTGGAGGACCTCACGCGCCGCGCCGGCCTCAATGCGCTGCGGGAGAACCTCGAAGCCACCGAGGTCACGATGCACTTCTTCGAGGAGGCTCTGAAGGAGACGCGTGCTTCCGTCACAGAGGAGATGGAGCGGGAGTACGAGCAGATCGCGGACGAGCTGAAGCGTGAGAACCCGCGGGGCCCGCGGATCGGTTTCCAGGCGGCGATGCAGGCGGAGCGCTAGCGACACCGTCCGATGCAGCCTTGCCGCACCGATCGCACACCAAAAAAAACGGCCGGCCCCGAGTTCCGGGCCGGCCGTTCGGCTGACAGAGTGGAGGTGAGGGGATTCGAACCCCTGTCCGCCTACAGATCCCTCGCTACATCTACGTGCGTATTCCGCTGTTCCAATCTCGCCCCAGCGGCGGCCAGCGGACGGCCTCTCCGGGACCAGTCGTGGAAGTTCTCACCGCCGGCGTCACGACGCCACCGAACGGCCAGCCCGAATTTGATGATGCCCGATGACCCGCCTCAGGCGAGCTGACCATCAGACAGGTGCAGCAATCAGCTAGAAGCTAATTACGCAGCCAGAGCGAAGTTATCATTCGCAATTACAAGTTTTCCCACAGGTTTATCGAGGATCTGGGACCTCGGCACGCAGCAACGACTTCACCATACACGTCGAAGCCAAGTCACCCCCGTATTATCAATCAACGCTGTAAATATAGGGAAATTAGAGGGTTAGGTCAAGGGGAACACCCGGCCTACGCACACCCTACCCTACGTCATCCCGGCGGAAGCCGGGATGACGTAGGGGGCGGTCGCCACGAAGTTTCCCTTTCGTCAGGCCGCGATCGCGGCCTGCGAAGCGTAGCCGGCCAGCAGCTCCTCGGCGTGCGCGAGAGAGGTGACCTCGAACAGCTCCTGTCTAAGCTGACGGCCGTTGGGAAGGCCTTTGGTATACCAGCCGAGGTGCTTTCGGAACTCGATCATCGCCTTTTCCTCGCCGCTCCCGAAGGCGATTGCGAGGCGGGCGTGTTCGCGGACGGTGTCGAACCGCTCCCGGACTCCCGGATCGGCCGGGACCGGTCTGCGCTCGAGGGCGGCGCGAGCCTGCCGGAAGATCCAGGGCGCGCCGTGGGAACCCCGGGCGATCATGATGCCGGCGCAGCGCGTGTGTTCGTGCATTCGGCGCGCGTCCTCCGCTCTCCAGACGTCCCCGTTGCCGACGACGGGAATGTCCAGGGCATCCACGACGGCGGCGATCTCGTCCCAATTGGCGGTTCCTCCGTACATCTGGGTGCGGGTCCGCGCGTGGAGCGTGAGGACGGTGGCGCCTGCGTCCTGACACCGTAGCGCGATCTCCACCGGGTTCCGCATCTCCTCGCTCCAGCCGCTGCGGATCTTCACGGTGGTCGGAATCTCGATGGCGGTCGCGACCGAGCGGATGATCCCCTCGACCATCTCGAGGTCGCGCAAGCATCCCGATCCGCCGTTGCGCTTCACGACCTTCTTGACCGGGCATCCGAAGTTGATGTCGAGGAAGTCCGGGCGGTAGACGTCTTCCACGAGCGCGGCGGCCTCTGCCATCGCTCGGGGATCGGCACCGAAGATCTGAATGCCGATCGGCCTCTCTTCGTCGTGGAAACGCAGATAGTCGTGCGTGCGCCGGTCGTTGCGCCGGATGCCCTCGGAGGAGACGAACTCGGAAACCACGACGTCCGCGCCGAACCCGCGGCAGAGACGGCGAAAGGGAGACTCGCTCACCCCCGCCTGCGGCGCCAGGTAAAGCGGCACCCGGCCATCCTTGAGCATCTCGATAAAGTGCGTTGTCATGCTTGGAAAGTAGCGACTTTTCGCGTTTTTCTCAACGTATGGTCGCTGCGCCAGGAGCGTGATTCCGGTCCCTCCAGGACGCGCTTCCCTCCTCACCGACAGAGTGGTTCCCAGCTTTGACACCCGCTGGCACGCTCCTTACATTCCCGACTCCCGTTAATTTGCAATTGAGATCCGGTTCCGCCGGAGGATAGTCTATCATGGAGCTAAGGGAGTTTTTTTCCGAGGACGTGGTCAAGCTCGACCTGGAGAGCGGGACCAAGGACGAAGTCCTCAAGGAAATGATCGGTCTGCTGGCGCTCGACGAGAAGTCGGAGAGCATACTGTACAAGATGTTGAAGCGACGGGAGAACCTCGGTTCGACCGGTATCGGAAAGGGGATCGCGATTCCCCACTGCAGATCCCTCGTCGTCAACCGTCTGCGCGTGGCCTTCGGCCGCAAGCCGAGCGGCCTGGATTTCCGGGCGATCGACGAGCAACCGGTACAGAACGTCTTCCTCATCGTGGCACCCCCTCTCGAAGTATCCAACCAGTATCTACCCGTCCTCGGAAAGATCGCGCAGTTCTCCAAAGAGGCCGACGTACCCTCCCGTCTTCAGGGCATTGCGTCGCCGACGGAGTTCATGGCGCTGCTCGAGGAGAAGGGGATCTGAGGCATCATGCATTCACAGCTTGAGACGCTGCTCGAAATTCAGGACCTCAAGACGCAGCGCGCCGACCTGCTGGAGCAGAGCGAGAGCCGCGGCTTCGAGGAAGAGGTCTTCAACATCAGCGCCGACGAGGCCCTTCAGCAGCTCGACGAAAAGATCGAGGAGATGGAGGAATCGCTGGAAGCGGGCATTCACAGCCGCTATCGGCGCTTGGCGGGGTCACGTGGAAGGTTCGTCGTGCCGGTGATCAACGGTACGTGCTTCGGCTGCTTCGTCTCGATTCCGACGGCAGTCGCCTCGGAGGCCGAACGGAACGAGGTGATCCGCTTCTGCGACAACTGCGGCCGATTCCTGTACCTGGTCGGCTGACATCCACACTACCACTGACGAAGGCGGCCCGACGATTCGTTCGCCGGGCCGCTCTTCCTTCATTCTACCAAGGAAAGATTCTTCGTCTGTTCCTCGGGTTCAGGACCGTCAGCTTCCTCGTCAGGGTCTCGCCCCGAACGACCATCTGCAGATAGTAGACTCCGGATGGCACGGGACGGCCCGCCGTGTCCCTGCCGTCCCAGTACGCGATCATGCGCCCCGGCTCCGGATATTCCAGGTTGAAGACCATCGTGCCCCGGCCTCGGGGGTGCCCGATCGCCTCCGGTATCGCGATCGGTTGGTACAGAATGTTGTAGATCCGGATCGTCACGACGACCGGATCGGCCGGCTCGAACAAAGACGCTTCTAGTGTAAAGGGTATCCAGGTCTCAGGGTTTACGGGATTCGGATAATTCTGCTCAAGTACGAAGCCGCGAGGAATTTCCACGCTTTGCGGCGCGGCTCCAACCTCCTGAGCACCGAGCGGCGGTGGGGAAAGCGAGCCGGCCAGCAGAAAAAGGATGAGCAGAACAGAACGGGCGCGTACCATGGCACCTCGCTGTTCCGGGTTGAAGCTTACGCTCTATCCACCTCCGGTCTCCTGGCCGGTGAGGAGAGGATGAAGAGAGTGCCTCCGAAGAAGGCAGTTTCCCGATGGAGTATAGACGAACTCGTGCGGCCCGGTCAAGCGGCGGGCGTGGACGGTAGGCGGGAGCCGATCCGCGCAGTAAGGCCGCAAGGGAGCGAGGAGAGCGGTGTCATTGCAGCTGTTCGAGGAATAGTTCGATGGATCTGAGCGGTCGATCGGGGGCGAGGTGGGTCGAGAGGAAAGCGTCGAGGAGGGCGGCGTGCAACGATCGGGCGGCCGCCTCGGGGTCCGGTACTTCTCCCCTGCTCATCCTGCCGAGTTGATCCCGTGCGGCTGCGTCGACCAGGCGCCCCGCGGGCCGGCAGGTCCGACACGCAGCGCCGCCGGATTCCACGTCGAATCTGGACGGCTCGCCGGGCTCGAATAGGCGGCTGCAGCGTACGCAGGCGTCGGTCTGGGGCCGGAAGCCGAGGATGGATACGATATTCCAGATTGCGGCGAGCGCCGTCAGAGCCGGATCGTCGAGGGGCTCGGCGAGGCGATCGAGGGCGAAGACGACGGTCGCGTACAGTTCGGGATTTGGCTCCTCGGTCCCGCTGCGGAGGGTTATCTCGGCGATCAGAGAGGCGCCGGTGAACGCGGCGAGGTTGCGGCCGACGCCCTGTCGCGAGCGGAGGAGCGAGAAGCCGGAGAGGGTGAAGAGATCGCGGCCTTCGCGCAGGTTGAAGTGCGCTGTCCCCTCGGTGAAGGGCTCGAGGATACCTCCGAAACGGCTCTTCGGACGTTGGGCGCCCTTTGCGATGACCGAGCGGACGCCCAGCTCGGGAGTGAGGAGCCGAAGGATTCGGCTCGTATCTCCGTAGGGGAAGGCGTGGAGAATGAGCGCGGGGGTGTCGACGAGGGGCACCGCGAAGGGGGGGCTACATGCCGAGGGCCGGGCGCTTCCGGAGAGCGCCCCACACGCCGACGCCGAGCAGCAGCAGCGTGACGGCGACTGCCGCGATCACAGGGTCCACGAGGGCACCCGGTGCACTGGACCACTCGAGGCGTATTTCCGCTCCCGGCTGGAAGGACTCTCCGAAGTACTGCAGAAACTGCTCGCCTTCCGCTTCCACCATCCGCGTCGTGGCCAGCCCCTCGACCGAGGTGAGGTGAGAGGGTTGAAGGACGAACAGACTGAACGATTCCGTCGGTTCCTGAAGGGGGAATACAGCGTTGCCGGGTGTCGCGGGAAGGCGGTAGCGGATGAAGAGGTCTCGCTCACCGGGGGTAACCGGGGTAAGCAGCAGCACCTCGTTCTCCATCAGGCTGACCTCGTGGGGGAGGATGTCTCCCTCGCCCACCTGGAACTCGCCGGCGCGCTCCGGAATGGTGAGCTGCCACGTCGGCAATCCGTCGGCCGAGACGAGAGCACGCGAGCCCGGGTTGATGATGCGAACGACTTCGTTGACTTCCCAGGAACCCGGAGCTTCGGGGATCAAGACGATGTCGCGCGACACCACGCGGACCGGATTCGAAGGCACCGACGTCGTATCGTAGACGGCGACCGTGTACTCGCCTTCTACGGGATCGTCGGTGTGGATCGGCTGGCCGAAGTAGCGGGCCGAAAGGTAGTCGGCGGTCACGAAGAAGATCGTGAAGCCCGTCGGTGCCCCGGACTCGAGGGAGAAGCGGAATCGGCCCTGCTCGTCGGTGATCCCGCTGGCGATCTCGCCGGACTCCTGCGGCGTTACCCGGTGCAGGGTCACCGGAATGTCGGGGATGGGTTGGCCGTCCAGAACGACGCTGCCGACGAGCTCATCCCGCTGGGCTGCCTGAGCCGAATCGGCTGGCTGGGGGACAGCAGCCTGCTGAGCCGCTGCCGCACCCGGTACGGCCAGGGCGCCGAAGAGGGCGAGGGCGATCAGCATGCGCCTGCATGTCGCCGTCGAGCAGGCACGGCGATCAGAACCGAAGTTGGTCATCAGGGATTGAATCGACCGAGATCTTCGGGATTCAACTTCTTGAGGTAGTCCTGTAGCTGCTCGGCCGTCATTTGCGGCCGCTGCTGCTCCTGCTCCTCCGGGGGTTCCTCGCCCTCCTCCGCCGGCTCGATCTGAATGGCGGTCGCCGAGAGTAGATCCTCGTTCGTGAAGAGACGAGCCTGGAGCCGGAGCGCGATCGCGATGGAGTCCGACGGGCGGGCGTCGATCGAGAAGACTTCGCTCCCCCGATGGATCACGAGCTCCGCGAAGTAGGTGTTCTCCTCGACGCGGCTGATGATGACGCGTTCGAGCGACCCGCCGAGGCCGCGAATCAGCGAGGCCGCCAGGTCGTGCGTGAGTGGCCGGGAGAATTTCATTCCGGCTAGCTCCATCGCGATCGCGCTCGCTTCGCCCGGCCCGATCCAGATTGGGAGCATTCGTTCTCCCTCCGCCTCCTGCAGGATCACGACAGGCGTCTTCGAGACCTGATCGAGCCCGAGACTCTGGACTCTGATTTCTAGCATGGTAGAACGTTGTTCGAGTACTCCTCACCGCGCCCGCGGGTGCGGAGCGCCGGTATGGCAACGCAGCTCGCGCGAATGCGGCGGTGTATTCGCGAGGGCGAACGTACCGGCTCAGTCAGCCCCCCACAAGCTCAGCGCTCCGGCGAAGCGCTCCAGATCGAGGTCTTCCTTTAGATGCTCCGTCAAGATCCGTACGACCGCCTCGGGGCTGGCGGCGCCCAGCACTTCGTCGAGAGCGGCCTTCGCCTTCGACTGGTGGATAGAGCGGATGACCTTCTTGATCTCCGCGAGGGCGGCCGGGCCGACGCTGAGAGAGGGTATCCCCATTCCGATGAGCAGGAAGGCCCCGAGTGGATGGGCTGCGAGCTCGCCGCAGACCGCCACCTCAATCCCCTTCGCCCGTCCGACTTTGGCGACGTGGTCGATCAGCCGCACGACCGCGGGGTGGAAGGGGTTGTACAGATGCGCGAGCCTGGAACTGCCACGATCGACTGCGAGGGTGTACTGGACGAGGTCGTTGGTACCGACCGAGAAGAAGTCCACGTGTTCGGCCATCTCCACGGCCAGGAGGGCCGCGGCGGGGGTCTCGATCATCGCACCCACGGGGCATGTATCGTCCACCACGTGCCCCTCCTTGCGAAGTTGCGTCACCGTCTCCGCGATCAGGGCGCGCGTGTCGATCACTTCCGAGATCTGTGTCACCATCGGCAGCATGATCCGGAGATCGCCGTGCTCGCGTGCCCGCAGCAGCGCGCGGAGCTGCGACCGGAATAGGTCCGGCTCGTCGAGACACAGGCGGATCGCGCGCCAGCCGAGGAAGGGGTTCTCCTCCTTCGGCATGTGCAGGAACGCGGGGAACTTGTCGCCGCCGAGGTCGTAGGTCCGAATGACGACGGTCGTCTCGGGAAACGCCTCCATCACCTGAAGGTAGGCGCGATACTGTTCCTCTTCGGGCGGGAATGCGCTGCGGCCGACCACGAGGAACTCGGTCCGGAAGAGCCCGATTCCCTGTGCGCCGTGTGCCCGCGCGCCCTGCGCTTCACCCGGAAGGTCTATGTTTGCGCGCAGGTCGATGGTGAACCCGTCCTGCGTGGAGGGCTCCAGGTGCGCGAGCAGGAGTAGCTCCTGCTCCCATTCCCGCATCTGGAAATCCAGCTCGCGGTACCGCGTCTTCTCCTCGTCGGACGGGTTCACCAGCACCTTCCCCGTGCGTCCGTCGAGGATCAGCTCGTCTCCATGCTCGACCTCGTTCGACAGCCCGTCCAGGCTGACGACGCAGGGGATGTGGAGGGAGCGGGCGAGAATCGAGCTGTGGGACGTGCGGGTGCCCGCGTCCGTCGCGAGCCCCACGACGAAGGCGGGGTTGAGCTGAGCCGCGACACTCGGCGTCAGGTCGCGGGCGACCACGATCACCTTCTCGTCGGCCAGCAGGGTGCTCAGGTCCGGCTCGGGAACGCCCATCAGGTAGCGGAGGACCCGACCCTGCACGTCGTTCAGATCGTTCAGTCGGTCCTGCACCATCGGGTGCGCCGTATGAGACCACTGCGCCTCCCACTCGAGCACCCGCCACTCGAAGGCCCGCTCCGCAATGAGGTGGTTCTCCCGGATATTGGTTTCGGTCCCGTCGATCAGCTCGGAATCCTCGAGCATGAGCAGCTGGGGCTCGAAGATCTGAGCCTCGACTGCGCCGAGATGTTCACGGGTAAACGATTGCAACGTGCGAATCTGCGCCTTGACCGCATCGCATGCCTCCCGGAATCGATCCACCTCCTTTTCGATGCTCTCCTCGGGAATCACGCCGCCGTGCGGGACGTGCGGAACGTCCATCCGCAGCACACGTACGGGAGCGATCACGATCCCCGGGGAGGCCGGGATGCCCTCCCTGATCAGCCGTCTCGGGTACGGAGCACCCGAAGGCGCCGAACCGTCGGTCCGGTCCGGTTCTCTGCGCGGGACGTCTCGTGGAGAGGGCACCTTGTTCAGTCCTCGCCAAATCGTGAACCGATCAGCTCGCTGAGAGCGTCGATGGCAGCTTCGGCATCGTCACCCACAGCGCGGATTAGAATCGTCGAGCCGCACTCCGCCGCCAGCATCATGACACCCATGATGCTCTTGCCGCTGACCTCGATGTCTTCCTTCGCGACCCACACCTCAGCGGTGAAGCGGTTCGCGAGCTTGACGAACTCGGCAGCGGGGCGTGCGTGCAGCCCGTGCTTGTTTACGATCGTGACTTTCCTGCTATGCTCCATTCGCGATGATTCCGTATGCAAGTGCCAGGGCCGTGATACCGGCCATGATGGTGATCAGGAGGCGACGTGTGCGCAGGCCGACCGAGAATCCGAACAGGATGGCGGCACCCATCAGAAGCCCGGCGACGGGATCCGAGAAATAGGGTGCGCCCCACAGGACGATCGCGATCCCGACGAGGAGGCAGGCAGCCCGTGACGCCTGATCGATAACCGTCTGCAACGGCGCTTCACGCAGCATCCGCCCGACCTGCAGGCCGGACTCCGTACCCATGCGCAGCCCACGAACACGAACCAGGAGGTGCAGCGTGTTGTAGACCAGGAGAAAGGTCACGACGGCGATCCACCACGCGGCACCTGCGAGAAAGAGCGCGAGCGCCAACAGCATGGACATGGGGCGCCAGGTGCTCCAGAAGAGGCGGTCTCCCATCGATCCGAGCGACCCTCGCAACGCCGTCTTGAAGCGTTGGATCACGATCGGCTCGGCCGCATCCGCTTCGAGGCGCGAAACCGCGCCGACGGCGACGGTTGCGAAGTAGGGATGGCTGTTGAAGAGCTCCGAATGCCGGGCTACCGCGCTTTCGAATCGTTCGTCGCCGGTGCCGTAGAGGTACCGGAGCGCGGGCAGGATCGTGAACGCGAAGCCGGCTCCGACGAGCGTCTCGTAATTCCAGGAGCCCTGGACGGAGAAGCTCCTCAGCAGCATTCGCATGCGAACCCCCCACGGGATCTCCTTCATCCCACCAAGAGCAGGAGGCTGACGCCGGTGATCGCGCCGGCGGCGGCAAACCACATACGCCACCCGACCATTCGCAGAGTGCTGGCGAGAAGTGCGGGCACGGCGGCCACGATCATCAGCCGCGGGAGCTCCTCCCCGAACCCCCAGAGCGGCGTCATGAAGAGATCCACCCCCCGCAGGAGGAGCATGCCCGCTGCGACCAGGAACATGCCCCGGAGGAAGTCGACGCCCACCGCCGCGAGATGGCGGCGTTCCAGACCCCTGGCGGTGGCTCGCGGTCCATGGTCATCGCTTATCAGCTTCACGTTTCCGTGCCGCATCATCCGCACGGTCTCCCCGCCCACCCACTCCAGGAGCAGTGCCCCGAGCACGGTGAGCAGCAGCGCGCTCGGTGTGACGTCCGAGATGCCGTAGACCGCTCCGCCCGCCACCGCCGCCGGGCCTCCTTCCGGATAGCGTGCGGCTCCGACGGGGAGCACCGTCAGGTGGAACGCCTCCAGGATCAGCCCGATGGTGGCGCCGTGGAAAGGGGCCCCGACCATGAAGCCGCCGATCGTAGCCGCGACGAAGGGACGCGAGATCATGAACTGGCCGAACGACGTGCCATCCACGGCGACAGCACCGCCGAGCAGAGTCAGGAACAGAACGGTTAGGGGATCGATGGGCATCTCAGCCCCCGTCGAGGAGGTCCGGGAGGGAAATCGGCCGGGACGCCGGCAGGTCTCGCGCCGATAGCACCGCGCCCAAACTCGCGATGCGTTGCAGCACGTCCTGCTCGGCCTGGCTCAGGAACAGGTACGGTAGCACGCGTTCACGGCCCTGGGCGAAGTGGATTCCTCCCAGATTGACCTCCTCGGATTCGAGCAGGCGGTCGGCAGAGAGACGGGCCAGGGTATCGAGGTCGCGGACCAGAACGATGAGCCGCCTGGGATCCTGCCTCCAGTGCTGCATGTCCCGGCGCGCCTCGGCAACGGTAGTGAATACGGCGTCGACGGCGGCCGGCACACCGAGACAGTAGAGCTCCTGCTCCCAGGCGCTGGAGCTCAGCTCGTCGTCCACCACGATGATCCGGTCCATGTGGAGCCGTTCGCCCCACCCGACCACGACCTGTCCGTGGATCAGACGCTCGTCAACGCGAAAGAGCACGATCGGCACGAGCTCCGTCCTCGGTACAGGTTCCGCTGATCCCGCCCTTGCCCTTCTCGATCAATCGATCGACGAGCTCCTGAAGGGGAAGATCGCGGTGAAATACGAAATCGAGCAGCAGCGGAAGGTTGACTCCGCATACGATACCCGTCGCCGGCCGCTCCATGGCGATCTTGCGGGCCGTGAAGGCGCAGCTGCCGCTGGGCAGGTCGGTGAAGATGACGACGGGCGAGTCGCCGGCTGCCTCGCGAACCGCGGCGAGGAGCCCTTCTGGACCGCGGCCCTCGTTCGAAACCGTCTGAATCGCCTCGTCGCCGACGCCGGCGATCTGCCGGACGGCTGAGGCCAGCCCGGCGGCCAGAGACGAGTGCGCGATGATGAGGCCACGCACCGCTTCGTCACTCATAATCCTCCTCCAGATACTCCGCGGTGCCGGCCATCCGGCTGCGCAGGCGCTGATCGAAAAGCGCCGCCGCATCGACTCCGGAGTATTTCAGAAGGTGGTTCAAAGCCACCACCTCGGTAATCACAGTGATGTTCTTTCCAGGGTTGAGTGGAACGATTACCCGGGGCAATTCCACACCCAGGATCTCGACGATCTCGGGATCGAGGCCGGTGCGGTCGTAATGCGCGTTCTCGTCCCACGCCTCCAGTTGCACGACGACCTCGATGCGCTTCTGCAGCCGTATCGACCGGATGCCGAACAGGCTGGCGACGTCGATGATGCCGACCCCGCGGATCTCCATATGGTGCCGCTGCAGCTCGTGGCCGTGTCCGATCAGGATCTCGGTGCCGTGGCGCGAGACGATCACGACGTCGTCGGCCACGAGCCGGTGACCCCGCTCCACCAGGTCCAGGACCGCCTCGCTCTTCCCGATTCCGCTCCTGCCCGTGAAGAGCAGGCCGACTCCGTAGACATCCGACAAGGAGCCGTGGATCGTCGTGGTGGGCGCAAAGTAGTCTTCGAGGAACGGTTTGATCCGCGTATAGAACTCGGATGTCTTGAGCAGAGTTCGCACCACGGGGATTCCGCGCTGCCCCGCCAACTCCAGCAGCGGAACCGGTACCGGCTGTCCCTTGGTGATGAAAACGACGGGTATGTCGAACGAGAGGAAGAGCTCGAGCGCCGCCCACCGCCGCTCGTCGTCGAGCGAGTTCAGGAAGAGCACCTCGGTTTCGCCGAGCACCTGGATGCGATCCGAGGGGAACCGCTCGGTGAAGCCGGTCAGCACGAGTCCGGGGCTGGAGATATCCGGCCCCGTCAGAACGCGTGTGAGGCCGCGCTCGTCCGTGAGGACCTCGAGCGCAAGCGAGTCACGCTTACGCTGGAGAAGCAGGTCGATCGTCAGCGGCTCCTTTGGCATTCCTCGCGTCTCTTCAGGCGATGTTTCCGAGGCCGGCGCCCCGGCACCGGCAGTTCATCCATTCCCCGTCTGTGCGTCGCGCGAGCGGATCAGGTGAGCCTCGGTCGCCGCGACAGCAGCCTCCCAGCTGAACCCACGCGCGAACTCGAGGGCTCCTGCTCCGAGCCGCTCCGTCAGCTCCAGGCTCCCGCCGAGCCGGAGCATCGCCGCCGCGAGCGCGTCCAGATCACCGTGAGGCACGAGGACCCCGGTGCGACCGTTCACCACCGATTCGCGCAGCCCGGCGGAATCGCTGGCGATCGTAGCGGTTCCACACGCCGCCGCCTCGAGGTTCGTGATGCCCCACCCTTCCTTCGGTGAGACGAACACGTTGGACCAGCACGTTCGGAAGAGCTCTCGCTTCCGTTCCTCGCTGACGAAGCCCGGAAAGTCGACGTGCTCCGCGACGCCGAGGGAGGCCGCCAGCGCATGGAGCGCCTCCTCCTGATCACCCTTTCCGGCGATCACCAGGCGGGCGGACGGTAGCGAACTTCGTACACCCGCGAAGGCACGAACGATCAGGTCGACCTGCTTGTACCGTTGAAGACGTCCAAGGTACAGGAAGGTGGGCCCGGCCGCACGCGTCGGTGGATCGGCGGATCGAAAGAAGGCCAGGTCGACTCCGGGGAAGATCACCTCGATAGAGCTGTCCGGCACGCCGCGCGCGACGAGGTCGTCGGCCGTGCTGCGCGAGATCACCTGCATCGGCACGCCACGATACACCCGTGGAATGGGTCGCTCCTGCACCCAGGTCAACGCCGCGATCGGGACGGGGGCTTCCCGGAAGGCGGTGGTCCCGAACAGGTGGTGGACGAGCAGCACGACGGGGTGGTGGCACCAGAGCGGTGTGTAGACCGGCACCTTGTTGAGCGCCTCGACAACGAGATCGTATGGCTTGCCGGCAAGATAGCGGCGGTAATAAGGGGCGACGGCGAGGCCGAAGGTGTAGCGGGTGCCGGTCCGGTGCAGGGAGATCCCGTCGAGCCGGGATCGGGGCTCCGCCCCCCGCCAGCCTGAGGCGAGCCAGTCGACCCGATGCCCGGCGCCGACCAGGCGGCGGAAGATCTCGTGGAGGTGGACCTCGGCCCCACCCGCGTGCGGGTTCGCGGGATCCTGCCAGTTGATCAGCAGGATCTTCACTGCGCGGGAGCGTCGCCTCCACCGCCAGTCTGCCGCATCATCGCGTCGAGCACTCCGTTGATGAAGCGCGGGCTCTCCGGGGTCCCGTAGCGTTCCGCGAGCCGCAGCATCTCCCGGATCGTGACCTTCGGCGGAACGTCGTCGACGAACATCAGCTCCGCGGCACCCAGTCGTAGGATGTTCCGGTCGATGACGGAGAGGCGCACGAGGCTCCAGTTCGTGAGGTTCTGCTCGATCAGCGCATCGATCTCGGGGCGGCGCCGAGCCACCAGGCGGATGAGCACCTCCGTGTAGAGGCGGTTCCGGGGTGAGATTCGCAGGTTCTCCGAGAGCTCCTGCAGCACGGGGACGATCGAGTTGTCGTCGACCCCACGTGATTCCCACGCATATAGCGCCTGCAGTGCCCAACCGCGAGCGCGGCTGCGTTCCTTCATCCCTCGAGTTGGTCGAAGAGATTCGCCATTTCGAGTGCCGCCAGAGCCGCCTCCCACCCCTTGTTGCCCGCCTTGGTGCCCGCCCTCTCGAACGCCTGCTCCAGTGTGTCCGTCGTCAGCACGCCGAAGATGACGGGCACGTCCCCCGTGGCGGCGAGGCGTGCGACGCCACTCGTGACTCCGCTCGAGACGTATTCGAAGTGCGGCGTCGCGCCCCTGATGACGGCGCCGAGCGCGATCAGCGCATCGTATTCGCCGGAACGGCGCATCTTGGCGAGGGCGGATGGAATCTCCCACGCACCGGGTACCCACGCGGCGACGATCGAATCGTCCGCCACATCGTGGCGCAGGAGGCAATCGCGGGCGCCCTCCAGAAGTTCCTTGGTGACGAGCTCGTTGAAGCGGCTGACGACGATCCCGATCCGACGACCACTTCCGGTGAGTGGCGCGTTGTATTCGATCATAGGGGCAGCAGGTGACCCAGTTTGTCACGCTTCGCGGAGAGGTACCGCTGATTGTGAGCGTTGGGGGCGATGCGGAGCGGCACCTGCTCGGTCACCCGGAGGCCATACCCTTCGAGGCCCACGATCTTCTTCGGATTGTTCGTCAGGATGCGAATCGCGGAGAGCCCCAGGTCGATCAGGATCTGAGCGCCGATCCCGTAGTCGCGCAGGTCGGGAAGGAAGCCGAGCGCCTCGTTGGCCTGCACCGTATCGAGGCCGCCGTCCTGGAGGGCGTACGCCTTCAGCTTGTGCACGAGCCCGATACCCCGCCCTTCCTGGCGAAGGTAGACGATGACTCCGGCGCCGGCCTCGGTGATCATCCGCATCGCGGAGTCGAGCTGATCGCCGCAGTCGCAGCGCAACGAGTGGAAGACGTCCCCCGTGAGACATTCGGAGTGCATGCGCACCAGCGGAGCTTCGGCCTCGGCGACGTCGCCCCTGACGAGCGCCACGTGCTCCATGTTGTCGACGTCGTTCCGGTAGGCGATGATCCGCCAATCCCCGTACTTCGTGGGGATGATGGCCTCCGCCTCCGCGTGGACGAGCCGCTCCTGCTGGAGCCGGTAGGCGATGATGTCGGCGACGGTGATGAAGCGAAGGTCGTGCACCTTGGCGAACCGCTCGAGCTCATTGCGCCGAGCCATGGAGCCGTCCGGATTCAGGATCTCGCAGATGACGCCCGCCTCCGGGAGCCCGGCGAGACGGGCCAGATCGACGGACGCCTCCGTCTGGCCGACCCGCCGGAGGACGCCGCCGGGACGGGCCCGGAGGGGGAAGATGTGCCCTGGCCGACGCAGATCGGCGGGTTTCGTATCGGGGTCGACGCAGACGCGGATCGTCGTCGCCCGATCGGCGGCGCTGATGCCGGTGGTGACGCCGAACTTCGTCGCGGCGTCGACCGAGACGGTGAAGGCGGTACCGTGCGACTCGGTGTTGACGTCGCTCATCGGGCGGAGCTCGAGCTCGTCGGCGCGCTCGCTGGTGAGGGCGAGGCAGATCAGTCCGCGGCCATTCGTCGCCATGAAGTTGATGACCTCCGGCGTCACCGCCGAGGCGGCGCAGACGAGATCACCTTCGTTCTCCCGGTCCTCGTCGTCGGCTACGATGACCATCCGTCCCTGCCGGATGTCTTCGATGGCGTCTTCGACTCGATCGAAAGGCATTTCCTCAGACTTTCCAGAGATTGAAACCGCGGGGCGGAAGAACCGGAGACCCGGACCCCCTGCGGTGCATCAGTACCCCCAAACCCGGCGGAGGTGCTCGGCACCACCCGCCGTCTGCTCGTCACCATCCGTCGACGGGCTACCCAGAAGCTTCCGAACGTACTTCCCGATCAGGTCCCCCTCAAGATTCACAGGCGAGCCCGGGGACAGGTCAGGCAGGTTCGTGACCTCCCAGGTGTGCGGAATGATCGAGACCTGTGCGATGTCGCCACGTGGCATCGCGTTCACCGTCAGGCTGATGCCGCTCACCGTGATCGAGCCGTGCAGGATGGTCACTTCCGCGACGATCGCCGGGAGCATCAGGTCGATCAGGACGTGATCCCCATGGTGCTCGACGGAGCGAACCTCGCCGACGCCGTCGACGTGCCCCTGAACGAGGTGACCGCCGAGGCGCGCACCGAGAGCGAGCGCCCGCTCCAGATTGACGCGCGTGCCCGGATGGAAGCGACCGAAGGTCGTCCGCTCTAGGGTGGTGGCGACGCTCTGCACGTCGAAGCCATCGGCGTGGGCCTCTACGACCGTGTGACAGGCACCGTCGATCGCCACGCTGGCGCCGGCCTCGAGGCCCTCCAGCACGTCCTGGGCGGCGATGCGGAAGCGGCGGCCGCCCTCGTGGGGGGCGACGTCGACGATCCGTCCGACTTCTTCGATCAGTCCGGTGAACACTGGGCTTCCCGGTTCCGGTGCGTGGATGAGGGCGCGAATCGGTGCACGGCCGGATCCTTCTAACGCTCGACGCTGATCATCGTATCGTTGCCGAGGGGCTCGGCACGAACGAGCCGCCAGCGAGCCGCTTCGGCGAGCGGGGGACTCTCGAGCCCCTCGAACGGGTCGATCGCCTCGGGACCGAGGAAGAGAGGGGCGTAAAAGAGAGTCAGCCTGTCGACCAGCCCCCCCGCGAGGAGAGACGACGCGATTCGGGCGCCGCCCTCGCAGAAAACCGAATTGAAGCCGGCCGATCGAAGGGCGGTGAGAGCATCCGCCAGACCGACGGCTTCGAGAATCCGAACACCCTCGGCTTCCAGGCGGCGCCGCGCCATCTCGTCTCCTCCCGGCAGGCAGACGACCCAGACGGGGATCTCACGCGCGGTACGTACGAGGCGGCTGTCCAGTGGAAGACGGGCGTTGCGATCGAAGACGATGCGAGCGGGCGCTATCCGGGGTTCCTCCCTACCGCGGACGGTGAGGTTCGGGTCGTCCGCCAGCGCGGTTCCGATGCCGACGGCGACCGCGTCGTGCCCGGCTCGCAAGCGGTGCGTTTCCGCGCGGGCTTCCGCACCCGTGATCCACGCCGCTCGAGCCTCCCGATCGGCGATCCGGCCATCGAGGGAGAGCGCCAGCTTCAGCTCGGTCCACGGCCTGGGTGGCGCCTCGCGGGAATGCCTGTGGAAGAAGGGACCGTTCAGGGCACGAGCGGCGCTCCGCTCGACCCCGGAGCTCACCTGTAGCCCCGCGTCCCGCAGCACCTCGCCCCCGCCCCCGGCGGCCGGGTCGGGGTCCTCGCACGCGAAGACGACGCGCGAGACGCCCGCGGCGAGGATCGCCTCGGTGCACGGGCCCGTCTTGCCCGTATGGGCACACGGTTCGAGCGTCACATAGAGCGTCGCTCCCCGTGCTGCGCCGGCGGCGGCCGTGAGCGCCTCCACCTCGGCGTGAGCTTCGCCGAACGCCGCGTGCCAGCCCTCGCCGACGACGTGTCCGGCGCGTACGACCACGGCACCGACGAGCGGGTTCGGCGCTACCCGTCCGCGGCCGCGCTCCGCCAGCTCGATCGCCCGGCGCATGAAACGGGCGTCCGACTCCGCGGCGTCACCGCCGTTCACGATGCCTCACTCAGAGCGAGAGTCTGACGCCGAGGCTCCCGTACCAGGAGCCCTCGCGAGGGTCGAAGTCGCTGCCGAGCTCCTCGAAGCTTCCGATCGGCTCGTCGCCCTGCACCCAACCCGCCTCGGCGGCAACGGACGCCACCAGGATGCTGAAGGACAGGTTGCCGAACGCCGTCCACCTCGTCGAGTCCAGGTCCACACCGCTGATCCGGAAGGCGGGAGTGACCTGCGAGCCCTGGACCGGCTCGGAGCCCCGGAAGCCAAAGCCGACGTCGCTGTCGTTGCTGTCGTGACCGATTCCGACCGTGGCACCGAGGCCCAGGAGCCGCTTGCTCGCGACGAGGCGGGTGCTCCAGTCGGTGAGGTCGAAGGAGAACTCGCCCCGGTCACCGGCGCTGGTGCAGGCGCCTACCTCGGTATCTCCCCCGGCTCCGGCAAATGCCGTCAGGCCGCTCGGGCAGACGTCGCCGAACGCCACCTGCGGAAGGGTCCTGCGTACGACGGAGAAGGAGACGCCTGGAGCGATGAACGATTCATCGAGGAGGTGCAGCCTCGCTCCGACCCCGTATGCGATATCGGCTCCATCGAAGCCGTCGCTGTCGAGAAGTGCAAAGGGAAGGGCGGTCAGGCTGCCGAGCACGCTCAACCTGCCGATTCCACCCAGACCGGGCGCGAGATCGATTCCGCTGAAGACCCCGATGGAGAGGTCACCGGTCACGGCCGGAACGGGAACGCCGAGCCGTCTCGATAGGTCGCCCGCCTCGCCGCCGATCTGCTCCGCCAGGATATCGGGGACCCTGACGCCGATGACGTTGAGACGCACTCCGGCCGAAGAACGGGGAAGGAGTCCGAGGCGCAGACCCGCGGATCCGGCGGTTCCCAGCGTCGGGTTGCCGCCGGCGATCAGGATGCCGAGAAGTGGCTGCGTGGCCGTCACCGCCTGAGCCGTCGCGATGCACGACGCCTCGGCCCCCAGGAACTCGATCTCGGCTCCCGAACAGAACGACTCCAGCGTACGATCCTGCGCCGGAAGGTGGGCGGGCAGGATGAAGGGGAGGAGGCCCAGGGCGAAGACGAGCGTCGCGATCCCACGAACGGCGCGGATCCCTCGCGTATGCTCGGGACGACACGTCACGTCCGGAAAGCGGGTGGCTTTCGGCATCGTCGTGTTCAGCTCAGGACCGTCTTGCCGTCACCAGCGACGATCTCACCGGCGACCCACGCACGTTCGCCCGCCGAGGTGAGGCTCTCGAGTACGCCGTCCGCCTCTCCTGGCGCCGTCACGAGCACCATCCCGATGCCCATATTGAAGGCCCGAAACATCTCGCGTTCGTCGACGCCGCCCTCCCGCTGGAGTACCCGGAATAGTGACGGCACCTCCCAGGAGTCCAGCCGGATCCGCGCCGACAGACCGTCCGGCATGACGCGAGGCAGGTTGTCGACGATACCGCCGCCGGTGATGTGAGCGAGGGCATGCACGCGGTCGTCGGCCAGCAGCGGGCGGACCGAGGCGAGATAGGAACGGTGCACCCGGAGCAGCACGTCGGCGACCGACCCGCTCTCCTCCGGAAACGGATCGTCCGGACCCAGGCACATCTCACCGAAGACGATGCGTCGCGCGAGCGAGTAGCCGTTCGTGTGGAGGCCGTCGGCCCCCAGGCCGATGACGACATCGCCCTCGGCGACGCGGCTCCCGTCCACGATCCGGTCCTCGTCGACGATCCCCACGATCGTCCCGGCCAGGTCGTACTCGTTCGGATCGTAGAAATCCGGCATCTCGGCCGTTTCCCCGCCCAGGAGCGCGCAACCGTTGTTCCGGCACCCGCGCGCGACGCCTGTAACCAGCGCCTCGATGACACCGGGCTCCAACTTTCCGACGCCGACGTAGTCGAGGAAGAAGAGGGGAGCTGCACCCTGGACGAGGATATCGTTCACACAGTGGTTCACGAGATCCTCGCCGACCGTGTCGTGGCGACCCGTCATGAAGGCGATCTTCAGCTTCGTTCCGACACCGTCCGTGCTCGCCACGAGCACCGGTGAGCGGAGCCCTTTCGGGACGCGGTAGAGCCCCCCGAAGGACCCGAGGTCGGACAGCGTATCGGAGGTGCGCGTGGAACGCAGCAAGGCCGCAATCCCGCCCATCGCCCGGTTCGCAGCGTCGATGTCGACGCCCGCATCGCGATACGACAGGCGCCCTTCAGACATCGACGCTCAGTGGCACGCGGAGCTCGAACACCATCATGTCGCGGAACTGCCGCACCCGCTCCTCGATCTCCTCGATCCGGAGGTCCCGGAAACGCTCCACGGAGAAGCGCTCCACCGCGAAGGATCCCATAGCCGATCCGTAGATCACGGCGCGGCGCAGGTCGGCGTCCTCCAGGCGACCGTGCTGGGCGAGACAGCCCATCAGCCCGCCCGCGAACGAATCCCCCGCCCCGGTCGGATCGAAGACCTCCTCGAGCGGATATCCGGGTGCGAAGAAGACGCTGTTCGGCGTGAACAGAATCGCGCCGTGCTCCCCCTTCTTGATGATCACGTAGCGGGGGCCGCGCGCCTGGATCCACTTCGCGGCACGCGCGAGGTTGTGGTCTCCCGAGAGCTCACGCGCTTCCGAATCGTTCACGAGCAGCAGATCGACACGGCCGAGAAGCTCCAGCAGCGCGTCGCGCTTACCCTCGATCCAGAAATTCATCGTGTCACAGGCGACGAGTCGTGGATTGGTGATCTGATCCAGCACGTCGATCTGAAGCTCCGGATCGATGTTGCCGAGGAAGACCCACTCCGCATCCCTGAACGATTCGGGAATGTGCGGCTTGAAGTCCGCGAAGACGCCCAGCCTGGTATCGAGCGTCTCCCGACTGTTCAGGTCGAAGCTGTAGACCCCCGACCAGCGGAAGCTCTCGCCCGGGACCCTCGAGAGCCCGGTGAGGTCCGCATCGCAGCTCTCGAGGAAGCGGATCCCCGCCTCCGGGAAGTCGTCGCCCACCACGCCGACCACCTGGACCCGGCAGAAGGACGATGCTGCGGCGGCGAAGAAGGTTGCCGAGCCGCCCAGCGCGTCGTCCGCGCGGCCGAATGGGGTCTCGACAGTGTCGAGTGCTACGCTGCCTACAACCAAGATGGACATGAAGTTACGTTATGTGTGTTAGAATGAGTCTGATGTCATCCCGCGCGCCGCGAGGGATCCGTACTTCC
>JBBDRR010000157.1:0-4924 GCA_040905395.1 Gemmatimonadota bacterium
GGTCGGAGACGGGGGTCGAGCCCGGTCGCAGCACGCCGTCCCCCGCCGAAGCCCGGCGCTCGGCGGTGAGCATGGGGCCGAAGTCCCTCTGTGTCAGGGCCACCATGAGCACGAAGCCGAGGGCGAGGATCGGGTAGAAGCGATACGGGATCGAGTGCAGGAAGACGTTGAACGGGTTCGCCGCCCCCTCCAGCAGGCTGGCCCGTGTCGCCGCGTCGGCGGCCTGTCCGGCCGCCGCCTCGAGCGCGGTGCCGATCAACGAGATCTCGAAGCCCACCCAGGTCGAGACCAGCGCGATCGAAGCCATCGGCGCGGACGTCGAGTCGACGATGTACGCGAGCTTCTCGCGAGAGATGCGGAGCCGGTCCGTTACCGGTCGCATGGTGTTGCCGACGATCAGCGTGTTCGCGTAGTCGTCGAAGAAGATGACCATTCCGGCCAGCCACGTCATGACCTGGCCCCGCCGCTGGCTCGTCGAATACGGGCTGAGCGCCTCGACGATTCCGTTGGTTCCGCCGCTCCGCGTCATCACGCCCACCATCCCGCCCAGCAGAAGGCTGAACATCGCGATCGCCAGGCGGTCGGCGTCGCCGGCTATGCCGCCCAGGATGAACTCGTCGAGCGCCCTCAGGGTCGCGGTGAACGGGTTGAGGCCCGCCACGAAGAGGGCGCCGAGCCAGATCCCGGCGAAGAGCGAGATGATGACTTCCCGGAAGACGAGCGCGAAGAGGATCGCCAGCAGGGGCGGGACGAGGGAGAGCCACCCGGGGAGCAGCCGCGGCCCGATCGGCTCCGCGATGCCAGGGCCGCTGACGGTGAGCGGAAGGTCTCCGGCCGACCGTACGACGAGACCCTCCACCTCGTTCTCGCCGGCCTCGAAAACACCGGAGAACAGCTCCTCCCCGGACGCCGTCGTCACGCCGAAAGGCGTCCCCGCCAGTCCATCGGGCACGACGACCGTCAGATCGAATGGGTTCCCGCTGAGGACCGCGGAGGGAGCGTCGATGTCGATGGGGAGAAGTGGCTCCTGCGCCTGCGCGGCCGCCGATGTCGCGGTCAGCGCTCCCAGAAGGAGCAGGTACAGCCCGGGTCGTGGTCGCATTCGAGCAGGGGAAAGCGAGGACGGACGGGTGCTTCAGCCGGGATCCGAGCGGCGCAAACGTAGTGTGGAAGCGGGCTTTTGTAAACGGCCCGATTCGTTGACACCCCCCATGGCCGCCTGTATGTTTTCGGCGCCCGCCACCCCACTTTTGCACTCAGATCGTACAGATGAACGACCCCGGCAATCACATCCTGCTCGACCAGAGGAGCGTGGAGCGTGCGCTCGCGCGCATGGCACGCGAGGTCGTCGAGCAGGTCGGCAGCGTCGACACGCTGGCGCTCGTCGGGATCCACAGGCGAGGCGTGGACCTGGCCGCCTGGCTGGCCCGGGCGATCGAGCGGGACGAGGGCGCGAAGGTCGCCACCGGCTCGCTCGACATTACGCTCTACCGCGACGACCTGATGGCGATCGGGCCGCGGCCGATCGTCGGTGAGACGCGTCTGCCCGACGGCGGCATCGAGGGGCGAGTGGTCGTCATCGTCGACGACGTTCTCTTCACCGGCCGCACCGTGCGAGCTGCGCTCGACGAGCTCACCGACTTCGGCCGTCCCCGCCGTATCCTGCTCTGCGTCCTCGTCGATCGCGGGGGCCGCGAGCTGCCGATCCACGCCGACATCGTCGGGAAGCGATTCACGGTCGACGACCACGACCGGGTCGAGGTGATGGTCCCCGAAGTCGACGGAAAGCTCGAGGTCGTCCTGGTGAAGGGAGCGCTCGAGTGACGCAGTACGCCCCTCTCCTCGGCAAGGACCTCCTCGGTCTCGAGGACCTCTCGCGTGAGCAGATCATCGGCATCCTCGACACCTCGGAACCCTTCAAGGAGATCTCCGAACGGGCGATCAAGAAGGTGCCGGTGCTGCGGGGCAAGACGATCGTCAATGCCTTCTTCGAGAACTCCACGCGGACGCGTATCTCCTTCGAATTCGCCGAGAAGCGGCTCTCCGCCGATACGGTGAACTTCGCGGCGGGCGGTTCGTCGGTATCGAAGGGTGAGACGCTCGTGGACACGGCGCGCAACCTGGAGGCGATGCGGATCGACATGGTCGTCATCCGCCACGGATCCTCGGGCGCGCCGCACTTCCTCGCGGAGCGGATCGCCTCGAACGTCGTCAACGCCGGCGACGGGAAGCACGAGCACCCGACGCAGGGGCTTCTGGACATGCTGACCCTTCGCGACCACCTCGGCGACCTCGAGGGAAAGCGGGTCTGCATCGTGGGCGACGTGCTGCACTCGCGCGTCGCCCGTTCGAACATCTGGGGGTTGCGGAAGGTCGGGGCGGAGGTCGCCGTCTGCGGCCCGAAGACGCTGATGCCTCCGAACGTCGAGGAGATGGGAGTGACCGTCTTCAGACGCATCGAGGAGGCGATCGATTGGTCGGACGCGCTCAACATCCTCCGGCTGCAGCTCGAGCGGATGAAGGGCGGCTTCGTGCCTTCGCTCCGCGAGTACAACCGCGTCTTCGGCGTCTCGATCGAGCGGCTGGACCGCGCCCCGCGGGACGTGCTGATTCTCCATCCGGGGCCGATGAACCGCGGCGTCGAGATCGACTCGGCCGTTGCGGACGGCCCTCAATCGGTGATTCTTCAGCAGGTCACGAACGGCGTCGCCATCCGCATGGCGGTGCTCTACCTGCTGGCCGGCGGCAAGCCGGAAACGGCCGAAGAGGCCAAGACGGGGACGGGTCTGTGAAGTCGATATTGATCCGGGGCGGGCGCATCGTCGACCCGTCACAGGAGCTGGACCGGAAGTTGGACCTGCTCATCTCCAACGGGGTCGTCGCCGAAGCGGGTGACGGACTGGAGGCGGCGGACGCTGAGGTGCTCGATGCGGACGGACTGGTTGTGAGTCCCGGCCTGGTGGATCTCCACGTTCACCTCCGCGAGCCCGGCGGCGAGCACAAGGAGACGATCGCGTCGGGAGCCGCCTCCGCCGCGGCGGGCGGGTTCACCTCGGTGATCGCCATGCCGAACACGGATCCGCCGATCGACAACCCGGCGGCAGTCGGATTCGTGCTGGCGGAGGGGAGGAGACAGGGGCTGGCCCGCGTCTATCCCTCCGGCGCGATCACCGTCGCTCAGAAGGGCGCGCAGCTGGCGGAGGTGGGCGAGATGGTCCATGCCGGCGCGGTCACCATCACCGACGATGGCCATCCGGTCGCCAGGGCCGGAGTGATGCGGCTCGCGCTGGAGTACGCGCTCACCTTCGACATCCCCGTCTCGGTGCACGCCGAGGAGACGGAGCTCTCGAAGGGCGGGGTGATGAACGAGGGCGTCATCTCCACTCGGCTCGGACTGACGGGCATTCCGAACGCGGCGGAGGACGTGATGATCTCGCGCGACCTGATCCTCGCCGAGCTCACCGGAGGGCGCCTCCACATCCAGCACGTCTCGACCCGCCGGGGCGTCGAGATGATCAGGGAGGCGAAGCGACGCGGCGTCCGGGTCTCGGCGGAGGCGACGCCGCACCACTTCACACTCACCGACGCCGCGGTCGAGCGCTACCGGACCGACGCCAAGATGAACCCGCCGCTCCGCTCCGAGGCCGACCGCGACGCCGTCCGGCAAGGAGTTCGCGACGGCACGCTCGACGTCATCGCGACCGATCATGCGCCGCACCATTACGACGAGAAGGAGCAGGCGTTCGACGACGCGCCATTCGGCATCGTGGGCCTGGAGACGGCGCTGGGGCTCGGGATAACGGAGCTCGTCGACAAGCGCGTGATCGACCTGCCTACGCTCATCGACCGGATGAGCTGCACGCCGGCACGAGCGTTCGCGCTGCCGGCCGGAACGCTGGCAAAGGGATCGATCGCCGACATCGTCCTCTTCCATCCCACGATGGAGTGGACCGTGGATCCAACGAGGTTCCTCTCGCGTAGCAAGAATACTCCGTTCGGCGGCTGGAAGCTGCAGGGCCGGCCCGTGCGAACGATCGTAGGAGGTCGAAGCGTATGGCACGCGAAGGAGGGCTGATTCCGGACGATGCCGTCGGCGGGCCTGTCGATGCCCTAGCCTTCTGCGGGAGCGTTCCCTGGCCGCTCGTCGTCGAGTTGGCCGATGGCGACGACGTCGCCGCATGCTACGTGGTGCGCGAGAGCCGCAGGCTCCAGACCAAGTCGAATCAGCCATACCTGCGGCTGGTCCTCGGCGATCGAAGCGGAACGATCGACGGCGTCGTCTGGGATGAGGTCGACCGCTGGGAGGCCCTCTGCGCGGCCAAGGAGGTCGTCGGGGTGCGTGGCCGCGTTTCCTTCTATCAGGACAAGCCGCAGCTCCGCGTGACCTCGGTCGAGCGGATCACCCCCGCGGCGGGCGACATGGAGTATCTGCTGCCAGCGTCGCCCCGCGACCGGGAGCTGATGGAGCGCGAGCTCGACGCCCACATTGCGTCTATCAAGGATCGCCCGTTCCGCGCCCTCCTCCGCCGATGTCTGGGTCGTGAAACGGAACTGGGGCGCGCCTTTCGCCAGCATCCGGCGGCGACGCGCAACCATCACGCGTATCTCCATGGCCTTCTGGAGCACACGCTCTCCGTAGCATCGTCCTGCGAGCGACTCGCCGAGCACTACCGGGAGCAGGGGATCCAACTGGACCGCGATCTACTCATCACCGGCGCGTTGCTGCACGACCTCGGCAAGGTGAAGGAGCTGGAGGGGCCGCCCGCCCCGAGCTACACCACCCTCGGGCGGCTTCTCGGCCATATCGTGATCGGCATCGAGCTCGTGGGCAGGGAAGGAGAGAAGGTCCCGGAGATGGAACCGGACCGGCTGCTCCTCGTACAGCACCTCATCGCCTCGCACCAGGGCAAGCCGGAGTGGGACA
>JBBDRR010000158.1:0-2777 GCA_040905395.1 Gemmatimonadota bacterium
ACGGGTGATCGGGTGAGACCTGGATCGCGTAGTCGAGAGCGATCTCGAGGCCGTGTTCCTCCGCGGCCGCGACGAGGCGCCTGAAGTCCTCGAGGGTACCGAGCTCGGGGTGGACGGCCTTGTGCCCGCCCTCCTTGGAGCCGATCGCGTACGGCGAGCCCGGCTCGCCGGGCGCCGCGGTGAGCGAGTTGTTCTTGCCCTTCCTGTGCGCCGCGCCGATCGGATGGATCGGGGGGAAATACAGGACGTCGAAACCCATGTCACGGACGTATGGCAGCTTTCGGATCACGTCGTCGAAGGTGCCGTGGCGGTCGGCATCGTCCGACATCGAGCGGGGGAAGAGCTCGTACCAGGCGGCGAAGCGGGCGGCGACCCGGTCGACCTGCAAGGGGAGGACACGGTCGTACTGGGTGAGGTCGTGGCGGTCCGGATTGCGCTCCATGAGCTGCAGCAGCTCGTCGGAGAGCGCCGTCGCGATCCGGTCCTGGACGGGAGCCTCGGCTCGCAGCTCCTGGAGCATCGTCCGAAGCAGCTCACGATCGGTGCCCCTGGCACGCGTGGCGGCACCCTCGACGAACCCTGTCCCCTCCCGCAGCTCGCTCGATACGTCCTGCCCCGCATCGTACTTCTTCCTCAGGTCCGACGCCCAGGTGCCGAACCAGTCGGTCCAGGCGACGATGGTGTACTCGTAGCGCGCGTTTCGCTCGAGTGGGAAGCCGCCGCCCCAGCGATCGTTGTCGACGAAACGCATCGGCGCCTCGCGCCACTTCTTTTCCCCCTCGACTCGATACCGTATCGCGGCGTCGATCGCGTCGTGTCCCTCCTTGAAGATGTCCGCCCAGACCTCGAGAGCGTCTCCGACCTCCCGCTTGATTGCATAGCGCCCACAATCCAGCTCTGGATTCACTCTCTCGATCACGATACGACGGCTTGCGTCGATCCGGCTCATCACTCTCCTCGAATCGTACGGCAGGAAGGATTTCGGGACGGCCCGGGTGGCCGCAAAGGGCGCGCCAGGGGGAAGGCTATCGGCTATCAGCTATCGTCATCCTGAGCGCAGCGAAGGATCCGCACCTTAGTCGGCCCGGGCGGGTGCGGATCCCTCGCTGCGCTCGGGATGACGGGTGCTGTTCGGTTCCAACAACACGGCGCCGGGACCCATAAGGTGCAGCGTCCCTTCGGGCTCGACGCGGCCCCAGCCGCCGTCGCCGCCGAAGCGCCGCTCCTCGGTGGCCAGGAGGAGCGACCACGGAGCGCTCTCGGGACGGCGGGTCACTTCGAGCGCGCGCAGGTCGAGACGGATCTCGCCCGCGAGGTTAACGACGATCAGGATCGGATCGGCGGCCCCGGTGCCCCGGCGCATCACGAGCGCGGCCTCGCCAACGTCGTCCACGGAAAAAGCGTCGCGGTCGGCCTGCTGAAACGCCTCTCGTTCCCGCCTCAGGTGGAGCAGGGTCCGATAGAGGGCGAACATCCCGGCATGCCCTTCCTGTTCCCGCTCCTCCCACTTCAGCTTGGAGGCCTGGAAGGTGGTCGGATCCTGAGGATCGGGGATGCGCTGGCGCAGCTCCGGGTCTCGAAATGCCGAGAAGCGCTTGAACTCTTCACGCCTGCCCGCGGTGACGCGCCGGCCGAGCTCCTCGGGGTGCTCGGTGAAGTAGAGGAAGGGTGTCGATGCGGCCCACTCCTGGCCCATCCACAGCATCGGAGTGTACGGCGCGGTCAGTAGGAGCGTGGACACCGCCCGGTAGACGCTGGCAGGGATCTGGTGGTTGAGCCGTTCGCCCATCGCCCGGTTCCCCACCTGGTCGTGGTTCTGGATGCAGTGGACGAACCGCTTCGGCTCGATCGACTCCGGCGAGCTCCCCTCGAATCCGGCTTCGGCATCGGCCGAAGGCGATCCGGTTCGCCACCAGCCCTGCCGCAGCGTCGTCGCAATGTCGGGCATCGTGCCGGAATAGTGCGCGAAGTAACCCTCCGCGTCGCCGGCGACGGCCCGTCGGAGCTGGTGGTGCAGGTCGTCCGCCCAGACGGCGTCGAGGCCGAAGCCGCCCTCGTCCCGGGGGACGACCAGCAACCGCTCGTTGCGCTCGTCCTCGGCGATCAGCAGGCGCCGACGCCCTGGCAGCTCCCTCACACGCTCGGCGATCTCGGCGAGAATGTGGACCTTCGAGTCGTCGACGATCGCGTGGGTCGCGTCGAGACGCAGACCGTCGACGTGGTACTCGGCCATCCAGTGGAGCGCGTTCTGGACGAAGAGGTCGCGAACGGCGCCGCTACCCGGACCGTCGAAGTTGATCCCGTCCCCCCACGGCGTGCGGTGCCTGTGGGTGAAGAAGCGGCCGCTGGTGACGGCGGGGATGTAGTTCCCCTCGGGCCCGAGGTGGTTGTAGACGACGTCGAGGATCACCGCGAGGCCGTGGCCATGCGCCGCGTCGACCAGCGCCTTGAACCCGTCGACGCCCCCGTAGGCCGTAGCCGGGGCGAAGAGGTTCACCCCGTCGTAGCCCCAGTTGCGCGAGCCCGGAAAGTTCGCGATCGGCATCACCTCGATCGCGTTCACGCCAAGCTCCGCCAGCTCGTGAAGGCGCTCCGCCGCACCGGTGAATGTGCCCGCGTCGGAGAACGTTCCCACGTGTAGCTCGTAGACGACGAGCTCCTCCAGCGTCCGACCCTTCCAGCCGGCATCGGTCCAGACGAAGGCGCCTTCGCCGACTACCTCCGAGGGTCCGTGCACGCCCTCCGGCTGCGATCGGCTCGCCGGGTCCGGATAGACT
>JBBDRR010000158.1:2787-18350 GCA_040905395.1 Gemmatimonadota bacterium
CGCCGATCGAGCGCCTGCTCTTCGCCCGCGGCCTCCGGATAGACTTCGCCGCCACCCAGCCTGTAGCGGTAGCGCGCTCCAGCCGCGACGTCGGAAAGGCTCATGGCGAAATACCCGTCGCCCTCCTCCTCCATCGGCTCCACCCGCTCCACGCCTGGCCCGTAGAGGACGACATCGACCTGCTCCGCTTCGGGCGCCCAGACCCGGAAGCTCGTTCCATCGGGACCCACTCGCGCGCCGATCGTCATCCGGAAATCCGTGGAGGCGTCCATCACGAGTCCAACCGCCGCAGGACGGTTATCGATCTGCCCTCCAGAGGATGCTCGCTGCCGCCCTCCCAGCGAGCGGACCCCTGCGCCGCGGCGGCGTCGGTCGTGGTCAGCACCATCTCCCACGCCACCTCCGGCTTGGACTGCGGGAGGGTGAAGGAGATCGTTTCCTCGTCGCCATTGAGCAGGATGAGGAACGTGTCGTCGAGAACCCGCTCGCCCTGCTCGTCCCATTCGAGCATGGCGTCGCCACCGAGCCGCATGCCGAAGCACCGCGTGAATCCGCTGTGCCACTCCTCGTCGGTCATCTCCTCGCCATCGGGGCGGAGCCAGGTGATGTCCTCGAGCTCGGACCCGCGGATGCGCCGGCCCTGGAAGAAGTGGCGGCGGTGCAGGACAGGATGACGGTGCCGAAGCGCGGCCACCCTCCGTGTGAAGTCGAGAAGCGCCTGATCGGTCTGCGACGGATCCCACTGCAGCCAGGAGATATCGTTGTCCTGGGCGTAGGCGTTGTTGTTCCCGCCCTGCGTGCGCCCCATCTCGTCGCCCCCGCAGATCATCGGCACTCCCTGCGAGAGGAGGAGGGTCACGATGAAGTTGCGCTGCTGCTTCGCGCGCTCCCGCTCGATCTCCGGATCGTCGGTCGGGCCCTCGACGCCGAAGTTGAAGCTCAGGTTGTGGTTCTCTCCGTCCCGGTTGTGCTCGCCATTGTCCTCGTTGTGCTTCTCGTTGTAGGTGACGAGATCCCTCAGCGTGAAGCCGTCGTGCGCGGTGATGAAGTTGATGCTGGCATGAGGCCGCCGGCCGTCGCTCTCGTACAGGTCGCTCGAGCCGGTGAGGCGGAAGCCGAGCTCGGCGATCGTCCCCGGATCGCCACGCCAGAACGCCCGCACGGTGTCCCGGTAGCGTCCGTTCCATTCGGCCCACAGGACGGGGAAGTTTCCGACCTGATAGCCTCCAGGTCCCACGTCCCACGGCTCCGCGATGAGCTTCACCTGGGAGATGACCGGGTCCTGGTGGATGATGTCGAAGAACGCCGACAGCCGGTCGACATCGTGAAGCTCGCGCGCGAGGGTGGAGGCGAGATCGAACCGGAACCCGTCGACGTGCATCTCCTGCACCCAGTAGCGGAGCGAATCCATCACCAGCTTCAGCGTCTGGGGGTGGAGCATGTTCAAGGAGTTCCCGCACCCCGTGTAGTCCATGTAAAACCGGGGGTCCTCCGGCACGAGCCTGTAGTACGTCGGGTTGTCGATCCCGCGGAAGGAGAGCGTCGGTCCGAGATGGTTTCCCTCGGCGGTATGGTTGTAGACGACGTCGAGGATCACCTCGATGTCGGCCTCGTGGAGCCGCCGCACCATCTCCTTGAACTCACGCACCTGGTCGTGGTACTCGCGGGCGTACGCGTATCGCCCGGTGGGCGCGAAGTAGTTGATGTTGCTGTAGCCCCAGTAGTTCGTCAGCCCTTTCGTGACGAGGAAGAGATCGTCGACGATCTCGTGCACGGGCAGCAGCTCCAGGGCCGTGACGCCGAGGGACTTCAGGTGCCCGATGATCGCAGGATGGCTCACCGCGGCGTACGTGCCCCGCATCTCCTCGGGAATCGCGGGGTGCTGCATCGTGAGGCCCTTCACGTGGGCCTCGTAGATGACGGTGCGATGCCAGGGAATCCGCGGCGGCTTGTCGCCCCGCCAGTCGAAGCGCTGGTCGATGATGACGCCCTTGGGAACGCCGGCGGCGTCGTTCTCGTCGTCCAGCACCCAGTCCTCGCCGGGTTGATCGAACGGATACGCGAACGGATGGTGGGCATAGTTGACCCGCCCGGCGAGCGCGTGCGCGTAGGGGTCGATGAGGAGCTTGAAGGGGTTGAAGCGGAGCCCACGCTCGGGGTCGTACGGACCGTTGACGCGATAGCCGTAGAGCTGGCCGGGGCCGACGTCGGGCAGATAGCCGTGCCAGACGTGGGCGGTCCTCTCGCGCAGCCTGAAGCACTGGCTCGGTTCGGCGGCCTGCGGAGTATCGAAGAGGCAGAGCTCCACCTCGGTCGAGTTCTCCGAGTAGATGGCGAAGTTGGTGCCCTCGCCGTCCCAGTTGGCGCCCAGGGGGTAGGGGCTACCGGGCCACACCCTCACGAGATCCTCCTGAGAGTGGCGCCGGCAGAAACGTCGTCGCGGCAGGAGCGGCCCTGCCGTGAATATATCCTCATGTATGGAGCCGAACCGTCTCGTATCTGGGGAGTTGCGCCGCCGCCGCCGGCGGGGCGCTCGAACGACTGCGGGACCTCGCCTGCTTCTTGCAACTCCCGAACCGCCCGAACGGAGCCGCTCGCGGGCACCCGCGCACGCGACCCGTCCCGACCGTAATCCCGATCTACTCGCATGTCGATGAATTCAAGCGACGCGGCTCCACCACGGGCGCCGCTCGCGACGTACCGTCTTCAGCTCAACCTCGAATTCACCTTTCGCGACGCGACGGCGATCATCCCCTACCTGCACGACCTGGGCGTCAGCGACCTCTACGCATCGCCCTATCTGCAGGCACGGCCCGGAAGCCTTCACGGCTACGACATCTCCGACCACAACAAGTTGAACCCGGAGGTGGGTTCGACGGAAGACCACACCGCCCTCACCGACGCCCTGCGGGAGCGGGGTATGGGTCACCTGCTCGACATCGTGCCGAATCATATGGGGATCGGCGAGCCGAGCAACTCGTGGTGGATGGACGTGTTGGAGAACGGCCCCAGCTCCCCGTTCGCCCCCTACTTCGACATCGACTGGAACCCGCTGAAGCCGGAGCTGATCGGGAAGATCCTGCTGCCCGTGCTCGGCGACCAGTTCGGGACGATCCTGGAAAGGGCGGAGTTGCGGCTCCACTTCCAGGAGGGCCGCTTCCGGATCCTGTATCACGAGCACGTCTTCCCCGTCTCGCCGCGCTCATCGTCGCTCGTTCTGCGCGCCGTCCTCCAGGAGATGCGCCGGCACGTACCGGAATCAGACGCCGACCTCACGGAATTGGAGAGCGTGGTCACCGCGCTCGAGCACCTCCCGCCGCGCGATCGCTCGGACGAAGGGAGCGTCGCGGAACGGCGCCGGGAGAGCTTCGTCAGCCGCCGTCGGCTGATGAACCTGTACGAATCGTCGTCGAATTTTCGCCAGGCGCTGGAGATCGCCATCGCCGAGTACAACGGGCGGCGTGGCGAGCCGCACTCTTTCGACAGGCTCCAGACGGTGCTCGAGGACCAGGCGTATCGCCTCGCATACTGGCGCGTGGCGGCCGAGGAGATCAACTACCGCCGCTTCTTCGACATCAACGACCTCGCGGGCGTCCGGGTCGAGAGGGGCGACGTCTTCGAGGCGACGCACCGCTTCATCCTTCAGCTACTCGCCGAGGGCAAGGTCACCGCACTTCGCATCGACCACCCGGACGGCCTCTTCGATCCCGCCGGATACCTCGAGCGGCTCGCCGGTGAGGCATCGCGACGCACCGACGGGCGACCGGTCTACATTCTCGTCGAGAAGATCCTGACGGAAGACGAGCCGCTGCCGACGACCTGGCCGGTGGCGGGAACGGTCGGCTACGACTTCATGAACCGGGTCAACGCCGTCTTCGTGGCTCAGGGGAACGAGCGGGCGATGACGAGCGTGTACGAGCGGTTCATCGGGGATCGTATCGATTTCCGGACGCTGACGTACACGAAGAAGTCGCTGATCCTGCGGGTCGCCCTCGCGAGCGAGCTCAACGTGCTCGCCTATCTCCTGAACCGCATCTCCGAGAGGAATCGTCGCTCGCGCGACTTCACGCTCGGCAGTCTGACCGATGCGCTCCGGGAGACGATCGCCTCCTTCCCGATCTACCGAACGTACATCGACGCCGTAGCCGGCCGGGTCTCGCCGATGGACACCGAATACGTGGAGCGTGCGATCCGTACGGCGATTCGCCGCAATCGAGCGACCAGTCCCAGCATCTTCGAGTTCATCCAGAACATCCTGCTGCTTCGCTGGCCGGACGATCTCGACGCCGACTCTCGGGAGGAGCACGCCCTCTTCGTGATGAAGTTCCAGCAGCTCACCGGACCCGTCATGGCGAAGGGAGTGGAGGATACGAGCTTCTACATCTACAACCGGCTGATCTCGCTGAACGAAGTCGGTGGGGAGCCGGACCGGTTCGGCATCGCGACCCAGGAGCTGCACCGCTGGCTACAGGATCGAGCCGCGGAGTGGCCGCTGGCGATGAACAGCTCGTCGACGCACGACACGAAGCGGAGCGAGGACGTCCGCGCGCGCATCAACGTCCTTTCCGAGATACCGGAAGAATGGGAGGCTCGCGTCGCCCGCTGGGCGGAGCTCAACGCGCCGCTGAAGCAGGAGGTCGACGGAGATCCGGTTCCGGATGCCAACGACGAGTACCTGCTGTATCAGACGCTCGTGGGCTCCTGGCCGCTCGACTCCGCGGACGAGCAGGCGAACACGATGTTTCGCGAACGAATCCAGCGATACATGGAGAAGGCGACGCGCGAGGCCAAGCTTCACACGAGCTGGATCAATCCCAACGAGGCGTATGACGAGAGCCTGAAGGAGTTCATCGCGCAGATCCTCGACTTCGCTCCGGGCTGGCACGAGCGGGAAGGCTTCCTGAGGGACTTCACGGAGTTTCAGCGCGAGATCGCCCGCGACGGGATGTACAACAGCCTTTCGCAGACGCTGCTGAAGCTCACGCTGCCGGGCGTGCCGGACGTGTACCAGGGGCAGGAGGTCTGGGACTTCAGCCTCGTCGACCCGGACAACCGCAGACCGGTGGATTACCAGAAGCGCGCCGGAATGCTGACGGAGCTGAAGGAACGGTGCGGCGAGGGAACGGCCGATCCGCAGCTCGCCCTCGAGATCCTGAGCGGATGGACCGACGGACGCATCAAGCTTCTGGTTACACACCTCGCGCTGAAGCTGCGCCAGCGGAACTCCGAGCTGTTCGACGAGGGCGAGTACGTGCCGCTCGAGGTGGAGGGCGAGCGAGCCGACCACCTCTTCGTGTTCGCCCGACGGCACCGGAGTGGCGACGCGATCGTAGCGGTTCCGAGGCTGCCGGCAACCTTCCGACGCGTCGCCGGCGCCGAGCCGACCGATCCTTCGGGGTGGGGTGAAACAAGGGTGGTCGGGCCGGCTGAGCTGCTCGGCGGTGCCTACCGCAATGTCTTCACCGGCCGGACGCCGAGGCCCTGGAGCGGCAGCGAGAGAGCGAGTCTCTCGGTGAGCGACCTGCTCGACGGTTTCCCCGTGGCGCTCGTGGAGCGGACGTAGCCGACCCCCCTACAACTCCGCCTTGATCTTCTCCGCCAGGTCGCGCTTGATCCCGGCGGTCTTTGCGATCTCGCCGGCATCGGCGGAGCGCAGCGTCCAGACGTTGTCGTACTTTTCCACCAGTGACTTTCGCCGCTGGGGACCCACGCCGGCGACTCCGTTGAGTGCCAGATCGAGACGCTCCCGCTCGAGCGCGAGTCCGATCGCGTCCCGATCGTTCACATTGTGACCGCGGCTGCGCAGACTCTCCAGGAAGTTCAGCCAGTCCTCATGTCCCCAGCCGGTTGGCCGGCCGGATGCGAAGTCGCGCAGGTCCTTGCGCAGATCGGGATTCTTGGCCCCGCTCGACTTCTTGGCACCGGCGGCGGCGGCGCGTGCCGTCTTCTTCTTCTCAACCATAGCTCGAGCCTCTCCTTTCAAGCTTCGACTGTCGATTACCGTCACAACTCGTCCGCGCCCCGCTCACGCTTCAGCACCAGAATGCCGAGGGGAGGAAGCAGGAGGCAGAGGGATGCGGGGTGCGCGTGACTCTCCACCGCCTCCGTCTGGACCGCGCCGCCATTCCCCAGGTTACTGCCGCCGTACAGCTCGGAATCGCTGTTCAGCACCTCGCGGTACCTACCCGCCCTGGGTACCCCCACCCTGTATTCCGGCCGCGGAACCGGGGTGAAGTTGCAAAGGATCAGCAGGTCGTCGCCGTTCTGTGCGATTCGCCTGAAGATCACGACGCTGTTCTCCACGTCGTGGAAGTCGATCCACTGGAATCCCTGGTAGCTCGTATCGAGCTCCCAGAAGGCCGGCTCGCTGCGGTAGACGCTGTTCAGATCGCGGATCCAGCGTTGCGCGCCCTGGTGAAGGGGCTTCTCGAGGAGCCACCAGTCGAGCGGACCGACCTCACTCCACTCACGCCACTGCCCGATCTCGGTACCCATGAAGAGGAGCTGCTTCCCCGGATGCGCCCACATGAAGCCGAGCGCGAGGCGAAGGTTGGCGAACTTCTGCCACTCGTCCCCCGGCATCTTGTCGAGGAGCGAGCGCTTCCCGTGCACCACCTCGTCGTGCGAGATGGGGAGCACGAAGTTCTCGCTGAACGAATACATGAGAGAGAAGGTGAGCAGGCCGAAGTGGTACTTGCGGTAGACCGGCTCGTGCTCGACGAAGCGGAGGAAGTCGTTCATCCACCCCATGTTCCACTTGAAGTGGAAGCCGAGGCCGCCTTCCTCCACCGGCTTCGTCACACCCGGCCACGCCGTGGATTCCTCCGCGATCATCAGCGCACCGGGGAAGTTCTCCCGCACCGTCGCGTTCAGCTCGCGGAAGAACTCGATCGCCTCGAGGTTCTCCCTCCCACCGTGGCGGTTGGGGAGCCACTCGCCTTCGTTACGGGAGTAGTCGAGGTAGAGCATGGAGGCGACGGCGTCGACGCGCAGGCCGTCGATGTGGAACTCGTCGAGCCAGTACATCGCGTTGGCGATGAGGAAGTTGCGAACCTCGTGTCGGCCGTAGTTGAAGATCATCGTCCCCCAGTCGGGATGCTCGCCCATCCGGGGATCCTGATGCTCGTAGAGCGCGGAGCCGTCGAACCTGCGGAGCCCCGCGGCGTCCTTCGGAAAGTGCGCGGGAACCCAGTCGAGCAGCACACCGATGCCGCGCTGGTGGAGACGGTCGATCAGGTACTTGAAATCGTCCGGATTTCCGAACCGGCTGGTGGGCGCGAAGTACCCCGTGACCTGATATCCCCACGACGGGTCGTAGGGATGCTCCATCACAGGCATCAGCTCGACGTGGGTGAAGCCGAGATCCTCCAGGTAGTCCGGCAGATCGTCGGCGAGCTCCCGGTACGTCATCGGCCTCTCGTCGCGCCAGCGCCACGACCCCAGGTGGATCTCGTAGACGGACATCGGCTCCGCAGTTGCGTTCGAGGAGCGGCGCTTTGCGATCCACTCGTCGTCTCCCCATTCGTACTGCCCGAGCGCGTGCACGACCGAAGCGGTCGCGGGCCTGACTTCGGCGCCGAAGCCGACCGGATCCGACTTCACGAAGGGAGGGCCCGACTTCGGTTTGATCTCGAACTTGTAGAGGCTCCCTTTCGGAAGCTCGGGGATGAAGATCTCCCAGATACCCGCGCCGGGGTGCAGACGCATCGGGTGCCGACGGCCGTCCCAGTGATTGAACTCGCCGACCACGCTGACCCGCTGGGCGTTCGGCGCCCAGACTGCGAAGCGGATCCCCGTAACGTCCTCGATCGTCGTCTGGTGCGCGCCGAGCTTCCGGTACAGCTGCCGGTCCCGACCCTCCGCCAGGAGGTGCAGGTCCAGCTCTCCCAGAGTGGAAGCGAAGGAATACGGATCCGCGAACTCCGACGTACCCCCGTTCGGCCACTTCGCTTTCAGGCGGTACGCAAAGACCTCGTCGCCTGGCAGCCGGAACTCGTAGAAGCCGGCGTCGTCGGTCCGCTCCATCGGCTTCGTCGAGCCGTCGCGCCGATCGACGACGGACACCTCGGACGAGCCCGGCACGAACGCCCGGAGAACGGTCACCGGCCCATCGAGAAGGACGGCCCGGTGCCTGCCCAGCACCGAAAACGGGTTCGGATGCTCGCCGTGAAGGATCTGCTGGATGTCCTGCTGCGGGGTTGCCGACGCCATCACGTTCCTGGTGACGAGTGGGAAAGCGCTCTGTGGAGTAGCACGACGGGTTGCTGGCGCAAGGAGTATGCGAGGACTCGGCTATCAGCTATCGGCTATCAGCTATCGGCTACGGTTTTTTCGGGGAGATGAATCGGGTCGTATGACCCGACGCCAACGCATCCGGTCCGCTCAGATGATATTGTCAGCCGATAGCCGATAGCCGATAGCTACTTCCCCTCCCCCTTCACCCCATGGCCGCCGAACTCGTCCCTCAGCGCCGCGATCACCTTCGCCGAATAGGACTCGTCCTGACGCGAGCGGAAGCGGGCGAGGAGGGAGAGGGCGATGACGGGTGCCGGGACGTCGAGGTCGATCGCGGTCTCGACGGTCCAGCGGCCTTCGCCCGAGTCGGCGACCCACCCGGGGATGCGCTCGAGGTCGTGGCCCTCCTTCGAGTACGCGGATTCGAGAAGCTCGAGCAGCCAGCTCCGCACGACGCTCCCATGGTTCCAGAGCGCGGCGATCTCCCCGAGGTCCAGATCGAATGGCGCGGCGTGAAGCAGCTCGAACCCCTCGGCGTAGGCCTGGAGCAGCCCGTACTCGATCCCGTTGTGAACCATCTTCGTGTAGTGCCCCGCGCCCGGGCCGCCGACGTGCGCGTATCCACCCTCCATCGCCAGATCGCGGAAGACGGGCTCGCAGTGGTGGACCGGATCGGGGTTGCCGCCGACCATCAGACAGTAGCCGTTTTCCAGACCGTGGATGCCCCCGCTCGTCCCGGCATCCACGAGGTGGATCCGGCGTTCGGCCAGGCTCGCCGAGCGCCGCTGCGTGTCTGTGAACCTGGAGTTGCCGCCGTCGATGAGAATGTCGCCCGCGGCGCCATGGTCCGCGAGCGAGAAGAGCGTCGCGTCCGTCGGGTCGCCCGCGGGGACCATCACCCAGGCGACGCGGGGGGCCGGCAGAGCGGCCATCAGCTCGTCCAGCGAATGGGCCGCGACGGCGCCCGGTCCCGTGCCCAGCCGCTCCGTCAGCTCGCGGTCCAGGTCGTGGACCACCACCTCGTGTCCCTTCTCCAGCAGCCGGGCTGCCATGTTGCCCCCCATCTTTCCCAACCCTACCATCCCGATTCGCATCTTCCTCTCCGGTTCAGCGCGTCCAGACTCGCCGAATGCAAAATGAAAGCCGGGGCGCGGGTCGAAGGACCCGCGCCCCGGCTCATCGTGCAGGCAGGGAGATCAGCCGCCGGGCGCGACCTGAGCGAGCTTCCCCTCCACCGAGCGGAGCAGGTCGCGGAAGGGATGGACGAACTTCTCGACACCCTCGACCTGCAGGTCGCGCGTCACGCGATCGAGATCGATCCCGAGGTCCCTGATCTTTCGAAGGTCGTCGCGAGCGCCGGCCAGGTCCCGGTCGATGGTACGAACGGCTTGACCGTGGTCGGCGAACGCCTCGAGCGTCGCGAGCGGCATGGTGTTGACGGTGTCGGGACCGATCAGCTCCTCGATGTATAGCACGTCGCGATACGCGGGGTCCTTGGTCGACGTGCTGGCCCAGAGCGGCCGCTGCACGCGTGCGCCCTTTTCCCGCAGAGCGGCGAACCTCGGGCCCGCGAAGATCTCGTGGAAGCGATGATAGGCGAGCTTCGCGTTCGCGATGGCGGCCCGGCCCTTCAACGCGAGTATGCGGTCGCGCTCGGATTCGCTCGGTGCCTGCTCCGCCTTCCCCTCCAGCGCCGCGTCGACAGCGGTATCCACGCGGGAGACGAAGAAGGAGGCGACGGAGGCGACCCGTTGGAGCGAGAGCCCTCGCTGCGCCCGCCGTTCCATCGCGCGCAGATAGCGCTCCATCACCCGCTCATACCCCTCGAGGGAGAAGAGAAGTGTGACGTTCACGTTGATCCCCTCCGCGAGGGCTTCCTCGATCGCCGGCAGACCCTCCGCCGTCCCGGGGATCTTGATCATCACGTTCGGCCGGTCGACCGCCTGCCAGAGGCGCCGTGCCTCCTCGATCGAGCCCTCGGTATCGTGGGCGAGCTCTGGCGAGACTTCCAGCGAGACGAACCCGTCGGATCCCGTCGACCCGTCATAGATGTCACGGAAGAGGTCGGCCGCATCCTGGATGTCGGCGATCGCGAGCCTCTCGTAGGCCGCGATCGGCTCCAGAGCCTCGGCGGCGATCTCCGAAAGCACGTCGTCGTAGTCGTCGCTTCGTCCGATCGCCTGCTCGAAGATCGCGGGATTCGAGGTGACGCCGCGCACGGCGTTCTCACGGATCATCCGCTCCAGATCGCCATTGACGAGAATGCCTCTGCGGATGTAGTCGAGCCAGACGCTCTGGCCCAGCCGAGTAAGCCGCCACAATGGGGCATCCATCGGCACCTCGGAGGCTGGGTGCAACGTGTCGATCATCGTTAATTTCCCTTTCCGGTTCCCGGTCCCGCTAAAGGAGGCTTACGCTTTCAAAAGATCTGCATCCGTCTGCCGCGTCGTCTCCATGATAGCTACCCGGCGCGCCCGAAACCAACTCGTCCAGAATCTCACCTCGGGGTGAGCACCGGTGAACCGACTTCCCTCCGGTTCATGTGGTGTAACCAGCGACCCAGAATGACCAGAGCCGCGGCGGTGTAGAGCAGTCCGAACGGCACCCACATGATCAATCCTCCGAGCTGCTGATCCTCGATCTGCGAGAGCCCCCAGAGCATGGCGCGGTCGCCGTACAGAGGGTACCAGGGTACGGGTGACAGGGTGAGCAGCGCGCCGAGCGCCGTTCCGTAGACCGCTGTGGTGAACAGGTAGATGACGGCCAGACCGGGGCTGAGGCGGCGGCTTCCGTTCGGTTGCAGTATCGCCCACCAGAAGAGCAGCGCGGTGCCGAAGAAGGAGAGGTGTTGAACGCTGTGAGCGACGGAGCTCTCCAGGGTCGATTGATACAGCGTCGGGGCATGCCAGATCAGGATCGCCGCCGCATGGAGGGTCCACGCGCTCAGCGGATGCGTGAGCAACCGCCAGGAGGCACGGAATTGCGGCAAGCGCACGACGCGGCCGACTCGCCGCCGCCAGCGCCTCGGCAGTGCCCAGGCGAAGGCGACCAGGGGTAGCCCGAGGACGAGAAGGGGTGCCGCCGCGACGATCAGCAGCTCGTGCTGCACCATATGCGCGGAGAAGAGGGTCCCCCCCAGCGGGTCGAGCGGCGAGACCAGCGCGATGAATAGCGTCAGGATCCCCGCGGCGTAGCAGTAAAGGCGCCACCGGGCGATCCCGCGGCCGTCCCCCGCCCTGGCCCAGACTCTCCCGACGCCGACGGCGTACGCCCATGCGGCTGCACCGAGCCCGAGCAGCGCCCACGGATCCGCGGCCCATGTGCGCCAGAGATGGGCGGGCGCGAGCGGAACGTCGCGATGGGCCATGGCGGGGGTCGTCGCCAGAAGCGTGATGGCCAGCACCGTCATCAGCAGCGATGCCACACTCCAGCCACGCGAGGGAGCCCCGGGCGACGACGTCGCGAGGCCACGGCCCGGAGCGCTCATCATCGCAGCGAGAAGCGGCTATTTCTCGTCCAGCCCGTGCTTCGCCGGTCCGGCCTCCGCTCGACCGCCGAGCGTCGGCGTGGCCGTCTCCAGCCCGAGGGCGGCGCGAGCCCGGCTGACGATGTTCTCGCGGCTGAACCCCAGTTCGTGGAAGAGACGCTTGGCCGGCGCGGACTCGCCGAACCGCGATATCGCGACGATCTGGCCCTCGCTGCCGACCCAGCGGTGCCAGCCCATCGGACCGCCCGCCTCGATGGCGACGCGCGCGGTCACCGCAGAAGGAAGAACGCTCTCGCGATACTCGCCGGACTGCCGTTCGAAGAGAACCCAGCTCGGCATGCTGACGACCCGCGTCGGGATTCCCTCGCCCTGCAGCGTCTCGCGCGCCTCGAGGGCGAGCGAGACCTCCGAGCCGGAAGCAATCAGGATCAGCCGCGGCTCACCGCCTTCGCCCTCGGCGAGGACGTAGGCGCCCCTTCGGAGCCCGTCGGCGCCGGCGAACCGTTCCCGGTCCAGATGCGGTACGCCCTGCCGGGTGAGCGCGAGGAAGGCCGGGCCGCCGTCGTGCTCCATGACGAATCGCCACGCTTCGGCGGTCTCGGCCGCGTCGGCCGGGCGGAGGTCGATCAGCCCCGGGATCGCCCGCAGGGCGGCGAGCTGCTCGATCGGCTGGTGGGTCGGGCCATCCTCGCCCAGGCCCACGCTATCGTGGGTGAAGATGTAGATCGTCGGCTGCTGCATCAGCGCCGCCAGTCGGATCGGCGGGCGCATGTAGTCCGAGAAGATGAGGAAGGTGCCGCCGTACGGACGAACTCCGCCGTGCAGCGTCATCCCGTTCATCAGCGAGCCCATCGCGTGCTCGCGCACTCCGAAATGGAGGTTACGTCCCGAGTAGTTGGAGCGGCTGAAGCTCTCCTCGCCGTCCAGCATGGTGTTGTTCGAACCCGCGAGGTCGGCTGAGCCGCCGATCAGCCACGGCACCCGCTGCGCGATCGCGTTCAGCACCTTGCCCGAGGCGGCCCGGGTCGCGATCGGCTTGTCGCCCGCGGAGAAGGTGGGGATCGCCGAATCCCAGCCGGTCGGCAGCCGCCGTTCGAGGGCTGCCTTCAGCTCTCCGGCGACCTCTCGGTGCTCCCGCTCGAAGCGGTCCCACCGGCCCTGCCACTCGCCTTGCAGATCCCGACCACGGTCGACCAGACGCCGCATCGAATCGAGCGCGTCCTGCGGAACGTGGAACGGCTCTTCGGATTCCCACCCGAGGCTCTGCTTCGTGAGCCGGATCTCCTCCTCCCCGAGCGGCGCGCCGTGCGCCGCTTCGGACCCCGCCTTGTTCGGCGAGCCGTACCCGATGATCGTCCTGACGCCGATCATGCTCGGCCGCGGATCCGACTGCGCTTCGCGGATCGCACGGTCGATGGCTTCGAGGTCGTTTCCGTCCTCGACCCGAACGGTGTGCCAGCCGTACGCATCGAAGCGCTTCAGCACGTCTTCGGTGAAGGCGAGCTCGGTGTCGCCCTCGATGGTGATGGAATTATCGTCCCAGAAGCAGACCAGCTTGCCGAGGCCGAGATGACCCGCGAGCGATGCGGCTTCGCTCGCGACGCCCTCCATGAGGTCGCCATCCGAGCAGATCGCATAGGTGTGGTGGTCGATGACCTGGTGGCCGGCCCGATTGAAGATCGCCGCCAACCTCGCCTCGGCCATCGCCATTCCCACGGCGTTGGCGAGACCCTGCCCCAACGGTCCGGTGGTCGTCTCGACGCCCGGTGTCATCCCGTACTCCGGATGGCCGGGCGTCGGGCTCTCCCACTGACGGAAGTTCCTGATGTCCTCGATCGTCAGGCCGTAGCCGCCCAGATAGAGCAGCGAGTAGAGGAGCATCGAGGCGTGACCGGCCGAGAGAATGAAGCGGTCCCTATCGACCCAGCGCGGATCGGCGGGATTGTGCTTCAGGTGCTTCGTCCACAGGACGTAGGCCAGAGGCGCGAGCGCCATCGGCGTGCCGGGGTGCCCGGAATTGGCCTGCTGGACGGCGTCCATCGACAGCGTCCGTATCGTATTGATGCACAGCTCGTCGATGGAGGTGCGGGCGGACATGGTGCTGGAAGGCATCCTGGACTTGTATCTCGGTTGGGGGTGCACCGATGGACCGAGCGGGTCACTCGGCCGATGAAATCTGTCTGAGGGCGCGTGACAGCTCATGCTCACGGGCCGCGGCGCGCCGATGCGTGCGGTGGCGGTCGGCGTCCGGTTCGAAGCCTCCGGCGACAGGGGGCGCGGCGTCCTCGATCGAGTCGATCCAGCCGAGGGTCCTCGCCGCGACGACCGCCGCGCCGCGGCTCGTCGCCTCCGGGTCGGCGGTGAGCCGCACGGGGCGTTCGAATACATCGGCGAAGGTGCGCACCCAGCCCGGCACCGCCTGAAGCGCCCCCCCGCTCGCCCGCACCTCCTCCGCCGGTCCGAACTCCCGTTCGAGCGCGGCGAACGGGTCGGCGAGACGGCGCGCGATCGCTTCGAGCCACGTCTGCGCGATCTGCACCGGGCGAGAGCTCAGAGAAAGGCCGGACAGCACCGCCGCGTGGGCTCCAGCCGAATCCGCGCCGCGCTCCGCGACCAGCGCGGGGAGTACCGTGAGCCCGTGCGAATCCGGCAGCTTCTCCGCGAGGGCGACGCTGATCTCCTCGCGGCTCAGCTGAGGAAAGGTGTCGAGCAGGAAGGCCAGTGCGTTGCCGCCGTTCGACAGCGCTCCGCCCGCGATCCGGTACCGACTGTCGAGGCGATAGTCCCAGAGCGACGCCGGTGGATCGTCCTCCCCGCCAGCGCGACGGAGCACCCGCAGGGCGGCGCTCGTTCCCACGGTCAGGCCGGGCCGAGCCGGGCCGATCGCGCCGCTCCCGACGTTCGCACACGCACCGTCTCCGAGCGCCGGAAGCCAGACCGCGGATCGGAGCTCCGGCCAGCGGCTCGACCACTCCGAACCGAGACCACTCGCCGGCTGCGGATCGAGCAGCTCGGGAAGTCGCGATTCGCTCAGACCCAGCGACTCGAGCACCTCGCCGTCCCACGAGAGCTTCCGGACGTCCAGCAGACCGCTCGCGGAGGCGATCGAGAAGGTCGTGCGGTGTGTCCCGAGCAGCCGGCTCTCCAGGTAATCACCGAACGCCGCCCAGCTCGCGACCGAGGCGAAGAGCGCCGGATCGGTCTCCTCGAGCCATGCCAACCTCGCCGCGGGATAGGTCGAGGTCAGGAAGCACCCCGTTCGGCGGTGATAATCGTCCGCGTCGAGGCGACGCCGAAGACGCTCCGCCGCGCCCGCCGCCCTGCCATCACCCCAACCGTACAGCGGCGTGAGCGGCTCGCGGGCGCGATTCAGGCCGAGGAGGCTGTGCCAGAACGTGGTGGTGGCCACAGCCGCGATCGCGACGCCCAGAGCCCGCGACGACTCGACGGCCTGATCGAGGACGGAGACCACCCGATCGAACAGGGCCGCGGGGTCGATAACCATCGACCCACCATCCATCTGCCACCCGTACGTCACGACCGCAGGGCGCTCCGCTTCGAAGGGCCGGAGACGCTCGTCGTAGAGCCTCGCCCGCGCCGACGAGCTGCCGACGTCGAGGGTCAGGATCGCGCGTCGATCGGTCACCGGCACGAGACGGATGCCCGGGCGAGAACGTGGCTCGACGATCTCTGATCCGACGTGGTTCGAACCCCGGTTCGATGGCGGGATGCAGGGTCGGTAATGTACAGTTTCAACCTCTCAAGTCCAGTGCGTACGAGCGGCAGGACGAACGTGCTCGAGACCATGGACGATCCGGTCCAGGAATCGTCATGGTACGCA
>JBBDRR010000158.1:18360-28027 GCA_040905395.1 Gemmatimonadota bacterium
CCCCCCGCGCGGGGGGGGGGTTCGGCCGTCACTGAACCGGAGTCCGGATCAGCGCTCCTCGCGCACGTCCACGTCACCCTCGCGGTGCACGTCGACCTGCTCGCGGCGGAGATCGGCCTCGACCGTCTCGTTCTCGATCCGCTCCTGCTTGCGGACCACGACCTCCTCCTTGGGAACGGCCCGCTTCTCCACCACCAACTCCTCTTCGTTGACGGGGATCCGCACCTCGTCCTCGGCTATGCGCGGCTTCGCAGCCATCGCCTCGGCTCCGGCCGGCCGCCTCTCCACGACCACCTCCTCGTGGCGGGTAGGCACCTCCTGTCGCACGTGCTCGGTCTCCACGTGCTTCTCGACGTCCACCTCGCCGGCGCGATGCTCACGCGTACCAACGGCGAGCTCCTCTTCCGAGCGCGTCACCGTCGCCTCACCCTCGTCGCGCCGGGTTCCGTAGAAACGGTCCGAATCGTACAGGTCGTGCGAGTAGAAGTCCGTCTCGGGCTCGGCCGAGAAGTCGTTGTCGAAGTGACCCCTGAGCGTCGTCTCGTAGTCACGGGTCAGCGCCTCGTGACGGTATGCCGGGATCTGCATCAGGTTCGTGCTGTTCAGCGAGTCGACGAAGATCTGGTCGTCGTCCTCGTCGAGCCGGGCGTACCCGATGGGGATGAGGATGTGGCGATCGGCACCGTCCTCGAGCAGCTCGTCATCGATATCGACGTCGAGATAGCGGACCTTCATCGCGGTCGCGTCGACGAGCAGATTGTCGACGTCACCGATCTTCCGGCCGTCCGCGGAGAGCACATCCCAGCCACGTACGTCGGGGTCGCCCTCGGCTACCTTGAAGTCGTTCAACTCGTCCAGCGGGACGATGCGGTCTGTAGTTCTATCCATTTGTCCTCCTTGGGTTTGTGTCGTCTGCAGTGGCGTATATGAGGAGCAAGTTCCGTGCACCGGTTCTCACGCCGAGCCACCCCTTTCACCTTCGCTCGGGTGTCGCAATCGACGTACCATCGGAGGTGCTGCCGAGCAGACGATCAGCCAGGCGTGGACTCTATTCCGCCGGCTGGATCAGCACGCTGCCCCGCATCCCCCGGGTGCCGTGCGGGAGCGACACGAAAGGGTACCGGCCTGGGGGTGCGTCGGTGAACGGGACGTCGTGGGTCTGCCCGGCGTCCGTGAGCAGCACGCCGAGATGGAGCTGGTTGCGCCGGATGAAATCGGCGACTTCGGGCGTCACGTCCGCGGTGTCGAAGGCGACGCTCTCGGGTTGGGAGCCGGTCATGACGAAGCGCACGACGTCGCCGGGCGGAAGCACGACCTCCGCGGGCTCGAAGGCATAGCGATCCCCGCGCTGCACGAGCCTGATCTGATGCACGTCTCCCGCGTCGGCGGCCATGGTGATCCGTTCGAGCGGCTCGGGCGGGGCATCGTCGGCGGGGGCATCGAACCCGGGAATCTGATCCGAGCAGCCGCTGATGAGGAGGGCGAGAAGGGCGCCGGCGGCGGCACGAGGGCGGCGATCAGTTCTGTGAGAGGGCATGCACGTATGTCACGAGAGCCTCGAACTCGTCGGGGTCGAATGCGCCGCCACCCATTACGGGCATCGGCGCGGGGTATTCCTGCGGATCGGCGACGCCGGTGCGGATGATCTGCGCGATCTCGTCCCTCGAACCGCCGATATGGATCCAGTCCGTGTCCCGGAGCGACGGCCCGAGCGGCGTACCGAGCCCGTCGAGCCCGTGACAGACGGCGCAGACCACGTAGGCGCGGCGGCCCGTCTCCACCTCGTCTCGGTCGACGCCCACCGGCAGGTTCTCGAGGGCGACGGCGGAGATCGCGTGGACGGAGTCCGCCACCTCGTCCGCGATTCGGGTCTCCTCCGGCTCGACTCTCTCACATCCGGCGAGCAGTGCGAGAACCAGGCATCCGCGAGCGACTTCCTTCAGCATCCGTTTGCGACAGCGCGATTCAGGGGGGGGCTCCGGGCGGGTCCACAGAGACAGATCGAGCGGGGAACGTGCAAAGCGTATTCCCGCGCCCGCGGTCGGTCACTCCGCGCGGCCGGCGCCGCATCGTATGCAGAAGCTCCAACCCCCGTCGAGCGCGGCGCCGCACGCCGGACATTCGCCGGGTGCCTGGGCCCGACCGCAGTACGGGCAGAAACGCAGGTCCGCTACGGCGGGCAGAGTTCGCTCGCAACGCTGGCAGAGGCGGGGCGCGGCCGGGGGTCTCACGGGAGGGGCAACCTTCGACGGGGCTCGAGGAGCAGGCGCCACCGCCGCCTCGTACTGAGCGGGCTTCGCGTCTGTCATCCGAGGTTGGGCAGCTCCATCGGGCGGTGCGGGGGGGACGGGAGGGAGAGCGGGCGGTTCGTCGCGGCGAGTGGCCGCCGCGGTCGGCCCGAGGAGGCGGAAGCTGGCCAGGTCGTAATCACGGTAGATACCGAGGATCGGATTGACCGAGGCGAGCTCGCGTTGAATCTCCCTGACGGCCTCCTCGTCGTCGACCTGAAGGTACCCGCCCTCTCCGGAGAGGAGGCGCAGGAGAGCGTGCTCGTACTCCGCCAGCTCGAGGACGCCTGCCTCGCCCCGGACTGCGCGGTACGGGATGAGCCGCTGGTAGAGTTCGCCGATGGTGTAGGTCGGCTCCCCTGCCCCACCTCCCGCCGAATGCGGCAGCGCCGATAGCAGACGCCGGTAGAGTCGCTCCGTCAGCTCCACGTTGGCAACACGCTGTCAATCCGGGTCGGGGCTGTTCAGGAGCGCCCGCACCTCCGCCGGAGCCTCCTCCATCACCGCCGACACCTCGGCCTCTCGCCCCGACTCCCGGAGCGCGCGGACGAGACCGACCCAGCCCTCGGAGGACTCCGGCTCCATCTCGATCGCGGTCCTGAACCGCTCCACGGCCACATCGGCACGCCCGGTGTCGAGGAGGAGGAAGCCGAGCTCCCTGTGGACGGCAGCGTCCTCGGGCGCCAGGCGCTGCGCCTCGCGCAGCGACTCGGCCGCCAGCTCGGGTCGGTCCATACGGCGGTGAATGCGGGCGAGGTACAGGTGCGGGGTGACGTCGTCAGGGTTCGCTTCGGCGAATCGCCAGAAGTGGTGGGCGGCGTCGGCGTAGGCGCCGCTGCGGAAGAGAGCGATCCCCTGATCGAGCTGAGTCGGGCCGCGATCCGACATCAGCCACGCGCCGATCGCGACGACGAGGATCAGAGCCGCTCCGGCTCCAATCGCCCACGCGGGAACGCCGCTGCTCCGCGCGGACCGGCGAGGGGCCTTCGGCGAAGCACCCACCACAGTTTCGTCGAGCTCGGCTCCGGGAAGGGGGGAGCTGGCAACGTAGGCTGGTGGGGGAGCGCGCTCCACCTCCGGCTGGAGACGCTCGAAGGCGACGATCGCCCGCTGAGGGTCGCCAGGCTCGGGAAGCCCCCCACGCTCGAGACGGCGCCGCGTCTGAAGCAGCTCGTGTACGGCGGCCGCCGTGTGGACCTGGAGACGGTCGTTGCGGCGCAACTCCGCGAGGACCTCGTCGCCGGCGATCTCGTCCGGCGCGAGCGCCTGCAGGCGTGTGGCGAGTGGAGCACGCTCGTCGTCGCGGAGGAGCCTCCGCAGAGTGCGGTCCACCGAGTTGGCGATGCGCAGGATGCAGCCGCGCGCCTGGTCGGCATCGAGCCCACCCGAGCGGAGGGACGCGACTTCGTCGGCCGCGGCGTGCAGCGCACGGAGCGCCGACTGGCCACCGCTCGAGTTGGGGTCGGACATCCCGATGGGGATCAGTCCTCGATGCTGAGCAGCCCCATTCGCGCACTCTCGCGGATGAAGGACTCGGCGTCTTCGCACGGCAGATCGCGACCGGTCAGCTGCCTCACACGCTGTGCAGCCCTGTGCATGAAGCTGGTGAGCGGCTCGCTCGGATCCGAGAGCGCGTCGCGCATGCGAACCAGGATCTCCTCCCACGTGCCGACGAAGACGTTGCCGTCTGCGGTGCGGACGCGGTGCGATTCGGAGGTGAGGGGGATGTCGGCGCCAGCCGAGAGAATGGGCAGCGGTCGGGCGGGAGGGAGTGCGACGGTCGCGGAGGGGAGCGGGTAGTCGCCGCCGGCTTCCTCGAACGCGGCTTCGACTTCGGCGAGAATATGGTCGATCGAGTCCGGCTCGCCCTTGAGCTCCTCCCACCGTTCCCGCCAGGGCTCCAGGCTGGGGTCCGATTCCTGGAAGCTCTCGAGCGAGCACTTCAGCTCGATGTAGCGCCAGACGGAGAGGGCGTCCCAGTGCTCGGCGGGTGGCACCTTCTCCAGGTCGCGAAGCGCTGCTTCCATGTCGCCGCGCTCGAAGTGCAGGTGCGAGAGGTAGATTCGCACCTCGTGCAGCGCACCGTCCAGCCGGAGGGCGGCGCGCAGCTCGCGGCGTGCACCCAGATCGTCGCCGAGGGCGTGCAGCGTGTAGCCGAGGGCAGCTCGCACCTCCGCTACGTCCGGATGCACCGCCGCCAGGGTCATCAGCCGCTGCCGCGACTCGCGGAAGAGCGCCTCGCGGTAGAGCGCCCGCCCCATCGCCAGCCCGAGCTCGAGATCCTCACCGAGCCCGAGATCGTCGATCTTCCGAAAGCAGCAGATCGCCTCCTCGACCCGACCGAACTTCAGCAGCACCTCCCCGCGTCCCACCCAACCGTCCTCGTGGTCGGGGTCCAGCGTGAGCGCTTGCTCGAACGCCTTCAGCCCCCACGCGAACTCCTCCCTCGCCAGTCGTACGTACCCGATGCCGACGTGCAGGTCCACCGCGTCCGGGTAGCGCCTCAGGCCATCCTGCAACAACTCCAGTGCACGATCGTACTCGCCCGAATCGTACAGCTGATGCGCCTGCTCATCATACTCTTCGGAGCTGAGAAAGGAGAAGCTCATTAGCAGGATGAGAAATGAAGGGTGAAGCTGTGGACTGAGATGCGCATGGTGAATGCCCTCGGACGGGCCCTTAGATTATAACCAGCGCGCGATCAGGCAACCACCCCCGTGCAGGGTATCGATCTTGCGCCCGACGCGGGCGGCCGCGCATCTTCTGCCCGAACCGCTCGGAAGGAGAAGGATGTTCAATTGGATTCGTCGCCGCCGCCTCAGCCCCGAGGCTCGCAAGCGCCTGCTCCTCGTTTCCGCTCGCGCCGAGGAAGCGATTGTGGAGACTCACGTCTCCAACGTTCTCGACCTGCTCGATTCCCTGGGCGACGAGATCGATTTCGATCGCGCGCTGGAGATCTACTCGGAGATGATGTCGCTGGAGGAGACGCGCGCCTCCACGGTTGCGAGCCGACTGCTCGCCCGCCTGGAGAGCCCGACGCCCCGCTACGAGAGCGCCGCCGCCCGCCGGGCTACGCCGGCCGACAGGCAGCGCCGCTACAGGAACGTGTTCCGGGACGAGACGCTGCGTTGAGCTCACGGCTCCGGGGCCAGCATGCTGCCGGAGCGCCGTAGCCGCACTCGCGTCACGCGCCGCTCCTCGGCCTCCTCGACCTCCAGGAACTCCCCGCCGATCGGCCCCACTCCATCGACCCGATCCCCCGCGGCAGGCACGCGTCCGAGCGCGCCGAAGATGTAGCCGCCGATCGTATCGAAGTCCTCCTCCGGAATCGCCAGTCCGTACCTCTCGTTCACCTCGGAAATCGAGGCTCCGCCGTCGATCAGGACGTCGCCTTCGGGTGTCGAGGCGAACTCGGGCTCCTCCACGTCGTACTCGTCCTTGATCTCCCCGACGATCTCCTCGAGCAGATCTTCCATCGTCACCAGGCCGTACGTGCCCCCGAACTCGTCGATCACGATCGCCAGGTGCACGCTGGACTGACGGAACTCGGCGAGGATGTCGTCGACCGGTTTCGTGTCGGGGACGAAATACGGCTCCCGCATGATGCGGGCGATGTCGAAGGAGGAGTGTCGGACCCACTCCGGGTCGGCCAGGAGCGGCAGGAGGTCCTTCGCCAGCAGCACGCCCACGATGTTGTCGATGGTTTCGTCGTATACGGGCACCCGGGAGTGGCCCTCGCTGACGACCAGGTGGATCAGCTCGTCGAGCCCGATCTCCGTGGGCGCGGCGATGATGTCGATCCGCGGTGTCATCACCTCTCTCGCCACCGTGTCGGAGAACGCGAACACGCCGTGGATCATCTCCCGCTCGTCCTCCTCGACGACACCCTGCTCGTGCCCCTGCGTAACGAGCTCGCGGATGTCTTCGAGCGTGTGGATCGGAGCGTAGAAGGCGGAGCGTGAGAGCCTGAGCAGCCCCGAGAGCGTCTCCAGCACGTACGACACGACCGCGAGGAGGGGTCGAAGGAGAAGGGCGAGGGCTCGAAAAGGCAGCAGGACCACCGGGTTCGCCACCCACGCAGCGCGCTGGGCCCCGAGCAGCCGGGGAACCTGCTGACCGAGAACCAGATAGAGGACCGCTACGATTGCGAGCGCGAGAGCAGCGGCGAATTCTGGTCCCAGACGGGGGAATGCCTCGTCCGCCAGGCCGGCGGCGAGGTACCCGAGCGCGAGGAGGCACCCGAGGCTCCCGAGCTGTGCAACCAGGGAGAGGTCCTCCGCCTGTTCGGCTCCGTTGAATCCCGCGGCCGTGCGGCCGGGATCATCGCGCGCGATCTGCTCCACCCGGCGGCGCCGGAGCGTCAGAATCGCGAACTCGGTAGCGACGAAGAACGCGCTCGCGCCGAGGAGCAGGAGGAGAATGAAGAGCGAAGTTAGTAGGTCGACCGGGTCCATTCGGATCGGGAACGACGGATCGGACCGGCGGATACCGGCCCCCCGACGTTAATTCAGTTTCGGCACGGGCGCCAGCGGGCTTCATATCGGATGTACCGGGCGCACTGCTTGCACCCTGCTACACCTGAACGGCCGATGTTCCCCATGTGGGATAGAGAAGACCCATGACGCACGTGCCCCTCCAGGCTCCGGACCTGCCCGGGCGTCCGATCGTCACGACGATCGGAGCGCACGAGATCCATGCGCTGGAGTACGGAGCGGGCGACGAAGTTCTGATCCTGATCCACGGCCTCTCCGGCTCCTCGCGCTGGTGGAGCCGCAACATACCCGACCTCGCGCAGCGCAACCGGGTGCTCGTACCCGACCTGATCGGCTTCGGCCGCTCACGAGCGACCGGGCCCCTCCCGGACTTCGACGACCTCGCCGTCCTGCTCGTCGAGTGGTTCGATTCGCTCGAGCTGACGAAGGCGTGTCTCGTCGGCCACTCCATGGGAGGGCAGATCGCCGTCCACTTCGCGGCGCACGCCCCCGAGCGGCTCGACAAGCTGATCCTCGTGGATTCCGCCGGAATTCCCCGCCGGCTGACCCCGGCGGCGCTCTTTCGGTTCGCCCTCGAGGTCACGCCGCTCTGGCGCTGGGGCGATCCGACCTTCCTGCGCGTGATCGCGGGCGACGCATGGACGGCCGGGCCCAGAGTCCTCCTTCGCGCGATCCGGCACATCGTCGCCGACGACGTGCGGTCGCTGCTCCCGAAGCTACGGATGCCCACGCTCGTCGTCTGGGGGGAGCGGGACACGCTGGTGCCCCTTCAGGACGCGTGGGAGTTCCGCCGCCTCATCCCCGACGCGCAGCTCGCCATCCTTCGCGGCGCGGCGCACAACCCGATGGTCGATCGGCCCGACGCTTTCAACAGGATCCTGAGCCGTTTTCTCGGTGGGGAGAGCGTTGGCCGCTGACGGGGGCGGGAGGCGTGGACGCCTCGGCGAGGCGGCCGCCGAATGGGCCTCCTCACGCTGGATCGACGTCGGTGGCCGCCGCGTCCGCTATCGGCAGGCCGGCGAAGGCGGGTCGCTCGTGCTCGTCCACGGCCTCGGGGTCTCGGCGGACTACTGGACCCGCAACGGATCCGCCATCGCCGCGCAGGGGTTCCGGGTCCTCGCGCCCGACCTCCCCGGGTTCGGCCGCACGGAGGGGTCTGCCGACGGCCTGGACGTCGGGCAGCAGGCGATCGCGGTGCGCGATTGGGCGGCGGCCATGGGGTTGGGCCCGGCTACGTTCCTCGGCCACTCGCTCTCGTGTCAGAGCGTCCTCGAGTTGGCTGTCGTTCACCCTGAGCTCGTCAGAGGACTGGTGCTGGTAGCCCCGACGGGAGAGGGAATCGGCTATCGCCGACTCATCCGCCAGGCGATCGGCCTTGCGAGGGACGTTCACCGCGAATCGTTCAAGCTGTCGGCGATGGTCCTGCAGGCGTACCTGAGCGCCGGGCCGGGCCGGGTGATGCGGACCTGGAAGATGGGTGCGAGTCACGACCCGATGCCGCTGCTCCCGCGGGTCGGGGTCCCGGTGCTGGTCGTTCTGGGAGACAACGACCCCGTCGTAGAACCCGAGTTCGCCGACAGGATCGTCACGGCGCTGCCACGCGGACGCCTCGTAACCATTCCCGGCGGGTCCCACGCCGTCATATTCGAGCCGACTGGGGCGTTCAACGCCGCCGTCGTCGAGTTCATGCGCTCCCTGGACGGTCGTGACAGCCCGTGATAGAGGTACCGGGGGCTGATAGGCCGCGGGGCGGATCGGCATGGTTGCCACGACGCCCGAAGGCACCGACATTCCCGCCGACGCCGAATCACGCCCCTCTCCCGGCCCAGGATGCCGAAAGCGATCTCTGACTCCCGTATTCTCGTGACCGGCGGTGCCGGCTTCATCGGCAGCGCCCTGGTTCACGATCTGAACGGCCGCGGGGCGGAGCGGATCGTCGTGGCCGACCATCTCGGGCATGGCGAGAAGTGGCGTAACCTGACGCCGCTCCGTTTCGAGGACTACGTCGAGAAGGACGATCTGATCCCCGCGCTGGAGAGGGGCGCGCTCGGAGAATTCGATCTCGTGCTCCACCTCGGCGCCTGCTCGTCGACGACCGAGACGGACGCCAGCTATCTGGTCCGGAACAACTACGAGTTCTCGAAGGAGCTGGCGCTCTGGGCGGTGAACGAGGACGTACGCTTCGTATATGCTTCCTCTGCCGCCACCTATGGCTCTGGAGAGCGCGGCATGAGCGACGCGGAACCGACCGTGGAGGCGCTCGGCAGGCTCCGCCCGCTGAACATGTACGGGTATTCGAAGCAACTCTTCGACCTGTGGGCGGCGCGGGAGGGGCTGCTGAAGCGGATCACCGGCATCAAGTACTTCAACATCTTCGGCCCGAACGAAGCGCATAAGGGGGAGATGCGCAGCCTGGTGGCCAAGGCTGTGCCGCAGGTCCTCGAGACGGGCAAGCTGCGCCTGTTCCGCAGCCATCGCTCCGATTACGCCGATGGAGAGCAGCGCCGCGATTTCCTGTACGTTCGCGACGCGACCGCGATGACGCTGCACCTGGCCGAACGGCGGGACGCCGTCGGCATCTTCAACGTCGGCTCCGGCCGCGCTTCGAGCTGGAACGAGCTGGCACACGCGCTGTTCGCCGCCCTCGATCGCGAACCGGCGATCGAGTACATCGACATGCCCGAGTCGCTCCGGGCGAAGTACCAGTACCACACCGAGGCCGAATTGACGCGGCTGAGACGGGCCGGCTACGAAGCGCCGGTTCAGCCGCTCGAAGCGTCGGTCCGCGATTACGTGCGGAACTACATCCTTCCCGACCGTCGGCTGGGGGATTAGCGCCGCCGCGCGCATCGGGAGCGCCGAGCCATAATTCCGAGCGCTGACCCA
>JBBDRR010000159.1:0-4827 GCA_040905395.1 Gemmatimonadota bacterium
GTCGGCGCGAATCGCCGTCGGGGCAGGGGGCCCGCTGACGGAGTCGTTACTGTACCGGCTTGACGGGGGGCTCTCGGACGACGAGGGGTGGAGGGAAGCTGGATCGACCAGGAGTACTTCCCACCTGGCCCTTCGCTGGTTTCCCACCGACGAGGACCAGGTGGATCTGCAGGTGGGGGCCGCGAAGGATCGCTACCGGCTGGATGCCGGAGTGCCGACCGTCGATGGGCGAGTCCCCGAGGGAGTGTCACGCGATGCCCGGTACAATTCGGCTCAGGACTTCATGGACTACGAGCGCCTGGACCTCCAGGGATCGTGGCAGCGCCGGCTCTCGACATCCGTGAGCGTCAGGGAGCAAATATCCTACGCCTGGGACGACTATCTCTATCTTTCCACCGAGTACCTGGAGGTACTACCGGAGAACCGGGTCCATCGCGAGTGGTTTCAGTTCGACACCAGAGTACGGCCGTTCCAGAACGTGCTGGAGCTTACGCACGAAGCCGAGCGAGAGGGCGTCCGGCTGCGGACGCTCGGGGGCTATTCCCTCAGCCACGTCGATCGAACTCGTCCCCGCGACCGGAGCCTGGGCGAGGCGACGGAGGTGGATCTGCTCCGCCCGGTCGATACCCAACCTCCGGTCCAGATCGAGGAGGACATTCTCTTCGTGCTCGAGGAGACCATCCACGGTCTCTACCTGCAGGAGTTCGCCGAATTCGACGAGTCGTTCCGTGCGCTCGCCGGCGTACGGATCGACCTCGTGGACGGGCTCTATCGCACCGACATCCTGGAGACCGCCCGCACTTCCGCCGCACGGGGGACTCCCACGAATCGAAGCTACGCCCCTCTCACCTTCCGGTTGGGAGCGGTCTGGCGTCCGCGCACTCCACTGTCCTTCTTCGTCGGCTATTCCACCTTCTTCAAGCAACCGCGGCAGATACCCCCCGACGGCGCCGTGCTCGAGCCTGAGACAGGGGACCAGATCGAGGGCGGTGTGCGCTACGATCCAGTCCCGCGATTCTCCCTTACGGCCACCGGCTTTGAGATTCAGAAGGAGGACATGATCGTGGGACTCGGCCAGGGACTCTTCGACCAGGCGGGCGAAGCTCGATCCCGGGGTGTCGAGGTGGACGCGATCTGGGACTCGGGGGGAGGTCTGAACATCACCGCGGGGTACAGCTACACCGATGCCGTCTACAGCAGCTTCGGCGCATTCACCGGTCACCGTGTCGAGTACGCGCCCGACCACCAGGCGCACCTCTGGGCTGATTACGAGATCTGGCCGGGGGTCTCCCGGGGACTCACGCTTTCGTTCGGAGGGAACCACGTCGGAGACAACTGGGCCGGGCGCGACAATGGGGTGCTGATCCCCGCCTACACGGTACTGAATGGCGCCGTTGCGTACCGGTTGAGCGACGCGACCATCAGCCTCAACGTGAACAACTTGAGGGACTCCGAATTCTTCACCACCGCGATCAACGGAGCGCAACTCTACCCGGGGGCGCCGCGGAATTTCCTGCTGCGTGTAAACTGGTCGCTGTGACCGCGTGTCCCGGCTCCGATGAGAGGTCGGCCGCAGCCGAGCCGAACGACCTGGACGTTGGCGAATGGCTGAGTGAGGTGGGGACCCGAAGAGGATCGTGGCCCGGTGCGAACTGGACCCGGAAGCACTGGATCGTTCGGGTGCATCGGTGGCTGGGCCTCTCCCTTTCCGTGCTTTCGCTGGCCTGGTTCCTCTCCGGCTTCGTCATGATGTACTCCGGCTTCCCGGCCGTCGGATGGGAGGACCGAATAAACCGGGGTGAGCCTCTCTCTGTGGGGAGTGGACCACTGCTCGAGCCCGGGACGGCGGCGCGCACGGCGGGCATCCGAGCTTCCGCCGACTCGGTCCATCTGCGCACCACACTTGGGCGGCCCGTGTGGGTCTTCAGGCTGAGCGACGGAGGGCGCCGCGCCGTTTACGCGGACGATGGATCGATGTTTCGTGTTGACGCTCGCTCGCTCGCGACCCGGATCGCCGGAGCATACGAAGGGCTCCCGGACGCCGCCGCCGAAGTCGCCACCGTCGCCCGGTTGGATCAGTGGACTCCGCGCGACTTCTACCTCCCCTATATGCCTTTGCATCGGGTCCACCTCGACGACGGAAGGGGCACACAGGTATACATCTCATCCGTCACGGGTGACGTCGTACAGCGGCACGACCGACAGGAGCGCCTCTGGGGTTGGCTCGGACCGGTCGTCCACTGGATCTATCCCAGAGATCTCATCGTCCGTCGTCCGATCTGGAGGCAGGTGGTGATCTGGACATCCGGCCTCGGCGTCCTCATGTGTCTGGCGGGACTCACGATCGGAGCCGTCCGCTTCCTTCAAGTGCGCCGGCTCCCGCACTCGGCCTCGCGGATCACCCCATACCGGGATCGATGGTTTCGCTGGCACCACTACCTGGGCTTCGTCTTCGGTATCGTCACGCTGACGTGGGTCTTCAGCGGCCTTCTCTCGATGAGTCCATTCCAGTGGACGCCCTCCACCGGTCTCTCAATTGAGGAAACTCTTCGGTGGCAGGGGGGGGCTCTGGATCTGGATGCCTTCGAGGTCTCGGCCGAGGCGGCTTTGGGCGCGACCGAACGAGAGGCGGGCCGGGCCGTGCGGCTCCTGAAGGCGGTACAGATTGGTGGCCAGCCCTTCTGGGTCGCTCACCTCGACTGGGCGGAGACGCTCGTGGTTCCCGCGGGCGCTCCGCACGGTGGCGGCGCCGAAAGCTCGCAGGTGCCCGTATGGCCCGCATTTCCGGAGGAGCTCATCCTGGCGGGTGCGGCCCGAATCCTTCCCGAAGCGCCGAGGTCGTCGGTAACTTGGATTACGGAACCGGACGCGTACTATTACCCCCGCTATCAGCCGCTACGCTTCCCCGCGTTGCGCGTCCGGTTCGACGATCGCGCCCGGACCTGGTTGTACCTGGATCCCGCGACAGGAGAGGTTGCCTACCGGTATGAGAAGCTCTCCCGCCTGAACCGCTGGATCTACCACGGGCTGCACTCCTTCGATTTCCCGGGTCTGAATGGCAATCGGCCCCTTTGGGACATCGTGGTGCTGGTGCTGATGGCGGGGGGAACTGCGCTCAGCGCGACGGGAACGATCCTGACCTGGCGTTGGCTGTCCCGGAATATGCGGCGCTAGCCAGCCCGGCGCGCGAAGTCGAGGAGACGTATTAGGCGCGCGCACCGGCCCCCGAACCATTCACGCTGAGCCGCCGCGAGCCGTCGCAGTTCGCACGGTGGCCGAACGGTTGAATGCGTTGCGCGATGTACATGGTCCACCACATAATTCAGTTGCCGATCTCTCGCAGCCGCAGGTAACGGGCGACTATGGGGGCGCGGAACATCTCCCGCGTTACCAATCTCGAAACCAGCGAGGTGTCATGGGCTCTCGATCTCGATGCCGCTACGCCGCTCTGTTCGTGGCCCTTCTGCTAGCGGTGGTGGTGGACGCGCCGTCAGCCTACACACAGGCGCTCGCCAACGGGTCGGCGCTCGCCTCGACGTCGAACCTCCACACCGCCGACGCGCCGACCTTCTACTCCGACGTCCTGCCCATCCTCCAGGAGAACTGCCAGGCCTGCCATCAGCCGGCCGGTCTGAACATGGGCGGGATGGTCGCGCCGATGTCGTTCATGACATACGAGGAGGCACAGCCGTGGGCGCGGGTGATCGCCAAGGCGGTGCAGGAGCGCCGCATGCCGCCGTGGCACGCCGCCCGGCAGCACGAAGGAACGTTCGTCGATGAGCGCTACATCTCGGACGCGGAGATTCAGACGCTCGTCGAATGGGCGGGTGCGGGTGCTCCCGCGGGCGTCCAGCCGGCAGGATGGGCACCCCCTGCGGTCTCGAAGGATCGCGGTGCCTGGGCGCTCGGTGAGCCCGACCTCATCCTCCGCCCCAACGACGACTTCTGTCTGGCGGACGACGATGTCGACGTCTACGTCGACCTGCCGGTGACGATCACGGCGGACATGGTGCCGGAAGACCGCTGGATCAAGTCGGTGGAGTACCGACCGGGCTCGAAGGTCCACCACATCATCCAGAGCGACCTCGGCGGCCTCGTCCCCGGTGGCAAGCCGCGCGTCTTCGAGAACGGCTACGGGCGACTTCTCCGCGCCGGTCCGCGCGACGTCACCTTCGACATGCACTACAACAAGGTGCCCGGTGAAGGCACCGCACTGTGCGACGACACCGAAGTCGGCATTCGCTTCATGGAAGAGGGCGAGGTCATCAAGTACGTCACCGGCGGCAACAGCCTGATGATCAGGGACTTCGAGATTCCCGCGGGCGCTTCATCCTACTCCTCCTCGATGGAATACGTCTTCGACCGCGACGTGTATCTGCGCTCGTTCATGCCGCACATGCACCTGCGGGGCAAGGCCGCGCTCTACGAGATGACGCATCCCGACGGCACGCACGAGGTGCTGCTGCACGTGCCGGACTACGACTTCAACTGGCAGCACACCTACGAGTTCAAGGACCCCGTGTTCACGCCGGCTGGCTCGACGCTGCGCATGACGCTCTGGTGGGACAACTCCGAGAACAACCCGTCCAATCCGGATCCGACGGTCCACGTGCGCTGGGGCCTGCCGACGCACGCCGAGATGGGTCAGGGATACATGAACTGGCGGGAGGTCGAGGAGCGGCACGTCGTGGTGGGAGAGTCGGTCCCCGGTAACCTGCGCGGAGCCATCTCCACGGACGAGATCCAGGACGACCACGTGGATGGGACGCACTGAGCCCCGTAGGCGGCAGAGCAAGAAAACGCGGCCCCTCGAGCTCGAGGGGCCGC
>JBBDRR010000160.1:0-27879 GCA_040905395.1 Gemmatimonadota bacterium
CTGGCGGAGCTCCATCGGCCGGATCTCATCCTGCTCGATATCATGATGCCGGAAGGGGACGGCTGGGCGGCGATAGGGGATCTCCAACGGAGCGATAAAACCAGCACGATCCCGGTCCTGGCCGTGACCGCGAAGGAGGAGGCCGGTCTTCGGGAGCGGCTCCGCGGCGCGGGCTTCTGCGCGTACCTCAAGAAACCGTTCTTTCCGAGCGAGGCGATGGGTGCGGTCGAGCGTTGCCTGGATGGAGGATTCGTGAACCATCTGACGATACCGTGAGCGCGATCGTGCGGAAGACGCGAAAGGCTCAGCTCAGCAGACGAAGCGAACGACGGCGGCCTGCTTTCCGCTCGATGTAGTCCGATCCTTTCCCCGTCAGAGTCAGCCCCTGCGCGGAGCCACAGTGTTCGACGTACCCCTCGTATAGCAGCGCCCGGAGGATCACGTCCGAATTGGACTCGGTGAAACCGAGATCCCGAGTGATTCGCTCGGGCGCGAGCGCGGCCGACGGCGCCGCCTGTGTCACAGTGTACAGGTGCAGCAGGACGACGTAGGCATCCCTTTCCAGCGCCCATTCCTCACCCTTTCGCGACACTCCTTTCGTCATTCGATCCTCCGATCACCGATCCGAACAGGTCCCGAACGCCAAAAGGCCACCAGCGCAACGAAAAAACTTCGTTTCGTATCAGCTGGCGGCCCGGCGGACATGGCGCATCGTGCGCGGTAGTCCCGTAGCTCTGCGTCGCCGCCTTTCGACGGCTTTGCTCTGAGCAGCGCCCCCGCTGTCAGGCGTGGTCGGGAGGCGGGCAGATACCGTGCAAGTAGTGTTCCATTATAGGGTTACCATGGTTTGGCACGCAGCGTCCGGCCGCCGCCGGCGAGAAGCGTACGCTTCCGGTGCCGGAGCCCACGCGATGCCACGCCGACGAGTTGACGCGGCCGCTGGAGAGGGTTTAGCTTAATGGGCTACCGCGCCGGGGCTCGAACCCCGTGGCGTGGGCGTCGATCCGTGCGGGAAGCCGGCTGCCCCTACGGCGCGACGAGAGATCCGGCCCCGTCCTGTGCGGGGCGGTCCGTTCATCCTTCTCCCCCCGGTCATGGCAGCGCAGTCCATCGCGAGCCGCCCACGGCGGTCGCAACAGACGGAGCCGGACGACATCGTTCTCGCGCGTGCACTGCAGTTCACGGAGTGGGCGCGGAAGAACGTGGTGATCGTAGTCGTAGGGGCAGTCGCGCTCGCAGTGCTGATCGGTGGCCTACTGTGGTACCGGGCGCAGCGGGCGGAGCGGCTGGAGAATGCGGCGATCGAATTTCTGCAGGTCGAGCAGGCGGTGCTTTCGGGCAACGTGGCGGTCGCAACGCCGCAGCTCCAGACCTTCATCGTGCAGCACTCTGGGACGCCGTACGCGGACGAAGCGCGGGTCCTGCTGGGTCAGGTCCACCTTCGTGCCGAGCGGCCCGCGGAAGCCGTGGAGGTGCTGACACCGGTGGCGACGCGGATCGGGGATTCACCCGTCGGCGCACAGGCCGCGCTGCTGATGGCGGGTGCACAGGAGGCGGCGGGGGATACGGAGGCGGCGATCCAGACATATCTGCGGGTCGCCGACGAAGCGGATCTTTCGTTCCGACAGCAGGAGGGGCTCATGGGAGCGGCCCTGCTGCGGCAGCAGGCCGGTGATTGGGCCGGCGCCGCCGAGCTCTATCGCCGGCTGCTCGAGACCGCCGAGGAGGGTTCGATGCAGCGATCGATGTTCGAGATGCGCCTCGCCGAAGCCGAAGCACAGGCTCAGGCGGGCTGACGCCACGATGGCACGGGGAGCGGCATGCGTCGCTCCCCGTCGCTCTTTCCGACGACCTCTCCGGAATGCTCCCGATTCTCGCCGTCCTTCTCGAGATCCCGTATCACTTCATCGACCCGGTCGCCATTCCCCTACCGGGGCCGGTGGACATTCGATGGTACGGGCTCGGCTACGTCTTCGCGTTCACCGTCGGCTACTACGTCCTGCGGTACCTGAGCCGAGACGGATTCCTGAAGCTCGATTACGAAGCGATCGGCGACCTGGTGTTTGCGCTGATCCTCGGGACGATCCTGGGGGCCCGGATCGGATACATCCTCTTCTACGACTTCGCTTCGTTCGCCGACAACCCCGCACGAATTCTCCGGATCTGGGAGGGCGGGCTGTCGTTCCACGGCGGGCTGGCGGGCGTCGTGCTGGCGGCCGCCTGGTTCGTCCGCAAGCACCGGATCAACTTCATCTCGCTCCTGGACTCGCTCTCGCTCGGGGTGCCGTCGGGGATCTTCGCCGTGCGCGTCGCGAACTTCATCAACGGGGAGTTGTTCGGCCGCGTGACGACCGACGAGGTACCGTGGGCGATCCGCTTCCCGACCGAGCCGACGGCGATGCAGCTGCTCGGCATCGATCAGGTGTACGGCATCCGCGAGCGGGAGCTGGCGGTTCTCGCCGCGGAGGAGTCCGGAGCGTGGGCGGCGATCCGCGACCAGGTTCCGCTCCGCCATCCCTCGCAGATCTATGAGGCGCTGACGGAGGGCCTGCTCCTCGGCATCATCCTGTGGACGATCTATCTCGTCGCCAAGCGCCGCGGCTGGCGGCTTCCGACGGGACTGCTGGCCGGTGTCTTCCTCACCGGATACGGGGTGTTCAGGTCGATCGTGGAGCTCTTCCGACAGCCGGACGCGCAGTTCCGAGATCCGAACGACCCACTCGGAACCGTTCTCGGACCACTCACGATGGGGCAGACGCTGAGCCTGCTGGTCGTCGCCTCCGGAGTCTACCTGCTCTTCCACGCCTGGCAGAATTCGCGAAGACCCGCACCGAAAGCGACGGGCAGGCGGTAAGGGCGGTGGAGCACGCAAGGAAGAGATGAACGCCAGCGATACCTGGGTCGCTGGCGTTCTGTCGTATGACGTCATAAACCGATCATCGCGAAGACGCGAAGGATTTGCGAAGTGGAGGAATGAAGGCGTCGAGGTGTACCCGCGTCACCCCATGGGGCTCGGATCGCGGATGAGCAGCAGGATGCTCGAGTGGGGCACGATCACGTACTCGCTGCCGTCGATCTCGACCTCCACCGAGTCGCGGCGGAGGAAGAGAGCGAAATCGCCCTTTCTGGCCTGAAGGGGAACGAAGCGTACGTCGTTGCGCTGACCGCTCAGCCAGGGCTCGCCGTCGGCCGTCTCGGCGGTCGGATAGCCCGGGCCGATGTTCATGATGTATCCGCCGTGAACCGTCTCCTTCGCGGCGACGCCCTGCGGAAGGAAGAGCCCCGACGGGGTCTTCGACGCCTCTTCTTCAGGCTTGATGAGGACCTTGTCTCCAACGACGATGACCTGACGCGTCATGATTCTCCGGTGCTGTGTGGTTCGGTGGCAGGAATATGGCGGAGCACGGGGAACGAGGCCAGCGGGGGGGGAGGGATCGGAGCTTTCGTCCCGCCTGCGTGGTTCGTATGTTGCCGGTCTATCCATGAGAACAGCCAACGTCGCTCCGGAAGGAGATTGAAATGAAGGATAGTTTCGGCGCCCGCTCAGTCCTCCGCGTCGGTGAACGCGAGTTCGAGATATTCCGGCTCGATGCCCTCGAGAAGGAAGGTCTCGACATCTCGCGGCTTCCGTACTCCTTGCGGATCCTGCTGGAGAACCTGCTCCGATACGAGGATGGGGTTTCGGTGACCCGCGACGACATTCTCGCGCTGGCCGGCTGGAAGGCGGGGGCGCGGCTCGACAAGGAGATCGCGTTCACTCCTGCCCGGGTGATTCTGCAGGATTTCACAGGTGTGCCGGCCATCGTCGACCTCGCGGCGATGCGCGACGCGATGAAGGAGCTCGGCGGCGATCCGACGAAGATCAACCCGCTGCAGCCAGTGGAGCTGGTGATCGATCACTCGGTACAGGTGGATGCCTTCGCTACGGCCGATGCGTTCGGAATCAACGAAGAGCTGGACTACGAGCGGAACGGCGAGCGTTACTCCTTCCTGAAGTGGGGGCAGCAGGCGTTCTCCAACTTCAAGGTCGTGCCGCCGAACACCGGCATCGTCCACCAGGTGAACCTGGAGTACCTCGCTCGCGTGGTGTTCAGCACGGACGAGATGGGCGATAGCGAGGGACTTCCGCAGGCCTATCCGGACACGGTCGTGGGGACCGACTCCCATACCCCGATGGTCAACGGCCTCGGGGTGCTCGGCTGGGGCGTCGGCGGGATCGAGGCAGAGGCGGCGATGCTCGGGCAGCCGGTCTCCATGCTGATTCCCGACGTCATCGGTTTTCGCCTGGAGGGCGAGCTGCCGGAGGGCGCGACGGCGACGGACCTCGTCCTGACCGTCACGGAGATGCTGCGGGCCAAGGGGGTCGTCGGCAAGTTCGTGGAGTTTTACGGTCCCGGAGTGGCGAGCCTGGCGCTGGCGGATCGTGCCACGATCGGCAACATGTCCCCCGAGTACGGCGCGACGTGCGCGATCTTCCCGGTCGACGACGTGACGCTCGACTACATGCGTTTCACCGGCCGGCCGGAGGAGCGGGTCGAGCTGGTCGAGGCGTACATGAAGGAGCAGGGACTCTTCCACACGGAGCAGTCCCCCGAGCCGCAGTTCAGCGATACGCTGGTCCTCGATCTGAACTCGGTGGAGCCGAGCATCGCGGGGCCGCGCCGTCCCCAGGACCGGATCCGCCTCTCGCAGGCGAAGGGGGCCTTCCGGAAAGCCCTTCCTTCGCTCATCCCGGAGACGGCGCCCGAGGACGCGAAGGGCGCCGCAACGAAGCGGGCGGACGGGCACGATGTGGGTGTGTGGGGTGAGGGCGGGCCCGAGTCGCCTTCCGCTCAGGCGGTGGTGATCGGCGGGGCAGAGCACCGGATCGACCATGGCTCCGTCGTCATCGCGGCGATCACGAGCTGCACGAACACATCGAACCCCTCGGTGATGCTGGCGGCTGGGCTGCTCGCGAGGAAGGCTGTGGAGAAGGGACTGCTTCGGCAGCCGTGGGTCAAGACTTCGCTCGCGCCGGGCTCGAAGGTGGTCACGGAATATTACGAAAAATCGGGGTTGTTGCCGTACCTCGAGCAGCTCGGCTTCAACGTCGTGGGCTACGGCTGCACGACGTGCATCGGCAACTCCGGGCCGCTGCCAGCCGAGGTGTCGGAGACGATCGCGAAGGGGCACCTGGTCGTGGCGTCCGTCCTCTCCGGAAACCGCAACTTCGAGGGCCGCATCAACTCCGAGGTCCGGGCGAACTATCTGATGTCGCCTCCACTCGTCGTGGCCTACGCGATCGCCGGACGGATGGGCTGGGACCCGTACAACGAACCGATCGGAACGGGCTCCGACGGGCGGTCGGTCTTCCTGAAGGACATCTGGCCGACCCAGGCGGAGATCCAGGAGGCCGTTCGCAGCGCGATCGACTCGGATATGTATACACGCAGTTACGGCAGCGTTTTCGAGGGTGACGATCGGTGGAGCGCGCTTTCGGCCCCCAGGGGGGATCGCTTCGATTGGGAGCCGGATTCCACGTATGTCCGGCAGCCTTCCTATTTCTACGACATGTCGCCCGAGGCGGAGAAGACGGTCGAGGAGATCGCGGGTGCCCGTGTGATCGCGCTGCTGGGTGACAGCGTCACAACGGACCACATCTCCCCCGCCGGCAGCATCAAGAAGGACAGTCCAGCGGGCAAGTACCTGATGGAGCACGGCGTCGAGCCGAAGGATTTCAACTCGTACGGCTCACGGCGGGGCAATCACGAGGTCATGATTCGCGGCACCTTCGCGAACGTGCGAATCCGCAATCAGCTCGTTCCCGGAATCGAGGGTGGGATCAGCAAGCACCTGCCGAGCGACGAGATCATGACGATCTACGACGCGGCGATGCGCTACGTCGACGAGGGCACGCCCCTGGTCGTACTGGCTGGCAAGGAATATGGATCGGGGTCGAGCCGCGACTGGGCCGCCAAGGGCCCGTACCTGCAAGGCATCAAGGCGGTCGTCGCGGAGAGTTACGAGCGAATCCACCGATCCAACCTGATCGGAATGGGCGTGCTTCCTCTGCAGTTCCTGCCGGGCGAGTCGGTGCAGTCGCTGGGCCTGAGCGGCTCCGAAACGATCGACATCGAGGGGCTGACCGGGGCGTTCGCCTCGTCCTTCGCCGACGGACGCGAGGTGACGGTCCGCGCGCAGCGCGGCGGCGAGGAGCTCGAGTTCAGAGCGACCGTACGCATCGACACCCCTCAGGAGGCGCTCTATTACAGGCATGGCGGAATCCTCCAGTACGTGCTGCGGCAGTTGCTGGGCACCGTCGAGAAGCCGGAGCCGCTCTCGGGCGGCGTCGCGGCGAGCGCGGAGAAGGCTCCTGTGAGCCCGACGGAGCGCAACAAGGTCACCGAAGGGTCGATCGAGTCGTTCCCGGCGAGCGATCCCCCCGCTTACTGACGACGGTGAGCAAGAGGCCCGAATTGGGACCGAACACCGGCGGCGGGAGCGATCCCGCCGCCGGTGGTGGTTTGGGACGGTCGGAAGCGGCTTCCGTCGGCGGTCTGGGGGGTGGTCGGGAGTTCGATCTCATCCGCAGCTTCTTCAGCGGAGCCGGCCCGAAGCCCCGTGACGACGTTCGCGTCGGCCCCGGCGACGATTGCGCCGTGGTAGCCGGGGACGGAATCGTTCTGACGGCGGATCTGAGCGTCGAAGGGGTACACTTCCGCCGTGAGTGGTTGACCCCATTTCAGATCGGCTTCAGGGGAACGACCGCGTCACTCAGCGACCTGGCCGCGATGGCGGCGCGTCCGATCGGGGTGCTGGCGTCGCTGGCGATTCCCGCCGACGACTTCGGATCGGTCGCGGCAGAGGTGATGCGCGGAGTGACGGCGGCTGTGGAGGGAGCAGGGGGCGTCGTACTCGGTGGCGATGTCACCGGTTCGTTGGGGCCGCTGGTCGTCGATGTCATCGGTGTGGGAGAGGCGTCCGACCCCGTGCTGCGGAGCGGCGCGCGCGCGGGTGACGAAGTCTGGGTGACCGGCGAGCTCGGCGGCGCGGCTGCGGCTGTCGCCGCCCTGGCACGCGGAGCGGAACCGGACGCGGAGGCGCTCGTTCGGTTCGCCGAGCCGGTGGCCAGAGTCCGCGAGTCGCTCTGGCTGCACGGCCGCAGCGTCCAATCCTCGCTGATCGACCTTTCCGACGGGCTCGGCGGCGATGCGGGCCACATCGCCCGAGCCAGCGGCGCGACGCTCGTGCTCGAGGAGCAGAATCTGCCGATTCATCCGGCCGCGACGGCGGCTGCCGACGAAGCCGAACGCGTACGGCTGGCGCTCTCGGGCGGCGAGGATTACGAGCTCTGCTTCACCGCCGCCCCCGGCGCGGTCGGCCGGATCCGGGACGAGTTCGGGCGCGCGTTCGGGCTGCGGCTGACGATGGTTGGGATGGTGGAGGCCGGCGAGGGAGTGGTCGTCCTGCGACGTCGGGGCGGAGAACGTGAGCAGCTCACCTCCGGAGGGTTTCAGCACTTCCGGGATGGCTGAGGATGACCCGCTGGAGCCGGCGTGGGGCATGCTCCGTGCAACCCCGGCGCTGATGAGAACCAGCTTCCTGCTCACCCTCGTCCTCCTGAACGGCTGTGGAGGCGGCGAGTCGATCATCGAGGGAACGCTCCTCGACGGTGACGATGCGCGTTGGGTATGGGTGGAGGGCGCCGCCGACCGGGTGCCGATCTCGTCCGCGGAGTTCAGGGTGGAAGGCGTTCGAGGCGATACGATCGACCTCCGTTTCGCCGACGATGATGGTGACGCTGGCCGCATGCGCATCCTGGGACTGCCCGACGGCTCCCGCCTGCGCCTGAGGCAGGTGTGGTTCGAGGACGAGCGGGCCTTCCCCACCACGATAGAGCTCGGCAGCGGCCGTGCGGTCGAGATCAACAGGGTGAGGATGGCCTCCAGCGATGCCCAGCAGGGCGATCTCCGCACCCGGGGAACGCTGCTGGCCAGCTCTGCCGATTCCGACGCCCTGCTGGTAAGGGTCGTGCAGGGTGAGGGCGCGGATCTGCGCGTCGTGATCAATCCTGCTACGGTCGTCACCGGCCCCGACGGAGCGCCGGCATCCGCGGAGCGGCTCGAGTTCGGCGACTCGCTCACGATCGCTGGATCCTTCGCGGGCGGGTACCTGATCGCGTCGGAGATCACCGTCCCCCGCTCCGTGGCGATGGGGATCGAAGCCGGCGACGGGAGTGACGACAATGATGACCGCGCGCGGGGCGCCCGGGACTCGGATCGCGACCGTGCGCGCGACGACGACGATGATTACGACGAGCCCGGCCGGAGGCGGCGCTTCGGCCGGTCCGTAGGAGGGCGGGGCCGGTCCTGACGGCCGACCAGAGACTACGAATCCGCGGTGAAGCTCTCCAGCTCCGCCTCCGATACGACCCGCCAGGATTCACCCTCCCTCACCAGAACCATCTCGTCCCTCGCCGCACCGTCCCAGACATCGTCGCCTTCGAAGCGCCAGCGGCGATTGAAGAGCGCCCGGGCGCGGCCCGGGGCCTCGCCCTGTACCGCCGCGGCCGCTTCCTCGCCCTCCTCGGCAGCAACCGATTCCTCGAGTTCCTCGAAGGCATCGACGGTCAGGTCGCGAAACACCTCGTCGAGCTCACTGGCGTTCACCGCCGCATCGCCGGATTCAACGTCCTGCGCGGCCCCAGCGGTCGCAGCCTCACCCGCGAGATCCGACCGCGGTTCATCGGCCCCCGGTGCGCTCCCCCAGATCATCGCCCATACGACGATCGCCACCGCCGCGAACGCCGCCGCGACCAGTGCGGGCGTTCGCAGGTCGATCCCAGGACGCGGGACGGCTTTGACGGGTCGGCCTGGAGCGAAGAGCGTTTCGTCGTCATCCGCGGCGATCCTGGCCACCCCGTGCGCCGCGACGGCGCCCGGCGGGCCGTCCAGGGCGCGCGCGAATTCGGCCGCATCCGCGAATCGGTCCTCCGGCCGAGGTTCGAGGGCCCGCGCGACCGCCGCACTCACGCGATCGGACACCTCGCGCCATCGGCCGCGTGCCTCCAGCGGAACACGATCGCCTTCATGAATCCGCTCCCGCTGCCGCTCCGTGTACGGGCGCTCTCCGGCGAGCATCTCGTAAGCGAGGAGGCCGAGCTGGTAGACGTCGGAAGCCGGTGTCACCGGTCGCGTGAGGTCGAGCTGCTCCGGCGAGGTGTACGCCGGAGAGTGCGGGATACGGCCGTCGCGGGTGAGATCGTCCTCTTCGATTCCCGGATCCAGCGCCTTCGCGATGCCGAAATCGAGGATCTTCACCATCTCGAGGTCGCGGTCGCCCGTGAGGAATACGTTGGCTGGCTTGACGTCCCGATGCACGAGCCCGGCGCGGTGACCGGCGGCGATTCCGCGGGCCGCCTCGATGAGAACGCGTTGCGCCTCGGGAAGGCCGAGCCCGCTGGAGCGGAGCAGCTCCTTCAGATCGCGTCCCTGAAGCAGCTCCATCGCGATGAAGTCCAGGTCGAGCTCCTCGTCGGTCCCGTAGTCGTAGATCTGGACGACGTTCGGATGGGGAGGGATCCTCGCCGCGGCCGCCGCTTCGCGCTTCAGCCGCTCCCGCAGGTGGTCGCGCTCCGTCGCCGCGACGTCCGACGGGAAGCGAAGGATCTTGAGGGCGACATGCCGCCCCAAGCGCTCGTCCCGCGCGCGATAAACGATGCTCATGCCGCCCCGGCCGATCACCTCTTCGATCGCATAGCGGCCGACGAGGGATCGGCCGATCAGCAGCCGTTCGAGCGGATCGTTCACCGTTCCCCGTGCGCTACGAACTCTCGCCCGCCGGAGGGTCCGGCGCGTCCGTATGCGGCCCGGTCGGCGTCTCGGCGAAGTCGACGGGGATCCCCTCCTCGATACGATCGGCGAGGAAGAGCGCGTCCCAATTCGTCAGCCTGACGCAACCCGCCGAGGTGGCGTACCCGATCGTCTCCGGCGCACTCGTCCCGTGGATTCCGTAATGTGGGACCGAGAGTGCCATCCAGACGGGTCCCACCGCGTTGTTGGGCCCCGGGGGTATCTTGGCTTCGGGCTCGTCGTCCGGGACGCTCTCGAGAATCGACGGCTGGTAATGCCACCACGGATCCAGCGTGATCCTCGCCACTTCACGGTTCCCCGTGGGCGACGGGTCGAAGCTCGAGCCGAGGGTGGAGGGAAAGTGGAATACGATGTTGTCGCTCGCGTCCAATGCGTGGACGTAGAATCCCTCGTCGGAAACCACGAGCCGCTCGATCGGAGTGCTCCTCCCGGCTTCGGGGCCCCTGACCGACGGAGCGTTGAGGCGATCTCCGGCGGAGAGGCCGTTGAGATCCATATCGGGATTCAGCTGCCGGAGCATGTCGGGACTGGTGTGGAACATCTCCCCGAGCTTCTCCGCCACCGACTCGTAACACATGCAGTCGAGCTCGGCCTTGTCGTAGATGTCGTCAGGAATGTCGACGAAAGGGCCGTCGACGTCCTCCCCGGTCAGGGCGTGCTCCTCGATCAGGTCATCGGCGCCGCCCGCGACCTCCACCAGCCTCTCGAAAGTTCGCTCGTCGAGCCGGCCGGTGCGGGGAAGCCGCTCACGATGCTGGAACCAGTAAAGAGCCTTCTCCGTGTTCTTTCCCCAGTGCCCGTCGATGATACCGGGTGAGAAGAGAGCGCGGTCGAGCAGGATCTGGAGCCGCATCACGGAGGGACCCTCGACGTCTCCGTACAGGGGGAGGTGGGTCGGGCCCGAATTCACCGTGCCGCGGGTGATCTGGTCGAACGTCTCCGTGCTGGCCGTGCTGTTCTCCACCGAGAAGCTGTCGAGCTGTACGACGCGCTGCCAGGCGGGATCCAGCCGCCCGCGCTCGAGCTCCTCGGCGGCGAGCCGCGCGTCCCAGTCACCGACGGAAACACCCTCGATCTCCTCCGTGGACTGCGCCGCTACGGCAGCGCCATCCCCATCACCGCTGTCGCCGCCGCACGCCGCGACCCCGACCGCGATCAGGAAGGTGGCGAGGTATCCATTTCGCATATCCATTCTCCGGCCTTTTATTTATCGTGACCGATTCACCGCCGAGATCCGCCGAACGGCTCCGGTCGACTGGTTGAGCGAGCGCCCTCACAGGAGCAAGGGGTGTGCCGGTTATTAGTGACTACGTAAGTTATTGATAATACACTATATACGCGCTTATGATCGGCGCTGTGCGGCGGCGACCCGCGGCTCACGAGGGACTCGAACAAATCAACCGTGGAGGCAGGAAGACAGTGATGGAGGAATATCGTTACCTGATCCTGGCTGAAGGATGGTTCGGTCCGCTCACGTCGAAGACCGCCAACAGTGCGATCCGCTACATTCCCGAGCGCGTCGTGGGTGTGATCGACTCGACGAAGTCTGGCCGTACGGCTGCGGACGTCATCGGCGTAGGCGGGCAGATGCCGGTCGTGTCCACACTGGAGGAGGGGCTCGCGCTGGGAGCGACGGCGCTTCTCATAGGCGTCGCGCCGACGGGGGGACAGCTACCGCTCAGCTGGCGGCCGATCCTGAACGGCGCGCTGGGGGCCGGCATTCCCATCGTCAGCGGGTTGCACATCCTTCTCTCGGAAGATCCGGAGCTCGCGGAGCTCTCGAGATCGCGCGGCATTCCCATCCACGACCTGCGGAAGCCGCCGGACGACCTGCCGATCTCGACCGGGCAGGCGCGCCTGGTGGACGCGCTCGTCGTCCACACCGTGGGGACGGACTGCAACATCGGAAAGATGACCGCAGCGCTGGAGATCCGGCGCGGGCTGGTGGAACGCGGCTCGAAGGTGGGATTCGCCCCTACCGGGCAGACGGGGATCCTCCTCGAGGGGTGGGGAATCTCCGTCGATTCGGTGATCTCAGATTTCATCAGCGGAGCGGCTGAGCGGCTGGTGCTCCAGGCCGCGGAAGGGAACGACATCGTGCTGGTTGAGGGCCAGGGCTCCCTCGTACATCCCGGCTACTCCGGGGTGACGCTCGGGCTCCTGCATGGGTCGATGCCGGACACGATGATCATCTGCCATCAGCCGTCGCGGACCTGCGCCTACGGCGGGAACGGCGCGTATCGGTGGATGGCGCTTCCATCGTTGACGGAGATGATCGACATCTGCGAGCGGGCCATACGGCCGCTGCGGGAAGCGAAGGTGATCGGGGTGGCGCTGAATACGTCGGATCTCTCGGACGAGGATGCCCGGGCGGCGCGGGAGGACGCGGAGTCACGGACGGGGCTACCGACGACGGACCCGGTACGATGGGACCCGTCGCCGCTGGTCGAAGCGATACTCGAAGCGAGCCAGGCGAAGGCGGCCGGGCGCGGCTGAGAGCGCCAGTGAAGCGGGCCGTCGCTCAGGGACGAAGGCTACTGTGTCGCCTGGTAGGTACCGACGAGCGTCGCCTGACCGAGAATGTCGTCGCTGATCGCATCACGGAGGTCGTCGGGGCCGAGGCCTTCGGGCAGGTTCGGTTCCGACCTCAGCGCGTAGAGGCGAAAATTGTAGTTGTGAACGGGTCCGGCAGGCGGCCGTGGACCGAAATAGCCGGGTCGACCAAGGCCGGTCGGTCCCTGTATCGCGCCCGCCACGTCTGCCGGCGTCGCCAGCCGCGCGTCGGTAGGCAGACCCTCCGGAAGGCCGGTCGCCGAGGCGGGAATGTTGTAGACGACCCAGTGCACGAAGGGCTCCGGTGTCGGAGCGTCGGGGTCGTCGAGGATCAGCGCGAGGCTGCGGGTACCTGCGGGGAGGTTGCTCCAGTTCAGTTCGGGGGAGACATTCTCCCCGTATGCGGAGAAGCGCAACGGGATAGCTTCGCCCGCAGCGAAGGCCGGAGTGGTAAGCATCAACGTCCCGGCGGGGGCGCCTGCGGTCGAAGTGGCCCCCGTCGCGCAGCCCACCGTGCCGACGAGCGCGACCGCGGTTACGAGCACTCTGAAACCATTCAGCATCTTGCCTCTCATCCTTTTGATTTCGTGATCAGTAGCTGCACGACCGTCTGCCGCTCCCTCTCTACTCTGATGCTGGCTCGTCCGTTGGGGGTGCCATGCCCGGAGGCCCAGGGGACTCGCCGGGCCGCTACGACGCAAGGAGCCGACCGCCGAGGACCGCCGTGCCCCCGGGTTCGGGCGCGCGCCGCGTCGCTCGGCAAGCTTCGATGAGCGCCGCACCGGACAGCGCCGAGCTGGTGGCGAAGCCGAGGCGTTCCTCGACCGCGGTGCGAGTCCTCGCGGGCATCGCCGTCGTCGCGGCGCTGATCCTCCTCGGCCGCCTCGCCGGGGGTCAGCTGCCCACGTTCGTCGAATGGGTGGACCGACAAGGCGTCTGGGCTCCGATGCTCTTCATCGCCGGCTACGCGCTGGCGACCGTGGCATTCGTGCCGGGGTCGCTGCTGACGCTGGCGGCGGGCGCCGTGTTCGGGATCGCACGAGGCGTCCTGCTCGTGTTCGTCGGCGCGGTGATCGGTTCCAGCCTGGCGTTCCTCCTCTCCCGCAACGCGGCGCGTCCGCTCATCGAGAAGCGCATCGCGGGGGACAGGCGCTTCGACCGGATCGACCGGGCAGTCGCGCGGAACGGACTGAAGATCGTCTTCCTGCTGCGGCTCTCGCCCGTGCTCCCGTACAACCTGCTCAATTACGCCCTGGGTCTCACGCGCGTACGCTTTCGGGACTACGTGATCGCGGCGATCGGGATGTTGCCGGGTACGCTGCTCTACGTCTACTCGGGCCGGGTAATCGGCGACCTCGCCGCGGTCGCCGCCGGCGCCGGAGTCGACAGGGGGGCAGGGTACTATGCCGTGCTCGCTCTCGGCCTGGCGGCGACCGCGATCGTCACCTTCTGGATCACCCGAATCGCAAGGCGCGCCATCGCCGAGGAGACGGAGGACCGATGAATACGACGGCCGATGCCCCCCGCTCAGAAGACACGGAATCCCCGCCATTCGAGGCGCTGGAGCCGTGGGACGAGCACAATCGGAAGCTCGCGGCGAACGTCCACCCACTCGACTGGTCGAACCCGACGCCCGCGGACCGCTATCACCTGGTGGTCGTCGGCGCGGGGACGGCGGGGTTGGTGACGGCAGCGATCGCCGTAGCGCTCGGCGCCCGCGTGGCCCTCGTGGAGCGCAAGCTGATGGGGGGCGACTGCCTCAACGTCGGCTGCGTGCCCTCGAAGGCGGTGCTCGCGGCTGCCCGGGCATGGCGGTCCGCGGTCGGCGCGGGCCGGCTGGCGGGACCCGCAGCGGCCGGAGAGGGCGACTTCGGTGCGGTGATGGAACGCATGCGGCGGCTGCGAAGCGAGATCAGCGAGCACGACAGTGCCGCCCGGTTCAGCACGCTGGGAGCCGACGTATTCTTCGGCCAGGCGTCCTTCATCGGTTCCGATACGATCCGGGTCGGTGACTCGGCACTGCGGTTCCGGCGGGCGGTGATCGCCACGGGCACTACGGCCGCCGTTCCCCCGATCGAGGGACTCGTCGAAGCCGGATACCTCACGAACGAAACGGTGTTCTCGCTGACGGCGCTTCCCCCGCGTCTCGCGGTGATCGGCGGCGGCGCGATCGGGTGCGAGCTCGCGCAGGCGTTCGCCGCCTTCGGCAGCCGCGTGACGGTGCTCGAGGGGGAAGCGCGTATCCTGGGCGCCGACGACCCCGATGCGGCGGCGCTCGTGGCCCGGTCGCTGCAGAACGACGGCGTCGATATCGTCACCGGGGCGAAGGTTCGGTCAGTCACCCGCACGCATGCCACTCGGACACTCCGATGGGAAGCGGGCGGCGAGCGACACGAGCTCGAGTGCGACGAGGTGCTGGTAGGGGTGGGCAGATCCCCGAACGTCGAGGGGCTCGGTCTCGAGACGGTCGGCGTCCGGTCGGACGGCCGCGAAGGCGTGGAGGTAGACGATCGGCTGCAGACGTCCAATTCCAGCATCTACGCGATAGGAGACGTGGCGGGTCCGGCGCGCTTCACGCACGTCGCCGACGCTCACGCACGCCTCGTCGTTCGGAACGCTCTCTTCTACGGCCGCGGAAAGGTGAGCGATCTCGTCATCCCGTGGTGCACCTATACCTCGCCCGAGCTGGCCCACGTCGGGCTCCGCCATGACGAGGTGGTCGAGCGCGGCGCGGACGTCGACAGCATCACCGTGCCGTTCAGCAGCGTCGACAGGGCAATACTCGATGGCGAGGAAGAGGGCTTCCTGCGCGTACACCTCGCTCGCGGCTCGGATCGGATTCTCGGCGCGACGATCGTCGGAGAGGAGGCTGGCGAGCTGATCAGCCAGATCACGCAGGCGATGGTCGCGGGCGTGGGTCTGGGGAAGCTGAGCGCAACGATCTTCCCTTACCCGACGCGCGCCGAGATCATCCGCAAAGCCGCCGACGCGTGGGGTCGTCAGCGCCTCACGCCCACGGCTCGTAAGGTGTTCGGCCTCTTCTTCCGCGCCACCGCGTGAGGCGTCGTCGGTCCCCCGAGTCCGTCATTCCGGCGCAAGCCGGAACCCAGTGGCTGGATCCCGGCGTTCGCCGGATGACGGGTGGCTGGAGTGGCGGTGGCCCGGATGACGCAGGAACGGTGGTCGGACGGGACTAGCGCGGCGGTATGGCGGTGCGGCTTCAACCGTTCGGCGCCGACGCGGAAGATGCCTCCGGGATCGCCGCGGCGGACTCCCGCCGGGGTCACGATCAGGCTATCTTGAAGAGGCGATCCCGAAGACGTTCGGTGGCGCCAGCGTATCCGGTTCTGATTCGCCGAATCGTACGATGTTTCCCTGATGGATACGTATTGAATGAATGTATCGATAGAGTGGCTGACCCAGCGTGTCGACGATGCGCCGACGAACTTCGACCCTGGTGTGCCTCACCGGACCGCCCTGGAAAGCCGGATGGCGTGGCAGGCGCTGAAGCGTCGCGCCACCGTTGGCGACGAGGTCTGGGCGTTCGCAAATCCGTCCAGCACGTGGCGTAAGCTCGGCCGCTGTATGGGCTACGCGGTGGTCCGTGACGGTGAGGTGGTCGAAAGCATCGTCACCATCAAGCAGTAGTCCTCCTGTCGAAGACACGACGATCCGCACATCTCACGTCTCGTCGCGACGCTCGGTTCCAAGCTTCCCCCTGTTGACGGCGCTCCTGCTCGCATGGGTGGCTCCCGCCACCCTCACGGCGCAGGAACGAAGCTGGGAGATCGTGTTCGAGAACGACGTACTTACGACCGTCCTCCCCGGCAGGCTGAACTCCGATCGCGAATACACGCACGGCCTCTGGCTCGCCGTCGAGCGTGATGGTAGTCCGCTGTGGGGACGCGTGCTGGCGGACCTTCCCGATTGCGGCCCGTCCACCCCGGAGCTCGGAGCATGCACCCGGACGCGCTTCGAAGTCGGACATGAGATCTTTACGCCGGACTTCCACAACCACCGCGATCTCACCATGCAGAGGCCCTACGCGGCCCTGCTGTTCGGCTCGATGACGGCTCGCGTTCTGGCCCCGTCCATCGCCCGATCGCTTCGCGTCGAGCTAGGTGTGACGGGCCCTCCGGCGCTGGGGGAGGAGTTCCAGCAGATGGTGCACCGCCTGATGAGCTTCAGGGAGCCCGAAGGGTGGGACGAGCAGGTCTCGTCCGTACCGGCGGTACTCCTCCAATTCCAGGAGGATCGCGTCTTCGACCTGTTGGACGAGGGGATCAGGGTCGCCGACGTGATCCCCAGCTGGCAGGCGACCGTCGGCAACATCCGATCAGGCGCGCAGCTCGGCGTCGTCGGTCGAGCGGGTACCATCCTGCCGCACCCGTGGGGGCGTGGCGCGGGAGTCGATGAGTCGACGGCATTCGGCTTCGTCGGGATCCGGCAGAGCTGGATCGCGCACGACCTCTTCCTCGACGGTGAGACGATGGTCGACCGGGAGGAGGTGGAGCGGCGGCCGTTCGTGGCCGAGCTGGAGACAGGGGGCGCGGTGCAGATCGACGGCGTTCGGCTGACCACCGCCCTCGTGATCGAGCAACGCAGGTACGAGACGCAGCCGGAGCCACACTGGTACGTGAGGGCGGTGCTCGGATACTACCCCTGAGGGGCGCGGATGGCTTTGCGCCGGACTCAGCAGCCGCTGGCGACGATCGATTTCCAGTTGGCCTGCTGGGCGCGGATGTCGCTGGACGCAAGATTGAACCTCGACTGGATCTGCGCGATCTGGCGCATCCGCTCGCCCGCTACGGCGGCGGCGTTCATCCCGAAGCTGTGGCCGAACGCTCCGCCGGTGAGGAAGCAGTTCGAGGGGGAGATCCGGAACGTCTGGTTCGGAGCGCCGAGTCCGAAGGAAGCCGTCGTACCGGGCAGTCCGATGCTCACTGGAGCGCACCCGACGAAGCCCGCCGAGGCGCAGAGTGCGAATGCCGTCAGAAAGCGAATCGACCTCTTCATCTTTCCATCTCCTGTTGCAGTTCGTTGAGAGGGTACCGAACGATGTACGATCACCAGGTCCGAGGCAAAGGCCTGGACAGCCTCGTAACGGGAGCCGGCGACTCCATCCGAATCCATCCCGCACGTTCCGGCGTCTGAAATCCGCGGATCCTCTGCAGAGCAGCGGCGGCCGACCGCGGCTGTGCCGGCTGCGACCCGCGAATTCCGAGCGTGAGGCGTGGCGTCGAGCTTCCCACTCGATCGCTGGCGGCGAGCGGCGGCAGAGGCTCGAGGCGGCCCCGCGGTTCGCGCGCTCGACGCTCCGGCACGCTCACCCGGTAGGGCCGGGGTAGTGCTCCGTCACATTCCTCGCATACCGATGCCGGCGCCAGGACCATCCGCGGAGCCGGACCGTCCACCAGGGATCGGGCAAGGCGTTCACTGGCGGATTCGAGGAGTAGCGCCGCCGTCCCGTTCCCCACGTGCTCGGCCGCGACCGCACGTGCCGACGTGGGCACTTCGTAACCCACTTCGGCGCTCGGTGCCGCTACTCTCATCGGCGCAACGCTGCGGAGCGTGCGCTCAACGCTAACGCCCGGCACGATCTGAAAGCCTGCGCCGATCAAGCCGAGCGCCAGACCGGCGACGGCGAGTCGAAGAGGCGATCCACGCCGGGGCGGAGCCTTCCGGACCAACGACTCGACGCGCTTGAACAGTTGGGTCCTGCCGGCCGTGGCGCGTATCGCGAGCGCGTTCCGTTCCTGATGCATCCCGGCCGCGACACGCGTGAGGCACTCTGCATACGACCGCCGCCCGCCCACCACCGTCACCACGAACTCGTCACACGCCATCTCGCGCGCGAGGTCCATCCGGTGCCCGGCCCAGCCGACCGCGGGTACGTAGAAGAAGGCGCGCCCCGCCATGCGTTGCACGAGGTTCGCCCAGTCGTCCAGTCGACGAACGTGGGCAATCTCGTGCAGGGCGATGCGCCGCCAGTCTTCGACGCTCAACCGGTTCAGAAGCGAAGCCGGAAGGAGGATGACGGGACGCAGAAAACCGATCGTCGAGGGGGTGCCGACTCCATGGGAGACGCGGATCTCCACGCCGCGCCTGCCATATCGGTGGAGCACCTCGGCGAGACACGTGGCGAGTGGCTCCGGAAGCGGCACCGAGTCCGTCTCGAGGCGTCGCAGCCGCACCAGCGACCCGACCAGCAGCGCCACCCGAAGGATGCCCAGCAGCGTCAGCAGCAGGAAGAGCCACGCCGCCGGCGCGGCGAGCGTCGGGGAAAGCTCGACAGGTGTGCCCCCGCCGGCGATGGGCACGAGGAGGAAATCACTCCACGGCGATGCGGGCGCGGCCGGCACGTGCGGACGGAGACCGCGTATCAGCCCCCAGAAAGGCAGTGCGAGCGCAAGCCCGAACGCTCCGCACCAGACGGCGTACCTCTCGCGTCCGGAGCGGTGCGGAAGACAGCGCGTGATCACCTCCGCGGCACCGACGACCAGCATCCCCTGCCAGGCGGCGTTGATGACCGCTTCCAGGGCGAGCGCGCCGAACGCTTCAGTCGGCATCGCGACCCTCCTCCAGCACCAGCTGTTTCAGCTTCGCCAGCTCCTCGTCACCGACGTCCTCGTCTTCGATCAGGTTCAGGAGCAGCTCCTCGCGCGAACCGTCGAAGAACCGGCTGAGAAAGTAGTCCAGGGCCGTCCGGCGGGCCTCGGAGCGCGTCGTCAGCGGCCGATACACCCGCGATCGACCATCCACGATGGAGCTCACCGCTCCCTTCTCCTCCAGGATTCCCAGGATCGTTCGGATCGAGCTCCCGGCGAGCTCCACGTCCCGGTCCGCTAACGCGGTGGAGATCTCCGCGGTCGTCGCGGTGCCGAGCTGCCACAACACCTTCATCAGCCTCAGCTCGGCTTCCGTCAGTGTCGGAGAGGAAGGACGTGCCATCTTCGGTGATGCCCCTTAGCGCTAATGAATTCGCTCTTCTCCTCCAATCGTAATACGTTGGTCGTGCCGTGTCAACGAATTAATTAGCGCGCGATGGAATCCCGGCGCCCGGCGGCTGACGCAGCCGGTTCAGGTTCGTACACGGCGCTTGGCTTCCTCGGTTGCCGCGAACAGTTCGTCGAAGGAGTCTACGACGAAGAGAACGTCCTGGAAGCGATCGATCTCGAAGGGCTGCTCGAAGACCGCGTCCAGGGAGAAGGGACGCCGATCACACGCGGGTCCGAGCGCGTTCCGCGCGTCGCCGGCCGAGCTGATCAGGCCGCTCCCGTAGACCTTCGTCCGGCCGTCCTCCCGACACAGACCGAACTCCACCGTGAACCAGAACAGGCGCGCCATCCGGGTGAGGTCCTCCTCCGATCGTGCCAGGGAGGCAACCGCCCCGAATCCCTGGAGGAAGTCGGCGAAAACCGCGTCGGCGTGGAGTGGCACATGACCGAAGACGTCGTGAAAGATGTCGGGCTCCGGAAGGTATTCGAGCTGATTTCTGGGCCGCACCTTCACCGTCGTCGGAAACCGCCGCCGCGCGAGACAGAGGAAGAATTCGCGGGCGGGGATGAAGCCGTTTACCGGGACCGCGTTCCAGCCCGTTCGCGCCTCCAACCGCTCGTTGACCTCGGCCAGGTCCGGCACCCGGTCGGGTCGCAGGCCGATGGCGTCCGCCCCCTGTAGGAAGACGCGGCTGCCGTTCTGCCGCAGCTCCTGCATCCGCTGTTCGTACAGTATGCCCCACACCTCGTGGTCCTCAGCGGTGTAGAGCCCGTAGTCCTGCACCGTGAAGACGGACGGGTCGATCGTCGCGCCTTCGCCTCCTGAGGCCGCGTCCAGCGTCGCCTCGGTCATCGGTCTGCTCCCGTGACAGGTACAGAAAAAGCGGCCCGTGGAATCTCCACGGGCCGCCGCTGGTGCCGGAGCTGTGTACGCCTTATGCGCGTATACGCATCCACCAACGGCCCGGGGCACGGGTCGCGTATCGGTAGGTGGCATAGTAGCTCTGGTCCATGCTCATGCCGGGATGCTACCGTTCGGAAAGCGGGCTGTCAACCTCGTTCGGGGCCGGCCGGGTTCCGGCTGGATCCCGGTGCGGGCGCCTCAGGGATCCTTCCGCGAACCACGTTCCTCGACAGGGGTACCAAGGAGCACTATTATCCGGTGCCGATAACGAAGAACTTTACATGTTTCGCGATCTCTTTCTGGGCTTCATCAGAGTCCACGTGCTGCATCACGCCGCGCTCGAGCCGGTCTACGGGCTGGCGATGATCGAGGAGCTCGCGCGCCACGGCTACGACATCAGCCCGGGCACGCTCTATCCGATGCTGCACGGGATGCAAGCCGAGGGAATCCTGGAGCGGGAAGATCGAGTGGTCGGGGGCCGCGTTCGGAAATATTATCGCGCAACGGAAGCGGGGCAGGCCGCTCTCGCAGAAGTCAAAGCGAAGATCGTGGAACTGGCGGAGGAAGTTCTCGAAGGCAGGGGGCCATCCCGGCTGCCGGAACCTACTGAAGCCCGCGAGGAATAAAGATGACACCGAGAGTTCGGCAGGCCATGTCGGAGAACCCCCGTAGCGGAGGGTCCTCTCTCGGCGCCATGTACGTCATGGCGGCGTTCCTCATGCTCGTCGGGTCTCTCTTCGTGGTGGCGATGATGTTCGTTCCTTCCGATTGGCTGGACGGCTCCGACACGAGTGACGCGTACATTCCCGGCTCGGGGCCGGGCTTCGTTCCGGCGGCGCGCCCGGCGGTCCTCCAGGAGCCACCCGGCGTCACGCAGATGGGTCCCGATCGCTACCGGGTCGTGATCGAGGCGTACAACTGGGAATACGTGCCGAAAGAGATCCGGGTGCCGCTCGGAGCGGAAGTCCAGTTCGTAGCTCGGTCTGCTCAGGACTATCACGGCATCGCGATCATCGGGACCGGAATCATCATGCCACTGCTGCAGAACGAGATTGCGGAGGCGACCCACACGTTCACCGAGCCCGGCGAGTACATCTTCGTCTGCGCCGACTACTGCGGTGCCGGCCACGCGACGATGAGCGGAACGGTGATCGTCGAATAGCGGCTGCTGTTTTCCGCTTGTCGATCTCTCGCCGCCGCAGAGGCTGCACGTGAGCGACCGGAGTCCAGGCGCTACTTCTCCGCCACAGCTTCGCCGTTCTCTGGGGCTGCTGGACGCCGTCGGGATCGGGTTCGGCGCGATCGTGGGCGCGGGCATCTTCGTGGTGACCGGCGTCGCCGCCGAGATCGCCGGTCCAGCCTTCCTGCTGGGTCTCTTCATCGCCGCGATAGCAGCGACGTGCAATGCGCTGAGCTCGGCGCAGCTCGCCGCCGCGTACCCGCAAGCGGGTGGCACGTACGAGTACGGCTACCGGGTGCTGACGCCGTGGGCGGGCTTCGCGGCCGGCTGGATGTTTCTTTCGAGCAAGATCTCGGCAGCGGGCACGGTCGCCATCGGCCTGGCGGGGTACCTCGACACCCTCGTTCCGGGCGTGCCCCCGCGGGTGATCGCGGTCGGAGCCATCGTCGCCTTCACCGTCCTGAACTACTTCGGCGTCCGCCGCTCGAGCCGGGCGAACCTGGCGATCGTAACGGTCTCCCTCGGCGCGCTGATCCTGTTCGTGGTGGCGGGGGTCGGATCCTTCCGGGTGGAGAACCTGCGTCCCTTCGCGCCGGGCGGCTGGCGGGGGACCATGGAGGCGGCGGCGATCCTCTTTTTCGCCTACACCGGGTACGCGAGGATCGCGACGCTGGCGGAGGAGGTCCGGGAGCCGAGGCGTACCATCCCGCGGGCGATCATGATCACGATCGGCGGGGCGGTGCTGCTGTATGCCGCCGTCGCGGTAGTGGCGGTGGGGGCAGTCGGTGCGCAGCGGTTGGCGGAGACGGCGGCGCCGCTGCAGGCCGCGGCGACAGCCTTTCCCTATCCGTGGGTCGTGACGGCGATCTCGGTCGGCGGCGTGACGGCTATGCTCGGCGTGATCCTGTCGCAGCTACTGGGACTCTCTCGCATGGGCTTCGCCATGGCGAGGCGGCGCGATCTTCCCCGGTTCCTGGAACGCGTTCATCCCCGCTATGGGGTGCCGGGACGAGCGGTGCTCCTGATCGGAGCGATCGCCGCGCTGGTCGCCGCGACGGGAACGCTGCGCGGCGTCGCGTCGGCGGCCGCGTTCACGATCCTCGTGTACTACGGGATCGCCAACCTTGCGGCGCTGCGAATGCCGGCTCGCGAAAAGCTCTACTCCGATGCCATACCGATCGTCGGTCTGGTCTCCTGCTCTCTGCTCGCCCTCTCCCTGACGCTGCCCGTCATTCTCACCGGAGTGGCACTCCTCGCCGCGGGTTTTCTGCTCAGGGCGACGCTGAGAAACACGTGACGTTCGCGATGGTCTCTCTCGTGCCCGGGAGAGATCGAGGGTAAGCGCATTACGCCCGCCACGGTTCATCGCTCATCAGGAGACGCACCCGCCATGCAGGATCTCGTATTCAATTGGTCTGAACTCCTCTCCGTCTTTCTCCGCGTGGGCGGCGCCTTCCTATTAGCGCTTCCGATCGGCTGGCAGAGGGAGCGCACGGAACGAAGCCTGGGCCTCCGTACCTTTCCGCTCGTCGCCGTTGCGAGCGCGACGTATCTCATTCTCGCCGACCTCCTCTTCAGTCCGGACGCGAACGCACAGGCCCGAGTGCTCCAGGGACTGATCACGGGAATCGGCTTCATCGGCGCGGGCGCAATCCTCAAGGTGAGAGACGAGGAGGTGGTGCACGGGACCGCGACGGCGGCAAGCGTATGGGCGACGGGTGCGCTGGGTGCGTCGATGGCCTACGGACAGGTCCATATCGCGGTGCTGCTTTCGGCGATCGTGTTCGTTACGCTCCGTTGGATGACGCCACTGAAGGAAAAGGTCGAGAAAAAAGCGGGCTCCGGCTGAGTTTCTCCACCCGGTGGCACGAGCTCGAATCAACTCTCCACCCCGCCGGATAATTTCTTCGATCGGCCGGGAACCTCGAAGTCTCGAATCACCTTAGTATATAGCGACGTGATCCGAAGCGGCGCTTCCCGATATTCCAGGCGAAGCGCGCCGGATTCGATTCACCTCTCCCTTGTTGTCAGGAGGCGAGGGAATGGTCCAGCTGCGGGGGGCGACGGTGTGAGAAAACGGCGCTCCAGATTTCCCGCGCCGCGGTGCCTGACGAATCATCCACTTCTGCAATGCTTATGAACACGACGTCTCACGTGCTCCATCGGTATTCCGCGGCCGCCCAACGTCCCCAGGTGGAGCTGTGTTGCCCGGTCGTCTACGACCCCGAGCTCCTGCGGATTCTGCCGGAGGAGATGATCAGCAAGGACTACGGTTGTGGGGATCCTTCGCGCTACGTCCAGGAAGGGGATACCGTTCTCGACCTGGGCAGCGGTGGAGGAAAGATCTGCTATATGGCGGCGCAGCTCGTGGGGCCGAGCGGCAGCGTGATCGGCGTCGACATGAACGACGACATGCTCGCGCTCGCGCGGCGCTACCAGGCCGAGGTGGCCGAAAGGATCGGAGGTGACAGGGTCCGCTTCGTGAAGGGCTACATTGAGGATCTCGCCCTGGACGTCGCGAAGATGGAGGAGCACCTCGCCCGCTCGCCCGTTCGTAATGCGGCGGAGCTCTCGGCGCTGGGGGAGTGGCAGGATCAGCAGCGCCGCGACCGGCCGCTCATCCCGGATGCGTCGGTAGATCTGGTCATATCCAACTGCGTGCTCAACCTGGTTGACGAGCGCCGCAAGGGGGATCTGGTGCGGGAGATCTTTCGCGTGCTCAAACCGGGCGGCCGGATCGCGATCTCCGATATCGTCAGCGACGAGCCGGTCCCCGAGCGATTGAAGGAGGATACGGAGCTCTGGAGCGGCTGCGTTTCGGGTGCCTTCGAGGAGGCGGAGCTTCTCCAGGCCTTCTCGGACGCCGGGTTTCTCGCCCTGCGGCTGGATAAGTGGGATGCCGATCCATGGCGGATCGTGGACGGCATCGAGTTCCGCTCGGTAACCGTCACCGCGGTGAAGGGCGAGGGCGACTCCTGCCTGGACGTCGGCCATGCCGTGATCTACCGCGGACCGTATTCGGAGGTGATCGACGACGAGGGCCACATCTTCACCCGCGGCGAAAGGATGGCGGTATGCGAGCGCACGTTCCGCTTTCTTACGGAGGGGCCGCTGTCCGGCGACTACATCGGCGTCACGCCTCGCGAGCTGAGTGAACCGGTCGCCTGGTGCGCCCCGCCGGGTACCCGCCGGTCTGCCGCCGAGACGAAGGGTGCCGCTCACGTCGGGCGCGATTGCGGCCCCGGGTGCTGCTGAAGTGCCCGGGAGTCTCTCTCGTTCGGGTTCCCTGGACCGCTCATCCGAGATAGATCCTGGAAAGCGTGCCCTTCCCGGTCAGACCGATCGCCCCAAGGGCGAGCAAGCCCGCCTGAACTCTGCGGTCCTGTGCGTGGCCGGTGATAAGCGCCGCAAATCCCAGCACGGCGGCCATTCCGATCGGCGATGCGACGGGATGCGATGCAATCTCCTGGTAGAGGCTCTGCGACCTGGCCTGCGGGCTGAAGTCTCCCTTTGAGCCGCCGTCGGCCTCTACATGGGTGAACAGGTTGCTGGGTGCGTCAGACTCCTTCGGCCACCGGGTCTTCTGCTTCTTGAACCCGGAGCGGAGCTGCTGCAGATCGAGCAGTTTCGGGCTGGTCCGCTCCGCCAGACTCCTCGCCTTACCGGCCCCGCCGATGAAGAGGTCGCGCTCGTTTCCTGCGGTCGCTCGCAGAATCCCCTCCGCCGCCAACTCGGGATCGTAGATGGGCGGAATAGGCATCGGCATGACGCCCACCTGTGTCTTGGCCTTGTTGAAGAGCGGGGTGTTGATGCTGCTGGGCTTCACCATCGTCACCCGCGCCTTCGCGTCCTCCTTCATCAGCTCGATGCGAAGCCCGTCCAGCCAGCCCTTGATGGCGTGCTTCGCCGCGCAGTAGGCCGTCTGTAGCGGAACCCCACGATCGGAGAGGGTGCTTCCCACGCAGATCAGCGCACCCTCGGTCTGTTTCAAGTAGGGCAGCGCCGCCTTCGCCCCATGCACCTGCCTAAAAAAGATCACCTCCACGACCTGCCTGAAGTCTTCCAGGGAGGCCTCCTCGAAGGTGGCGTACAGGCTTACGCCGGCGTTGTTAACCCAGGTATCGATCCGCCCATAGGCTTCCGCGGCCCGAAGCGCCAACGTTTCGACCTGCTCGAACTTCGTGACGTCCGTAGGGACCGCGAGAGCTTCGCCGCCCTCCCGGCGGATCTCCGCGGCGGCCTTCTCCAGATCCCGCTCGTTCCGTGCAGCGAGCACCACCTTCGCTCCCTGCCGGGCGGCCTCCATCGCGGTCACCAATCCTATGCCGCTCGAGGCTCCGGTGATGACGATCACTTGCTCTCCGACGGGCTTCGGCATGTTCTTCTCCTTCGTCGGGGACGGTCGCCTCCAGGCAGCCGAGTGCTACTCGGGCGAAGGCTGATCGGAATAGGGTTCGGCAGCTCGAAATCACCCGAATGGCAGCACCCCCTCCGCCAGCGCACCGAGGCGGTCCCAGAGGCCTACTGTAAGAGAGTCCACCGGTGGCTGACGGATGATGTGGAGTGCCCCTTCCTGCCCGAGTACCTCGTGGTGGGAGTCACCGTCGGAGTCACGCCAGAACCGCAACGTGACCGTCGCCTCCCCGACCCGCAGCCGCTTCACCGTGATTTCCGGCAGCCACGGTGGGAGCACCGGGTCGATCGCCAGAAGGTGCAGAGCGGCGACGGGCCGCATCCCGAGTAGCGTCTGCACGAGAATGGCGTGAGTGCTCCGCGATTGGGAGTTTCGCCGCTTGTCGGTGGACTGATCGCCGGAGCGGTGCTGTACATGCTCGGTTTCTGGATTCTGCCCCTGCTATTCCCAACTTTGCTGGCACCGTTCTGGTTGCCGCCGATGATGAAGATGATGCAGGCCGTGGCGCATGCGGTCTACGGATGGGTCTTCGGACGTGCGTACCAATGGCTCGCGTCACATCCATAGCGAGGGCGCAAGGCGGAAGGGTGCACTGATCCGGTATCGCTACAGTGGCTTCCTGAATTGACGATAAAAATCCTCCGGATCAGGGGTCCGAAGGTGATGGAAAAGGGTCGCTGCCGTGACAAGTTGAGCCCCGCACTCTCATATCTGCCGAGCCTTCGGAGGGTATTTCCGGCATAACCCGCGAACCAAGGTGGCGGCGCATCGGCGGATCCTTCTTCACGGCAGCCCCCAGAGACGATTACGCTCGCCGGTGCGCGTCGCGGCCGCCCTTCGCTCCGCTTACCTGTGTTCCGGATTCGGGAAATCCGGGCGGCAGCCGGCGTCCCATTCCGAGCGCTGGTTTCCATGGGCGGGGATCCCGCCGCGGTCGCGCAGCATACGCGCCACGTGCAGCAGGTTCCAGGTCATGAATGTAGTGTTGCGGTTGGTGAAGTCGTTCTCGGGGCCGCCGGAGTCGGGGTCCAGGTAGGAGGGCCCCGGCCCCGCTTCGCCGATCCAGGCGGCGTCGGCCTGCGGCGGGATCGTATAGCCGAGGTGCTGCAACGAGTAGAGGATGTTCATGCTGCAGTGCTTGGCGCCGTCCTCGTTACCCGTGACCAAGCAGCCGCCAATGCGGCCGTAATAGGCGTACTGGCCCCGCTCGTTGAGCACGGCGGACGAGCCGTAGAGCCGCTCGATCACCTTCGTGCAGACCGACGATTTATCCCCCAGCCAGATGGGCGTCGTGATCACCAGGATGTCCGTCGCCATCACCTTCTGCTGAATCTTTGGCCAGTCGTCGCGCTCCCAGCCGTGATCCGTCATGTCGGGATAAACGCCGCTGGCGATCTCGTGGTCCACCGGTCGCAGGACCTCGACATTCACACCGTTCCGCTCGAGGACCGCCCGCGAGATGTCGATCAGTCCCTGTGTGTGCGAGAGCTCCGGCGACCGCTTCAACGTACAGTTGAGGAACAGGGCGCGGAGATCGGAGAAATCCCAGGAATGCGAATCGCTGTCCTCGATTTGTCGCTGGTTCAGCGTCACGGTAGGGCTCCTCGAACGTTGGGGTCATGAGTTGCGGGCGTGGTTTAGCGGGACTCCATCGCCCAGCGTCAAAGGCAGGCCGGACTCCGGATACGGGGCGTGAAAGCGCCCCAGACTTCAGTCGGTCTCCCGTGACCGCGCCGTGGCAGGTCGGTGGGGTGCCGGCCTGCCACGGTAGCCTCAGAACGTGATGACTTGATATCCTTGTTCGATCCGCGTTCGCAGGCTCGGATGGCCCTCGAACTCGGAGAGGAAGCGGATGCCGGCGCTTCGGACATCATCGCTGACACCAAACGCGCCCGCGCAAAATTCGCACGCGCCGGCCACCTTGTCCTTGATCCCCTCGAACTGTCCGCGGAGCTTGTTGTCCTCCTTGGAAAGCTCCC
>JBBDRR010000161.1:0-27409 GCA_040905395.1 Gemmatimonadota bacterium
TTTTGCTACGCCACCCCATTTTCCCCGCCGCGCGGCTCCGGCCGCGAGTCCATCGAAACCAGGTCCGGCTCTCCATCTTGAAATGGAGCGGGCACGACGAATATCGCGATACGATGAATCGGCTTTTCAGACGTAGGGACGAAGACGCGAAGTCGCTCTGGGATCGGGTTGTGGACGTGGCGCTCACCGACGTCACGACGCTGGTCCGCGGAGTCGACGAAGGGTCGCTCGAGCGGCTCGAAGAGATCCTCATTGCGGCGGACTTCGGCGTTCCGGCGACGCTCCGGCTCGTCGATGTCGTCGAGCGGCTCGCGGAGAGGGGGATCGCCAGGACGCAGGACGATTTCAGAGAGGCCGTGGAGGAGGAGATCGCGTCCATTCTCTCGGCCGGCCGTTCCGATACGGCCCTCAGCTTCAACTTCGGGGGAGGACCGACCGTGCTGCTGGTCGCCGGAGTCAACGGGGTGGGGAAGACGACGACGATCGGGAAGCTCGCGCACAGGTTCACCTCGCGTGGACGAAAGGTCCTGCTGGCGGCCGGGGATACCTTCCGCGCGGGAGCCATCGAGCAGCTTCGCCGCTGGTCGGAACGGGCGGGGTGCGAGTTCGTCGGTGCCGAGCCTGGCCGCGACCCTGCGGCGGTCGCCTTCGACGCGATCGAGCAGGCGATGGCCGGCGGAATCGACGTGGCCATCATCGATACGGCAGGTCGGCTCCACACGCAGTCCGGCCTGATGGAGGAGCTCCAGAAGGTCGACCGGGTGATCGGCCGGAAGCTCGAAGGAGCGCCTCACGAGCGCCTCCTGGTTCTCGACGGAACGGTCGGGCAGAACGCGATGGCTCAGGTCCGAACTTTCGGACAGAACCTCGACCTCACCGGGCTCGTGCTGACGAAGATGGACAGCACGGCGCGAGGCGGTGTCGTCGTCGCGCTCAAGGAGGAGTTCGATCTGCCGGTGAAGTTCCTCGGCGTCGGCGAGGGAATCGGCGATCTCGTGCCCTTCGATATTCAGGCGTTCGCGTCGGAAGTCCTTACCGAGTAGGAAGGCGTATCAACCTCTAATCGCGCATCCTTCGCGTTTTCGCGTTAGGATGTTCCGCTCGGTGCGTCCCACCGACGATGATCCTTCGACCTGACACGATTGCGACCTGATGGCGGGTTTCAACCTGCTCGATCGCGACGCCCAGTTCATCAAGGGGGTGGGACCGCGGCGGGCTCGGATTCTCGAGCGAATCGGGCTCAAGACGGCACGCGACCTCCTCTTCCATACTCCTCGCCGGTACGAGGACGCGTCCACCGTGACGCGTATCGGCAAGCTCGAGACGGGCATGGAGGCGACGATTATCGGACGGGTCGTCTCCAAGGGGGTCCTGCCGACGCGGAAGGGGTTGCGGATCTTCCAGGCGGTTCTGAGGGACCGCTCCGGTTACATCGAGTGCGCCTGGCCCGGTCAGCCCTTTCTGGACCGGGTTGTCAACCGCGGCGATCTCCTGCTGCTCACCGGCACCGTGCGGTTCTTCCATGGCAAACAGTTCCATCCAAGGGAATTCACGACGCTGGCGGCGGAGGGTGAGAAGGCTCCCGTCGGCGAGGGGCTCGTATTCCCGATCTATCCCGCTACTGAGGGGCTGACGCACCGCCAGATCAGGCAACTGATCGCCGATACGCTGGACGAACTGCTGCGTGCCGTCGCAGCCGAGGAGGTGCTTCCCGCAGGGCTGCTCGCCGAGGCGGGGGTTCCGCCGCTTGCCGAGGCGCTCGAGCTGTTGCATAGACCGCCCAGCCTGGGCGCGGCCGACAACGGGCGGCGCAGGCTCGCGCTCGAAGAGCTCTTCTTTCTGCAGCTCATCCATGCCCGGTCGCACCGGGACGCCACCATCGCGACCCCGGGCATCGTATTCGAGCCTCGGGACGGGCTCGTGCGCCGATTGTACGACTCGCTGCCCTTCCGGCTTACCGGCGCTCAGCGGCGGGTCCTCGGCGAGATCGGTGACGACATGTCCTCGCCGCGTCGCATGAACCGCCTCCTGCAGGGCGACGTCGGATCGGGCAAGACGGTAGTCGCGCTACTCGCCGCCCTCCGAGCGATCGAGAACGGCTATCAGGCCGCTCTCATGGCGCCGACGGAGATTCTCGCGGAACAACACGCGCGTTCGCTTTCGGAAATGCTGGAGGGCACGAACGTTCATGTCGAGCTGCTCACCGGCAGGTTACCCGCGGCCCGGCGTAAGGAAGCGCTGGCGCGGATTGCGAGCGGCTCGGCCGCGCTGGTCGTGGGGACCCACGCGCTGATCCAGGAGTCGGTCGATTTCCACCGCCTGGGCCTGGCGATCGTCGACGAGCAGCACCGCTTCGGGGTTCGCCAGCGCCTCGCCCTCAGCGAGCGGGGCGAGACCGTCGAGGGGGAGCGCCGCGTGCAGCCGGACGTTCTCGTGATGTCCGCCACGCCGATCCCGCGATCGCTTGCCCTCACTCTCTACGGCGATCTCGACATTTCGGTCCTCGACGAGCGGCCACCGGGGCGCGGGCGCGTGCGCACGGCTGTGCGGCGGCCACAAGATCTGGATCGCGTACTCGACTTCGTCCGCGAGCAGCTGACCGCGGGACGACAGGCATACATCGTCTACCCCCTGGTGGAGGAGAGCGAAGCCTCGGAGATGAAGGCCGCGACCGAAGAGTTCCACCGGCTGCGCGACGAGGTCTTCGCGGGCTTCACCGTCGGCCTGCTGCACGGACAGATGCACTCGGAAGAGAAGGACCGGGTGATGCGGGGCTATGCGGGGGGGGACATCGACGTCCTGGTCGCCACTACCGTCATCGAGGTGGGCATCGACGTTCCCAACGCCACGGTCATGGTGGTGGAGCACGCCGAGCGATTCGGCCTCTCGCAGCTCCATCAGCTCCGGGGTCGGATCGGCCGCGGCTCGGAAGAAAGCTTCTGCATCCTCCTCTCCGACCTCGGATACGCCGCCGAGCGACTTCGCATCTTCTCCCGGACCGACGATGGCTTTCGCATCGCCGAGGAGGACCTGCGGCTGCGCGGGCAGGGTGACCTCTTCGGCGCCCGCCAATCCGGATTACCCGCCTTCCGCTGGGCGAACCTGGAAACCGACCTGGACCTCCTGACCCTCGCCCGCCGGGTCGCCCGCGAGATCGTCGCCTCCGACCCACACCTCGTAGAGCACCCCGAGATCCTCACCGCCCTCCAGCGCGGCTATGCGGAGCGTGCGGAGCTGTTCAGCACGGGGTGAACGCAGGATTCGGGATTCGGGATTCAGGGGGTGCGCGTTCGGCGTGGTACGACGATCCCCGGTGTCGTGAGGATCGATCGGATTTCGAAGCTCGGCTCTCGAGAGCAGAAAAGGCCCGGTCTTTCGACCGAGCCCCCCTGATTGCCGAATCCTGAATCCCGAATCCTGAAACTACTGCTGCCCGCCCGTCAGGGTCCGCCTGATCCGCTCGATCTCTTCCTGCTGTTGCTGGATTCGGGCGTCGCGTTCGGCGAGCTGGCTGCGGAGCGCCGCGACCTGGGAGGCGAGCGCCCGGGACTGCGCTCCCGGCACGACGACCCGCTCCTCGACCGTGACCACGCGCTCTTCCGGCTGGAGGCCCACCACTCTGGAGTCGACGGGAAGGTTCAGCTGTCTCGCAATCTCGTGCAGCACCCGTGCTTCGGGGTAGCGGTACAGCCGCGGCCCGCTCTCGGATATGAGGCCGAGGTACTCGGAAAAACTCGCTTCCGCCGGCGCCGGCGCCCACTCGGGGTTACGCGGATCCAGTCGGATCGCGCCCAGATAGAACAGGCTTTCGCGTCCCTCCAGCGAATTTGGATAGGCCCGCGCGAGCTGCTCGAAGGTACGCTCCGCGAGGTCGAAATCCTCGACAGCCATGGCATCCTGCGCCGCGGCCCAAAGCTCGACGCGGCCATCGGATTCGCCGCCGCCTAACCCGAGTTGCGCGCAGCCGGCGAGCGGTACGACGACGAAAAGAAGCTGAAGAAGACGCTTCATTATCAGTGGTGTGGTCTGCGGGCGTCAGTCTGCCGCCCCCGGAGTCGGCGGACGCAGAGGAAGGAAGACACGAAACGTCGTTCCCTCACCCTCGCTACTCTCTGCAGTGATCGTGCCTCCATGCGAATCCACGATCTCCTTGGAAATGGCCAGCCCGAGGCCGGTTCCGATGGACATGGGCTGCGCTTCGTTCTCTACCTGGTAGAACTTCTCGAAGATTCGTGGGAGCTGGTCTTCAGGGATCCCCACACCCGTATCGGAGACCTCTACTTCGATCCCCTCGGCGGATCCGGAAGCGGGGCCTGCCCGCAGCACGATCCGCCCCCCCCGAGGCGTGAACTTGAACGAGTTCGCCAGCAGGTTGCCGAACACCTCGTTCAAGCGATCGCTGTCGCCCTCGATCGTTTCCGGTAGGTCGGGATCGACCACTACCTCGAACTCCGATTCGTTCTGTACGGCGAGCGCCTCGAAGGCATCGGCGAACTCGTCCAGAAAAGCGCGAAGATCGAACGGCTTGACATCGAGACGGCCGACACCCGCCTCGAAACGGCTGATGTCCAGGAGCTGCTGTATGAGACGGCCCAGCCGATCGGTCTGGTCTCCGACGGAGCCCAGAATCTTCTTCTGCTCGGCCGTCACCGAACCGTAGACGTCGTCGCGGAGCAGCGAGACGTAGCCGCGGATGACGCTGAGCGGCGTCTTCAGCTCGTGCGACGCGACGGAGATGAACTCCGCCTTCATTTTGTCCAGGGCCACGAGATCCTGCGCCATCAAGGCGAAGGAGCGTGCGAGGTCTCCGATCTCGTCTGGGCGGTGGCTCGAAATCTCCAGCTCCTGGGCGAATTCGCCTTCGGCGACACCGGCCATACCGCGGCGCAACTCACTCACCGGCCGGAGCAGGTTTCGTCCCGTCCAGAGACCGATCAGGAGGGCGATGAGCAGCGAAACCGCGAGGGCGAGAAGCGTCGTGGTGGCGGCGCGCGCGGCAATCGTCTGCGCCTGCTCGACCTCCTGCCGCCCCGCGGCGTTGATCGCCTCGCCGATCGGATCGAGCGCGACGTCCATCGTCTCGAATGCCGGGTCGACCGCACTCGCTCTGTGCTGGTCCGCCTCGGCGATCTGGCCCTCCCGGACGAGTCGTTGCTCATCCTCGATAGCGGCTCTCAGGCCTGCCCACGCCGCCTCCGCCGGGTCGGTCACCTCGTCGTAGCCGCCGTCCTGCAAGCGCCCGAGCTCGGAATCGATGGTGGCCATGGCGTCCATCACCCGTTCCACCGGCGCGTTCCTCTGGTCGGGCTGGGATGCGAAGGCCAGGAAGATGCGCTCCTGGTTGTCGAGCTCGCGAAAGGCTGTCTGCAACCGCCCCAGCGTGAGAGCCCCGACCGCGTCGCGGGTGTTCAGATTGTACGCCACCTGACGAAGCTCCCGCAGCGCGAAAAGACCGTAGACGGCGGGCGCGACCAGGATCACCGTGATCGCGACCAACGTGAACATCAACCGATGAGCGAGCTTCAATCTTCCTCCCCCTTGACCACGTTCCAGAGCTCGTCCAGTGCTTCCAGCGGCGCCTGACCGAGAAGGACGTTCCGCGCCTCAGCCAGCTGTTCGAGCCGTCCGAACCTGCGAGCGAACTTTGTATTCGCACGCGCCAGAGCCGTCGACGGATCTACGTTCGTGAGGCGCGCGAAATTCACCACGGCGAAGAGGAGGTCGCCGAGCTCGTCCTCGAGGCGTCGCTCGTCTCCTTCCTCCAACTCTGCCTCGACTTCCTCGATCTCCTCCCGCACCTTCACCCACGCTCCGCCAGCATCGGGCCAATCGAAGCCGACTTCGGCGACGCGACTCTGGACGCGCCGCGCGTGCGCCAGCGGATCGACGCCGGCGACTATGCCGCCGAGGATCGTCTCGCCGGCCGCGTCCTTCTCGTCCCCCTTTTCGCGCGCCTTCAGCGTTTCCCAGGTAACCGGCTCACCGCCGTACAGGTGCGGATGGCGGCGTCGCATCTTGGCCTCCAGGCCGGCGACCACGCCATCGCGATCGAATACGGAGCGTTCCTCGGCGAGGACGATCTGGTAGGCGAGGTTCAGCAGGAGGTCTCCGAGCTCGTCGCGGAGCGCTTCGTCGTCGCGCCTATCGATTGCGTCCACGACTTCGTGAGACTCCTCGAGTAGATACCGGCGAAGGGAGTGGTGGGTCTGCGCGGCGTCCCACGGGCAGCGGGCGCGAAGGAACTCGACCAGCCCGAGAGCGCGATCGAGAGTGCCCGAGGCGGCCTCGGAGCTGGGGTTCTGGTCAGCTTGCGGGTCATTCACGGTCGGCCTATACTACGTCGCTTGTGTTAGATTCGTCAACTGCTTCGCGGGCGCGCGCGTGGGTCGAGGTCCGTCTCGATAGACTTCGCGAAAACGCGGCCGCTGCTCAACGCGCCATCGGCGTGAACGCGGGCCTCGTGCCGATGGTCAAGGCCGAGGCCTACGGGCTCGGAATGGCACCCGTGGTGGCGGCTCTGCGCGACTTCCCGCGCCCGGCGGATCCGTGGGCGTTCGGAGTGGCGGCCATCGCCGAGGGGGAAAGCCTCCGAGCCGCCGGGTGGGCCGGCCGAATTCTCGTCTTCTCTCCCGCTCCACTTTCGGAATTCCGTCGAGCAGCCGAGGCCGAGCTGACGCTCTGCATCTCGGAGCTGCCCGCCGTACGCGAGCTCGCCGACGTGGCCCGCGCCCTCGATCGCACGATCCCGTTCCACGTCGAGATCGACACGGGGATGGGACGCGCCGGCTTTCCCTGGACCGAGGCTGCCTCCTGGGGCGAGGCCCTGCTTGCAGAATCGAGCGGACTCCGCTGGGAAGGCACCTATACCCACTTCCACTCGGCGGACGAAGCCGACCGCGGGCCGACGCAGGAGCAGTGGAACCGCTTCGAACGGGCGCTCGCCGAGCTGCCAGACGTCGAGCCGGCTCCGATTCTGCACGTGGCGAACAGCGCCGGAATCCTCCGGTTCGGCGGCTTCGGCTGCGATCTTGCGCGGCCCGGCATCTTTCTTTACGGCGGCAAGGCCGGGCCCGAGACCTCGCCGGCGCCGGTGGTGTCGGTGCGCGCCCGCGTCGTCCTGGTGCGCGATGTCGAGCCGGGGGCGACGGTCGGTTACGGCGCCACGCACACGGCTTCCGGTGTCGAGCGATGGGCTACGTTGTCGATCGGCTACGGCGATGGAATCCCGCGGGCGCTCGCGGCCGGCGGAGGCGAAGTTCTCGTGAGAGGACGCCGTGTGCCGATCGTCGGTCGGATCTCGATGGACATGACGACGATCGATGTTACCGGTCTTCCCGGCGTCCGCTCCGGCGATATCGCTACGCTGATCGGCGCCGACGGCGATGACGGTATCACCGTGGACGAGGTGGCGGCGCGGTGTGGCACGATCTCGTACGAGATCCTCACCGGTCTCGGTTCCCGACTTCCGCGCGTTTATCAGCAGCGGGAACTCGAGGGCAGCCTCGCGGGCTACTAGTGCACCTTCCGAGGCCGCCGCACCCGGCGGCGCTGCTCGGCAACCAGACCTGGAAAGACAGTTCATTTGATGAGAAGGATATCGAAGCCGGCGTTCCTGCTTCCGGCGATGCTGGCCATCTTCGCCGCGGGTTGCACCGATCGGCTTCCAACGCTCTCGGGCGAGGGCCCGTTCCCGGTGGGCGGCCGCGCGACGACGATCGAGCTGACGTTCGACAGCGGCGACTTCCTCCTGGAGAGCTCCGTCCACCGCGGCCCGACGGGGATCGCCGACGCCAGCGCGCTGCTCCTGGCGCGGAACTTCGATGGCGCGCTGAACTCGCACGCTCTGGCGACGTTCGGAGGCTTTCCCGACACCGTCGAGGTGGCCGGGGAGAGCTACACGGACTTCCTCTACGAGCCGAGCCAGGTCCGGGCGGTCATCCCCGATACCCTGACTGCGTCCCATACGGCGCTCGAGCTTAGACTCTGGACCGTCACTCAGCCGTGGGATACCGCGGCAGTCTCCTGGGAGAATGCCGTCGACCGCGAGGGCATGACGATTCCATGGAGCGAGCCCGGCGGTACGCGAGGGGAGCTGATCGCCACGACCATGTGGCTCCAGGCCGATACGGGCGCGGTCGCCGATTCCCTGATCTGGGACGTGCCCGCCGATCTGGTACGACGTCTGGCAGATGACGATCTACCCGGCCTGATGGTCACCCTCGGCGATCTCGACGCCCGCGTGAACGTTGCGAACCTGATGGTGAGAGCCTCGATTCGGCCCGGCGCCGACCTCGATACCACGGTCGTTCGCACTGTACCCGCTAGCTCGGAGACCTTCGTCTTCTCCCCCGACGCCCCGGCGCCCGAAGATGTTTACCGGGTCGGCGGTATCACGTCGGACCGAACCGTGCTCCGGCTCGCCGTCCCCACGGAGCTTCCCGGCTGTGCACCCTCGGCAGGTTGCCCGGACCTTCGCGCCGACGCGATCTCGCTGGACCGGGTCGAGCTGATCCTGGACCCGCTGCCCGTCGCTCACGGCTTCCGACCGATTGGCGAGCTACGGGTATTCGTACGCGAGGTGCTCGAGCTCGAGCTCGGCGAACGCGCGACGCTCGGATCCATCGTCGCGGCGGACACGGTGCCCGCCGCCCGCTTCGCCGAGAGTGGAGCGCCGCCGTTCAGCCTGGTCGTGACCGGTGCGTTCCAGCGCGCGATCGACGAGGAGGTTGCCGAGATCGGCCTGGCGCTGCTCGTCGAGCCGGAAGCGTCGAGATTCGGCTATGGCTGGTTCGCCCGCAATCCGCGCCTCCGCATCCTGTACACCTTGCCCGTGACCCCACAGCTACCATGAAGCCGCGTACCGCATCTGCTCTCGCCCTTCTCGGCTTCGTCGTCTGCCTCTTCGCCACGCCGGTGGCGGCCCAGTCGGTGTTCTCCGCACGCGGGCTCGGCTACCTGCTCGAGCCGGTGGACGCCCGGGCACGGGGTCTCGGCGGCGTCTCCATCGGTCTCCCCGAGCCCGAGATCTCCTGGGTGAATCCCGCCGCCGCCGCCGGTCTCACAGAGCCGGGCATGATCATCGGCTACCAGTACGACAACTTCACGAGCGACGCTTCGGGTTCGACCGCGGATGGCCGGACGGCGCGCTTTCCGCTGCTCCTCGCCGCCTTCCCGGCCGGTCGCTTCGTGCTGATGGCGGGCTACGGCAGCTATCTCGATCAGAACTGGCGGTTCGAGGTGCCGGACTCGCTCTTCCTCGGCGAGGACACCGTCAGGATCGTCGATCTCGCTTCTTCCGAAGGTGGGGTGGCCAGGATGAGGGCGGGCGCCTCCTACCAGGTGAACGAAGATCTCGGCTTCGGTTTCGGCATTGATGCCTACACGGGCCAGGCGGTCCGCGTCGAAGGACGGATCTTCGGCAACGCCGTCTCGCCGACCTGCTGCAGCTCGTCCTGGGAGTACAGCGGCCTCGGCTACACCGGTGGAGTTCGCTACGTCGCCAGCGAGGCGCTCTCCCTGGGCGCCTCCCTCAGCTACGGCGGTACCCTGAACGCCGAGGCTATCGCCGCGGACACTACGGAGGCCGCGACCGTTCGCGCTCGACTTGCGTCCCGCTCCTACGAGCTTCCGCTCGTCGTCCGCGGTGGTGCGAGCGGCCGCATCGGACAGACGACATCGCTCGCGCTCGGCGGAAGCTGGGGCGCGTGGTCCACCCTCGACGAGGCCCTCGGCGGCCACGGCGGCGCGCGCGATTCGTGGTCCGTCGAGGGAGGTCTCGAGTACGATGCCGTGACGCTTGCCGGACGTCCCTTACCGGTCCGGGTCGGAGGCCGCACCGCGGCGCTCCCGTTCCGCTGGGGCACCGAAGCCTCGGATCCGTGGGCGCGGGAGCGAGCGCTGACGCTCGGCGGCGGCATCCTGCTCGCCGGTGGCGCGACCCGTACCGACCTGTCGCTCGAGTTCGGCGACCGCGGTAGTGATGGAGCCGCCCTCGACGAGTCGTTCTGGCGCGTCGGCCTGTCGGTGCGGGTTCTCGGGCGGTGAACGCCACCGCCGTCGCCGCGCCACTCGTCCTGGTGGTCGACGACAATCCGCTCAACGTGGAGCCGCTATGCGACCTGCTCTCCGCGATGGGTTACCGCGTCGACCAGGCGCTGGACGGGGCCACGGCCCTCCGCATCGCCGCCGAACGGCTCCCCGACCTGATCCTCCTCGACATCATGATGCCGGGGATGAACGGCTTCGAGGTCTGCAAGCAGTTGAAGCTCGACAGCGCCACGGCGAAGATCCCGGTCGTCTTCGTCACGGCTCTCTCCGAGGCGGAGGACAAGCTGCGCGCGATCGAATCCGGTGGCGACGACTTCCTGACGAAGCCGTTCAATCGGCCGATCCTGCTCGCACGGGTCCGTTCCCTCCTGCGCCTGAAGGCGGCGCGCGACGAGCTGGAAGCCTCGTATCGGAAGCTGCAGGCGCTCGAGCGGCTGAAGGACGATCTGATGAAGATGATCGTCCACGATCTCAAATCACCGCTGACAGCGATTCTCGGCACCATCGAAATGGCCGTCGAGGGTGACCTGGGAGACCTGTCGCCCGATCTGCACAGGCTCCTCTCCGACGGCATGCAGCGCGGTGGAGACGCGCTGCAGCTGATGGACGACCTCCTCGAGTTGACGCGGCTCGAGGAATCCCGTCTCGCGCCGGATCTGCGCCCGGTGGACCCCGACGAGTTCCTGCGCTCCGTCGCGGACGAGTGGCGCGTGCGGGTGGAGCAACGAGGCGCCTCGATCCGGGCCGCCGCATCCGATGTTCAGCCGGTGCTCGCGGACCGGTACCTGCTCCGCAGGGTCTTCTCGAACCTCATCGGCAACGCCCTTCGTCACGCGGGTCCGCAGGTCGAGGTGCAGCTGCAGGCGCAGCAGGCGGAGGACGGCCAGGGTGTTCTCTTCACCGTTCGCGACAACGGGCGCGGCATTCCTCCGGCGTATCACGACATCATCTTTCGAAAGTTCGGCACCCTTTCGCGCACGGGCGACCGGCCGAGCTCCGGACTGGGGCTGACGTTCTGCAAGCTCGCCGTAGAGGCCCACGGGGGACGGATCTGGGTCGAGAGCGCGGAGACCGGCGGCACCACCTTTCACTTCGTGATTCCGCCGCGCGCAGTGGATTCCAGCGCCGCTCCGGCCGCGCTCGCGGAGACGCCGTGAAGGAACGTTCGGTGAGCCGTCGGCCGCGCGCCGCCGGCGCGGTGGGTGGTCTTTTCCTTGCGTTCGAGGGCGTCGAGGGTTCGGGGAAGAGCACACAGGCGTCGCTCCTCACCGACGAGCTCCGCCGCCTTGGACACGCGGTCGTGCATGCCAGGGAGCCCGGGTCCACCCCTCTCGGCGAGCGCATCCGCTCACTCGTCCTGGACGAGAGCGGGCTCGGCATTCCGCCAAGGAGCGAGCTATTCCTGATGCTGGCGGCGCGCGCGGCCTTCGTCGAACAGGTCGTCCGCCCCGCTCTCGGCGACGGCGGTGTCGTCATCGCGGATCGCTTCGAGCTTTCGACTCTCGCCTACCAGGGCGCCGGCCGCGGCTTGCCGTCAGACCAGATCGCGGCCTGTAACCGCTTTGCGACGGAGGGGCTGTCTCCAGACGCCACGGTGCTGCTCGAGCTGTCTCCCGACGAGGGACTGAGACGGCAGATCGCCGCCTCCAAGCGCCCCGATCGGATGGAGAGCGAGACGCGGGCGTTTCACGAGCGCGTCGCCCGTGGTTATACTGATCTGGCGACGACGCTCGACGGGGTCGTCAGAGTGGACGCGAGCGGAACCATCGAGGACGTGAGACAGCGGGTGATCACCGCCCTGGCACGGCGGTTTCCAGAAACATTCGCTCAGAGCGGGTTTATCAGCTGAGGAGCGGGACGACGCGGACCGACCGGTCCGCCGCCCGCACCACCTACCAAGCAGTCGCGGAGGTCGAATGAAGCTCAAGAGAACAATCCTGGGGCCGATCCTGGTGGCACTCTTCGCCTTCGTCTCCGGAGGCTGGTTGCTGCAGCGCGGGGTCGAGGCCGGCCGGGAGCCGGACGGGCGCGTGCTGCTCGAGATCCTGGAACGCCTCTCCCGCGACTACGTCGACGCGGAGCGCACCGAGGATCTCTATCGCATGGCAGTCGAGGGCCTCCTGCAGGAGCTCGGCGATCCGCACACGTCCTACATGTCCGCCGAGGACTACGCGCGGCTGCGCATTCAGACGACCGGCGAGTACGGCGGCCTCGGCATACAGATCGCCGAGCGGGATGGCTGGATCACCATTCTCGCACCCCTCCCCGGCACGCCCGCCGAGCGCGCGGGCCTGATGGCGGGCGACCGCATCGTGCAGGTCGAGGATCAGTCCACCGAGGGGTGGACCGACGACGATGCCGTCGAAGTGCTGCGCGGCCGCGTCGGCGAGCCGGTCAATATCAAGATCGGGCGGCCGGGCGTCGACGAGCCGATCGATTTCAACCTCGTCCGCGAGGAGATCCACGTCCGCTCGATACGCACTGCGTATATGATCGAGCCGGAGATCGGGTACGCGCGGCTGGACCTCTTCAGCGAGACTTCGACGGAGGAGCTGCGCAACGCGATCGCGACCCTGCGGGATCAGGGCATGCGGTCGATGATTCTGGATCTTAGGGCCAACCCGGGCGGCCTCCTCGATCAGGGAGTATCCGTCACCGACCTCTTCGTCGACCGGGGCGCACCGATCGTCGAGACGCGTGCACGGAATCCCCGCGACAACGTGGTCTTCCGGGCCTCGCGGCCCGAGGAGTTCCCGGGCCTGCCCATCGTCGTCCTCGTGGACCAGTACTCCGCCAGCGCGGCCGAGATCGTCGCCGGTGCGCTTCAGGACCACGACCGTGCGTTGGTGGTCGGCGTGCCGACCTTCGGGAAGGGCTCGGTACAGACGCTCTTCGCCCTCTCGGGCGGAAACTACCTGAAGATGACCACCGGCAAGTGGTACACGCCCTCCGGACGGTCGATTCAGCGGGATCAGCAGCGTGAAGGCGATCCGATCGCCCTCCTCGAGGAGGAGCCGCGGGCGGAGGACGGTCAGCCGGTTCCGGAGGAGACGGCGATCGACACGACCCAGCTCGAGGAGTTCCGGACCGATGGGGGCCGTATCGTATACGGGGGCGGCGGCATCGTGCCGGATCTGCTCATTCGGAGCGACACGCTCACCGATGTGGAGCGCGAGTTCTTCGATGCCGCGTCGCGCGCCGGGAACAAGTACCCGGACGTGATCTTCCGTTACGCGGTGGATTATGTGCGGACCCACCCGGACCTCGAACCCGGCTTCGTGGTGACGCCGGCGATGGAGCAGGAGATGCTGCAGATGCTCGTGGCGGAGGGTGTCGAGGTGACGCCGGAGCAGCTCGAGGGCGCCAGTCGACTCGTCGAGCTTCAGCTCGGCGGCGAGATCGCACAGGCGAAGTGGGGCCCGGAGGGCAGAGCACAGCGTGCGAACCGTGACGACAACGTGATCCGCAGCGCGATCGGCCTGCTCCGCGAGGCGCCGAGCCAGCAGGAGCTGTTCAGCATGGCCCAGACCCGAGCTCAGCCGATCGCTCAGTAGATGGAGGTGGTGACACTTCTTGTCATCATCACCGTCGGTCTCGCGGTCGGTCTGCTTTCAGGACTGATAGGAATTGGAGGAGGGGTGCTCATCGTGCCCTTCCTCTATTTCTTTTACGGCCGGCCCGACCTGTTCGGCGTGGTGGTGAGCCCCGAGGCCCGTGTCGTCCTCGCGCACGGGACGAGCCTCCTCGTGATCGTCCCCACCTCGATCCGTGGCGCCTGGACCTACCATCGCGCGAGCCTGGTCGAGTGGCGTGCCGTATGGCCGATCGGTGCGGCCTCCATGGTCGCCGCATTCCTCGCCGCGCGCCTTGCGGTGGTCCTTCCGCCGGAGGCGTTGCAGACAGGGTTCGGCCTTCTGCTGATCTTTTCGGGTTCGCGTCTCCTCTACCCCAAGCGCAAGCTTCCCGACTCCCTGCCGAAGGTGGAACCGAAGCTCTCCGCCGGCAGGACACTGTCCACCGGAGTGCTGGTAGGCTTCCTTTCGTCACTGCTCGGCGTGGGCGGCGGAACGGTCGCGATACCGATGCTGATCTACCTGGTGAAGCTCGACATACGTCAGATCGCGGCCACCTCCATGGGGATCATCGCGATCACGGCGACGGCGGGGACGGCCGGGTACATCGTCAGCGGGCTCGGCGCCCCGGGGCTACCGCCATGGTCCCTCGGCTACGTCCACTTCTCCGCTGGACTGGCGATGTTCGTCGGTGCCGTGGCATCGGTTCACTGGGGAGCCGTCCTGAACCAGAGGATGAAGCCTCGCACCCTCTCGCTGCTCTTCGGCGTCTTCTTCGTTCTACTGGGGCTCCGGTTGGCCGGCGCCAACGTGCTCGCTCTCCTGCGGCAGGCGGGTGCGGCGACGGGCGTCGCGCCGCCGGGGTGATCACGCGGCGGGGCCCGACGCCGGACCGAAGGGGAGTGGAAGGCTCGCCGTACGCCGTGCTCTTCGTCTCGGTCGTGGCGATGAGCTGGGCGGCGCCCCTCATTCGATTCAGCGAGGCGGACGCCCTGGCCATCTCCTTCTGGCGTCTGGCGATCGCCGTCGGCTGCAGCGCCGCCGTCCTGTTGCTGAGGGGCGAATGGTCGGCGGTGACTCAGCTCACGATCCGGGAGTGGGTGATTGCCGGGCTCGCCGGGTTGCTGCTGGCAGGGCACTTCACGGCATGGATCGCGTCCGTTCAGCTGACCAGCGTCGCCGCGTCGGTCGCGCTGGTGTCCACGCAGCCCGTATGGGTGGCGCTCATCGCCATCGCGGTGCTCCGGGAGTATCCTACCCCACGGCAGTGGATCGGCATCTCGCTCGCCGTCGTCGGCGCCGCCGTGATCGGAGCCGGAGACCTGGGTGCTGGATCCGATCCTCTCCTCGGTGACATGCTGGCGTTGCTGGGTGCGGTGCTCGTGGCGGGGTACTACGTGATCGGTCGGAAGCTCCGGGGGAGCATCGGTATCTGGCCGTACGTGACGATCGTGTACGGATTCGCGGCGGTCTTCCTGCTGCTGGCGCTTCTCGCGACCGATCCGGCGAGCGTCGCGCCCCATCCGGCACGAGATTGGCTCGTCTTTCTCGCTCTTGCCCTCGGCCCGACGATGATCGGGCATACGGGCCAGAACTGGGCGCTGCGGTACCTCCCGGCATACGCGGTGAACCTCACGCTGCTCGGGGAGCCGGTAGGAGCTACCTTGATTGCCTGGGTACTTCCGCAGATCGCGGAGGTCCCGCCCGTGGAGGCGGTCATTGGAGGGGCGCTGATTCTCGGCGGTATCACGCTCGGTTTGCGGAGGAGATCAACTGATGGATGAGACGGTGGAGGTGGTTCGAGGCGCGATCCTCGAGTCTCGCCATGTGATCCATGCGGCGGTCGTGGACTCCGAGGGCCGGCTCAGGGCTTCGGTCGGCGAGGCCGATCGGGTGACCTTCTTCCGCTCCGGTGCGAAGCCGTTCCAGGCGGCGCCAATCGTTCGGGACGGAGCGATGGACCGCTTCGGCTTCACGGTGGAGGAGCTTGCGCTCTGCTGCGGCTCCCACTCGGGCGAACCGCGTCACTTACAGCTCGCGACGGCGATGCTGGAGAAGATCGGTGTCGAAGCAGAGTCCCTCGCCTGCGGGCCACACCCCCCGCTCCACGAACAGACGCGGCGCGACCTCGCCGAAGCCGGTCTGGAGCCGGTACGGCTGCACAACAACTGCTCTGGCAAGCACATCGGGATGCTGGCTCTGGCGCGGGCCCGCGGGTGGGAAGTCTCCGGCTACAACCGGCCCGAGCATCCGGTGCAGGGCCGCATCCTGTCCGAGATCGGCCGCTGGGCCGGTATCCCCCTCGAAGCGATCGGACTGGGGACGGACGGCTGCGGTGCGGTTTGCTTCGCTCTGTCCCTCCGCCAGATGGCGGCCTCCTATGCCACTCTCGCCGCGGGTGCCCGGGCAGGAGAGCGCGACGCTACTTACGTGGTCGGAGCCATGACGAACTATCCCGAAATGGTCGCGGGCCAGGGGCGGCTCTGCACCGAACTGATGGACCAGACGGCGGGGCGCCTCTTCGCCAAGGTAGGCGCCGAGGGCCTCTACTGCGTCGGCGTGCCCGGCGCCGAGCTCGGCGTTGCCCTCAAAGTGGAGGACGGCGCCGCGCGCGCGGTGGGCCCGGCGATCCTCAGCGTCCTGCGCCAGCTCGATCTCATCTCCGAGGACGATCTCGGCGCGCTCTGGTCGCACGCCTACCCCGACCTCTTCAACACGTGCGGCGAACTCGTAGGGCAGGTTCGCCCCTGCATCACGCTGACAACACCGGACGATGCCTGAACGCGCGATCCTGGGAATGAAGCGGGAGGCCCTCGTCGACGTGTCGGCCTCACTCGCCTCTCGCGAGGCGGCCTCGCTCGAGCGGTCCTTGCGAATCGCACAACGGTTTGCACCTCCCGAGTCGGTCGACGAGATCCTCCTTCAGTCCCATCTCTTCGTTGGTTTTCCGCTGGCGCTGGAAGCACTGATCCTCTGGCGCCAGGTGGAGCCCGCCGCGGCTCCCACGGCCGCCGCAGAGACGGGTGAGCAGTGGCCCGACCGGGGAGAGGAGGTCTGCCGTACCGTCTACGGCCGCAGTTACGAGAGGCTCCGCGAGAACGTGGCCCGACTCCATCCCGATCTGGACGAATGGATGCTCGTGGGCGGTTACGGTCGCGTGATCGGCCGTCCGGCGGTCGATCTGGTGACGCGAGAGCTCTGTACCGTCGGTCTGCTCACGGTCTGGTATGCGCCGCGTCAGCTTCACTCGCACCTCCGGGGCGCTCTGAATGCGGGTGCGAGCGACGCGGAGGTGTCCGCGGCCCTCGAGGTAGGGTGCCGATACATCGGTCGCGAACGCGCGGCGTCGGCGCGAGAGCTGTGGAGCCGTGTTCGCGGTGGCTCCGATGGTGGCGGGGTAGCCATCGAAGTGTAGCAGCCGGATACAGGCGCTGGTGCCCCGGGTGCCCGACCCGCGACGACTTGCGTGGACGGGAGTGAGGCGCCGCAGGTTAGCGTTCCCGCGGAGCAGCTCTTGCTAGTCGCTGAGGCCTGCCGCCTCTGCGCCCGCCGTCGGTCCCCAGCCGCAGCCGAACGGGATTCACGCCAAGCCATCGTCGTGGCGAGGTCACTTCATTGGACAGAGAACGATGTTTCTGGATCACGCGATCATCGAGGTAGAGGCCGGACGTGGCGGCGCTGGTGCGGTAAGCTTTCGCCGCGAGTCGTACATTCCGCTCGGCGGCCCCGACGGTGGCGACGGGGGGAAGGGTGGAGACGTCGTCCTGGAGGTCGATTCCCAGCTTTCCACGCTGCTCGACTACCGCTATCGACAGCACTACCGCGCCCGCTCGGGCGGGAACGGGGAGGGTGCGAACAGGACGGGCCGGAGCGGAGAGGATCTGGTGCTCAGGGTGCCGCCAGGAACCACGGCGCGGGACGCCGATACCGGCGAGGTGCTGGGCGAACTGCTGGAGGACGGGCAGCGCGTGGTTGTGGCGGCGGCGGGCCGCGGCGGTCGGGGAAACGCGGCGTTCGCCACGGCGACGAACCAGGCTCCGCGCCATGCGCAGCCGGGTGAGTCGGGCGAGGCGCGGCGGATCGAGCTGGAGCTGAAGCTGATCGCCGACGTCGGGCTCGTCGGCGAACCGAACGCGGGGAAATCCACGCTGCTCGCCTCGGTCTCCCGCGCAACGCCGAAGGTCGCGGACTACCCGTTCACCACGCTGACGCCGAACCTGGGCGTCATACAGCTCAGCGACAGCCGCTCGTTCGTGATGGCCGACATACCGGGGATCATCGAGGGCGCGCACGAGGGGAAGGGATTGGGCCACGAATTCCTTCGTCACATCGAGCGCACGCGGACGTTGGCGCTCCTGCTTCCGGCCGACGCCCTCGACATGCAGGCGGAATACGAGCTGCTGCGCCGCGAGCTCCTCACCTACTCGGAGGAGCTGGCATCGAAGCCACACTGCGTCGTCTTCTCCAAGGCCGACCTCCTGCCGCCGGACTGGCCGCCGCCGCGGGTCGAGGCGCCCAGCGCATGGGGCCAGTTCCTCATTTCGGCGGTCGCGCACCGCGGTCTGGACCCGCTGCTAGAGGCGCTGTGGGAGCACGCCCAGGCGGTGGTCGCGGAGGAGCGCGGGGACGACGAGGAGAAGCCCGAACCGTGGCGCCCCTGAGGTAGGCGTGCCGCTCACCGAAGCCGAACTGGAGCCGCTCCTCCGGCTATCTCTCGTCCAGGGGGTTGGGCCCCAGAGGCTCTCGCAGCTCCTCGAACGCTTCGACGGCGCTCCGGAGGCGATCCGAGCCTCCAGTTCCGAGCTGAGGTCGATTGCCGGCATCGGACCCGAGCTCGCCCGGCGGATCCAGGCGTCCGGAACACCGGCGGCACGGGCAGAGAGTCGCGCGGCGCTCGGGCGCCTCCGACGGTTGGGCGCCGTCGCGCTCACCCCCGACGACCCCGCATACCCGCCGTCCTTCCGCGCGGTCACCGAGCCGCCCTACCTCATTTTCGCGGCCGGTGACGTTTCCGCTCTCGAGCGTCCGGGGATCGCCGTCGTGGGGACCCGGTCGCCGACCCGATACGGCAGACGAGCCGCCGAACGGCTCGGCTTCGACCTCGCGAGCGCCGGGCTCGTCATCGTCAGCGGAGTCGCACGGGGGGTCGACTCGGCGGCGCATCAGGGGGCACTCGATGCCGGCGGCGGGACGATCGGAGTCCTGGGGCACGGCATCGACCAGGTCTATCCTCCCGAGAATCAGCGGCTCTTCGCGGCGATCCGGCAGCAGGGGCTGCTCCTCACCGAGTATCCACCGGGAGAGACCCCGAAAGCCGGCAACTTCCCACGCCGCAACCGACTCATCGTTGCGCTCAGCCAGGCGGTGCTCGTGGTGGAGATGGGCCACAAGAGTGGGGCTCAGCACACTGTCGGGTTCGCGATCGAGCAGGGGAAGGACGTCATGGCGGTGCCCGGGCCGATCGAGTCGCCGGCGAGCGAGGGCACGAATCAGCTCATCAAGGATGGAGCGCGGCTCGTAGCTTCGGCGCTGGACGTGCTCGAGGAGCTTCGCGGCGTCGGGTCGGCCGCGACCCTCGAACCTGCGGCGTCCCCTTCCTCCGCGACGACCCTTCCGCTCCTCTCCGGGGACGAGGACGCCCTGATGCGGGTGCTTTCAGCCGAGCCGCTTCACGTCGACGAACTCGCCCGCGACGTGAACGTGTCGGCGGCGGCCGTGCTGACGACGCTGCTTCACCTGGAGCTACGCGGGCTCGTAACCGCGCTGCCCGGCAAGCGCTACTGTCGCTCCTGAACTCCCATCCCCTTTCTGCGCGCGACTTTGTGGTCGCTACGGGGTACCAGCGCCTGAGATCCTCAGAGCTGAGACTGCCCTGACGAGGCATCGCCGCCCACGGCCCGGTGCCTTACCCGGTCATCAACGGACGCGTGACGAAGCCGAGATCGCTCTACATTCACGTCCCTTTCTGCGTGCGACGCTGCTCCTACTGCGACTTCGCGGTGGAGGCGATCCGCGAACCGCCGGTCGCGGAGTGGCTCGACTGCGTGCTCGCCGAGTTGGACCTCACCGCGAGGGATCGCGACTGGCACGATGCGCTCGAGCTGGACACCCTCTACGTCGGTGGCGGCACTCCCTCGCTGCTCGGTACCGGTGCGATGGCCTCGCTACTCGAGCGCACGCGACCCCGAGCCCGCCTCGGTCCCGGCGCGGAGTGGACGTGCGAGGCGAACCCCGAGAGCTTCGGCCGCGAGCTCGCCGCCGACTGGAGGGCTGCCGGTGTGAACCGCCTCTCGCTGGGAGTGCAGACGTTCGATGCCGGCGCGCTCCGTTGGATGGGCCGATTGCACGGGCCGGGCGGGCCTGCTCGAGCGGTGTCGGCCGCGCGGACGGCCGGGTTGGACAACGTCAGCATCGACCTCATCTTCGGCCTGCCCTCCCGTCTGAAGCGGGACTGGCGAGCGGACCTGGAGCGCGCGATCGCCCTCGAGCCGGAGCACGTTTCGCTCTACGGCCTCACGGCGGAGAGCGGCGCCCCCCTGGGCCGATGGGTGTCGGAGGGACGGGAAACGCTCGCGGACGAGGATCGCTATGCCGACGAATATCTGCTCGCGCACGAACGTCTCACCGCGGCCGGATTCGAGGCGTACGAAGTCTCCAACTTCGCTCTCCCGGGGAAGCGCTCGAAGCACAACTTCGTCTACTGGACGGGGGCTCCATACGCAGCGCTCGGGCCGGGCGCGCATGCGTATTTTCCTCCGCTCCGACGGTGGAACCTGGGGTCCTGGAGCGCATATAGAGACGCGCTCGCGGCGGGTCGGCTTCCGACGGACGATCAGGAAGTCGTCGACTCCGACGCAACGGATCTGGAACGTATATGGCTGGGGCTGCGCACGGCCGACGGCCTCTCGCTGGACGGTCTCGTTCGGGCCCAGGCGGAGATGGTCCGGTCGTGGACCGCGACGGGGTTCGCCGCAGCCCGTGACGGTATGGTCCGGCTGACACCTTCGGGCTGGCTCCTCCTCGATCGAATGGCGATGGAACTGCACGAGGTCGGGGGCGGCAGGCTGCCCACGCCTCAGATTGACGCTGAAGCGGCCCTGGTTCAGATTGCGGGCAACTCCAAAGGATCAGGTAGATGAACGGAGAAGCGCTCAGCGACCGCGAGCACCGCGTCCTCGAAGCCGTGGTGCGGATGTACGTCGAAACCGCCGAGCCAGCCGGCAGCCGAACGGTTGCCCGGCGGTTCAAGCTCGGTATCTCGCCGGCGACGGTCCGCAACACGATGAGCGACCTCGAGGAGAAGGGCTACCTGTATCATCCGCACACCTCCGCCGGCCGGATGCCGACGGACCGCGGCTATCGGTTCTACGTCAACGAGCTGCTGAACCAGCCACGGCGGGTCACCCAGGAGGCGACCGAGCTGCGGGTCGAGTTGCAGGCAGCCGACCGATCGGGCGTCGAGCTCCTGATCCGGCGTGCCGCGCAGGTCCTGGGGCTGCTGACCAGCGAGCTGGGAGTCGCGACCGGCCCCGGGCTCAGTGAGAGCACCCTCGAGCGGATCGAGCTGCTCTCGGTGGCCGAGGGCAAGGTCCTCATGGTGATGACGCTCCGCGCAGGTGGCGTGCGCTCCGTCTTCGTCGACGTGCCGGCGGAGATCCCCTCGAGCGTCCTCGTCGTCGTCGCGCAGGTCCTCAACGAGCGGCTCGGGGGGTTGCCGCTGTCGCAGGTGCGCTCGACGCTCACCGCGCGGTTGCGGGACTCCGCACCCCCCGGTGACCCGAGGGCCTCGGAGCTGCTCAACATCTTCATCCAGTCGGCTGAAGAGTGGCTGGAGCTGCCGCCGATGGAGGGCACGCTCCATCTCGGTCGTGCATCGGTTCTGGCGGAGCAGCCCGAGTTCCAGAACGGGACCCGGCTCCGCGGTCTCCTGGAGCTGACGGAGAGAACAGACCTCCTCCGGGGGATGCTGGAGTCACGGAGGGGTTCAGAAGGTCTGACGATCACTATCGGAGCGGAACACTCCGATCCGGCCCTCACGGGCTTCACGATCGTTACGTCCGAATACAACATCGGAGAACTGCGCGGGGTGATCGGAGTCATCGGACCCACCCGCATGCCGTACGAACGAGTCATCACGCTCGTCGAGGGCACGTCCGCGCTCGTCTCCGAATTCCTAACCTGAGGACGGTTCATTGAGGGATTTTTACGAAATTCTCGGAGTCGAGCGCACGGCGGATGCGGATTCGATCAAGAAGGCGTATCGCAAACTGGCGCTGAAATACCATCCCGACAGGAATGGTGGCGACTCCGAAGCGGAGGAGAAGTTCAAGGAGGCGACCGAAGCGTACGAGATTCTCCGCGACGCGGAGAAGCGCTCCGCGTACGACCGCTTCGGCCACGCCGGCGTGAAGACCGGCGCGGGCGGGGGTCAGGGCGGCTTCGCGGGCTTCGGATTCGAGGAGGCGCTGAACGTCTTCATGCGTGACTTCGGTGGGTTCGGCGGCTTCGAGGATCTCTTCGGCGGCCGCCGTCGCTCGCACTCGCAGCGGGGTCAGGACACGCGCATCCGGCTTCGCATCACCCTCGAGGAAGTGGCTACGGGGGTCCCGAAGAAAATACGGATCCCTGTGCTCGAGGCGTGCGAGAAGTGCGATGGGACCGGCTCAAGAACGCCCGAGGAGCCGCAGGTGTGCGCCACCTGCAACGGCGCCGGTGAGGTCCGCCGCGTGCAGCGCAGCGTCTTCGGACAGTTCGTCAGCGCGAGCCCCTGCCCCGCATGCGGCGGCGAGGGTCGGCGGATCGCCGACCCCTGTGAGCGCTGCCACGGGGACGGCCGGGAACGCAAGGAGCGTGAGTACGAGGTCGACGTGCCGGCCGGCGTCACCTCCGACAACTACATCACCCTTAGAGGGCAGGGAAATACCGGGCCCCGTGGCGGCCCTCGTGGCGACGTGCTCGTGGTCCTGGAGGTCGATGACGACCCCCGCTTCATTCGGGACGGCGACGACCTCGTCCATGTCCTTCCGGTGTCGTTCGCGCAGGTCGCGCTGGGCGATGAGCTGGAGGTGCCGACCGTATGGGGCGCCGAAGAACTCGGCATCCCCGCTGGCTCGCAGAGTGGCGACGTCCTCACGCTGCGTGGGAAGGGCCTGCCGCACCTCGGAGGAGGGGGGCGGGGCGATCAGCACGTCCGATTACAAGTCTGGACTCCCGTTCACCTGACGCCCGAGCAGGAGGCGGTGTTCGCCAGGCTCAGGGAGGTCGAGGGCGATCCACCCGACACCGGCGACAGCAGGAACAGCTTCTGGAACCGGATGCGGGAAGCGTTCACCGGTTGAGACTGCTCTGGCAGTCCACTGTCACACGAGGGAATGTTTGCCCGTCATCGACTGCCCCGTCATCGACTTCCCCCGTCGTCGGCTTCCCCCGTCATCCCGGCATTCGCCGGGATGACGGAGTCGGCCGTCGAAGCAGTCGATCGTGATGGCGCCCGAGCGATGGCTGGTCCTCACGGCGCGAGTTCCGGCGGACGACCCGCTCCGGGACCTGCTGATCGAGGGATTGCTGGCGATGGGCGGGCTCTCGGTGCTCGAGGAAGGCGATGCGCTCACCATCTACCTCGATCCGCCCGCGGACCCCGAGGCGTTCGTGGCTGAGTCGCGGTCGTTCCTCGAGGAGTGGATCGCGTCGGATCCGCCCGAGCTGTCCTGGCGCTGGCAGGCGAACGAGGATTGGGAGCGCGAATGGCGGCGTGGGCTCCAGCCACGGAAGGTCTCCCACCGCTTCGTCGTCAAGCCGAGCTGGACCGATTGGTCCGCCGGGCCGGGTGAGGTCGTCATCGAGATCGATCCCCAGATGGCGTTCGGAACGGGCGAACACGCGACGACACGTGGCTGCCTCCGGCTCCTCGACGAGAGCCTCCGCGGCGGCGACCGGGTACTCGATATCGGATCCGGTTCCGGCATACTCTCGATCGCGGCGGCCCGGGCGGGAGCAGCGGAGGTGATCGCCGTCGAGTACGACCCCGACGCCAACCTCAACGCGCGCGAGAACATCGACCGCAACGGCGCGAAAGACGTCATCCAGCTTCACGAGGTGCTCGCCGACCCCGACATGCTCCGCCGATTGGGACGGTTCGACCTCATCCTCGCCAATATCCTGAGCAGCGTCATCTGTCCGCTTCTGCCGAGCCTGGCTTCGTCGTTGAAGCCGGACGGGCGGCTGATCGTTTCCGGGATCCTCGAACGCGAACAAGACGGTGTCGTCGAGGCTGCAGGAGCTGCCGGGCTCGTCGTGCGCCGTGAGGACGCGGAGGACGAGTGGTGGAGCGCCGAGCTCGGCCTCGAGAGCCCGGCATCTCGCGTTTGACGATCGCCATTCATTCACCGAGATCACCAATGGCCGAGAAGACTCTGTTCAGCAGGATCATCGATGGGGAGTTCCCCGGGGACTTCGTCTACCAGGACGACCACCTCGTCGCGATCCGCGACGTCAAGCCCGCCGCGCCGGTTCACATTCTGGTGATCCCGAGAAAGCCGATCCCCTCGCTCGACGCGCTCGAGCAGGAGGACGTGGAGCTCGCGGGCAGGCTCCTGCTGGCGGTCGCGAAGATCGCGAAGCAGGAGGGACTCTCGGGAGGATATCGACTCGTCGTCAACACGGGCGTGGATGGCGGACAGACTGTCCCCCACTTGCACCTGCACATCCTCGGTGGACGGAAGATGACCGAGGGTATGACGGGTTGACGGGCCTTCCGCTCCCCGCCTTGGGGTGTGGGGAACAGGGAATAGAAACAACGACCGCCCGCGGTTTTAGCGGGCCGTCGTCCATTAAGGCATCAGAGGGAGCCGTCGCAGGCTATTCCATCCTCCCGCTCGTTGCCTCCTGTCCTCCCGGCGCTACTTCTCGATCGGCGCCCTCACCAGGTTACCCCACTCCGTCCAGGAACCGTCGTAGTTTCGTACCTGGCCATATCCGAGAAGGTACGTGAGCACGAACCAGGTGTGGCTGCTCCGCTCGCCGATCCGGCAGTAGGCGATGACGTCATCGTCCTGCTTGAGCCCGATCTCGCCCTCGTAGATGCCGCGCAGCTCGTCGGCGCTCTTGAACTCGCCCGTATCGGCGTTCACCGCACGTGCCCAGGGAACGTTGTTCGCGCCGGGGATGTGGCCACCACGCATCGCACCTTCCTGGGGATAGTCCGGCATGTGCAGCTTGAGACCCTTGTACTCGTCCGGGCTGCGCACGTCGACCAACGGACCCTCCTTGTCCAGATGCTTCATCACGTCCTCCCGGAAGGCGCGGATCCGCGAGTCATCGCGCCGGGGGACAGGGTAGTTCGTGCGCGGATAGGTCGGCACCTCCGTGGTCAGCTCACGGCCCTCGTCCTCCCACTTCTTCCGCCCGCCGTCCATCACCTTCACCTTGTCGTGTCCGAACAGCCTGAACACCCAGAGGGCGTAAGTCGCCCACCAGTTGTTCTTGTCGCCGTAGAAGATGACCGTGGTGTCCGGCGTGATGCCGAGCCGGCTGACCAGCTCCGCGAAGTGCTCCGGATCCAGGTAGTCGCGGGAGACCGGGTCGTTCAGGTCAGCGTGCCAATCCAGCTTCTGCGCGCCCCGGATGTGACCGGTGTCGTAGAGAAGGACGTCCTCGTTGCTCTCGAGGATGCGTACGCCGTCGTCACCGAGATGATCGGCGACCCACTGCGTGGTCACGAGCGCCTTGGGGTGCGCATAGCCGCGTGAGTCGATCGAAGAACCGCCTTGCGTCTGGTTCGACATGGAAACTCCTCTCCAGAATTGGTCGCCATCGGAAGGTGGCGAATAAAAAATCCCGATCCGCTTCTTCGGACCGGGGTCGGTGCTCCACCTGCGCCTTTGCGATTACCTACGTCACGTTCTGGCGCGCCCGATCCCGGCACCGCCCCTTCCACGGAGAGGGGCGACGCTGATGCAACAGCTACAGGCGCAGCTCAACGCAGTCATCGACTAATTCAGAAACGGTACCGCTCAGGTCGTGAACGGGGGCAATATCGGAAATTTAAAAAAGGCTGTCAAGAAATTACGGTGGATCGACTCGTCTGCCTTCGCCGGCGCCCTTCGGATGAGGCATCAGCGAAGTGCCGTTACGTTCGTCGAACGCACGGGCTCGCCATTGACCGACTTCTGCGCGAGATGTTATTTTTCACGGCTGACCGGGGCGTTAGCTCAGCTGGGAGAGCGCTGCCTTTGCAAGGCAGAGGTCATCGGTTCGATCCCGATACGCTCCACTTCGATTAGAGAGAACGGGCACTACGCTTTGCGCGGTGCCCGTTCTTCCGTTCGGGGCCGGAGAACCCCAAAGTATGCCGTTTGTACGGCCGAGTTCCGCACCGTTCTTCCCGCTCGCGCCGGATTCCGGCGGTCGGCTCCGCGATTGACGGGTCCCCCGACTCCGGTGGACGGGGGCGGGCTTCGGTACTTGCTGAGGACGCCCAAACGTGGACGCTGTGGGCGCTGTATGGTTTGGCGAGGTGACAAAATTTTTGCACCACGCCCCGAGCCTTGGTTATGTATGCGCTTCAGAGATGGTTTCGTCCTCGCCCTTCCATCTTCAACAACGTGGTGAACAATCGCTTCCCGGGGTCGGTCCGGGGAGGTGGAGGGGGTGGCCGCGGCTTCAACTTCTGAACGGTTGAGGCTGGTCGAGGGAGCCTGCGGTCCCTGTTGGGGTAGCATGGTTCTCGTTATCTTGGCGGACCCCGTGCCGCCCTGCGAACCCGATTCCTCGCTGCCCCCATGGTCGTGAAAAGATCACTCGGAAATCCCACGTCGGCGACGATGCTGGCTGCGCTCGCATCCCTGTTCATCCTCAGCGCTCCCCTTGCGGCGCAGCAGCAGCAGGAGCTCCGGTCGCTTCCGATGCTCGTCGACGCTGAATGGCTGTCCGAGCGGCTGGAAGCGCCGGACCTGGTGGTCATTCAGGTCGACCAGCGGCGCGACGGCTATGACGCCGGACACATACCCGGCGCGAATTTCGTCCCGTATTCGGACATCGCCGTCGATATCGACGGGCTGCCGGTCGAGCTTCCGTCTGTAGAGGCGCTGGTTGCCGCATTCGCCCGCGCCGGTGTGCGCAACAATGCCCGAGTGGTCGTCTACGGGGAGCCGCTCTCCGCGGCGCGCGCCTGGATGACTCTCGACTACCTCGGAATCGGGCGAAACGTGGGCATGCTGGACGGCGGCATCGGGGCGTGGCGTGCCGCCGGGCTGCCTCTGTCCACGGGGCCGGGCGAGGGGATGTCGGGAGCTCTGAGCATCTCGCCCGAGCCCCATCGCATCGTCGATGCGGACTGGGTGATGGGACAGGTGGGGGAGCCCTACACCGCGATGATCGACGCCCGCCCGCTGAACGAGTACACCGGCGAGGACGGCGGCCGCAACGGTACGTACACCCCGGGTCACATCCCCGGAGCGCGACACCTCTATTGGGAAGAGCTGATCCACTCGCGGGAGGATCCCCGGCTCCTCCCGGAGGAGGAGCTCCGGGCGAAGTTCGAGTCCGCCGGCGCCGTCGACGACAAGATCGTCGTGGTCTACTGCTACATCGGGATGCGCGCCAGCATGGCGTACTTCGTCTCCCGCATGCTGGGCTACGAGACGCATCTGTACGACGGATCCTGGCAGGACTGGAGCAACCGGGAGCTGCCGGTAGAGACCGGCCTGGATCCGCTGGCGACCGGCGGCTGAGGCGACGACAACCCCCGCGTAGCGCAGACGAGCGCCGGGACCTTCGGGTTCCCGGTCGAG
>JBBDRR010000162.1:0-8073 GCA_040905395.1 Gemmatimonadota bacterium
CCTCTCGATCGTTCCCGTCAGCTCAGCTGACGCGGACGACGTTCTCGGCAGCGGGGCCCTTGGCGCCCTCGACGACTTCGAACTCTACCTGGTCACCCTCGGCCAACGACTTGAAGCCGCTACCCTGAATGGCCGAGTGGTGGACGAAGCAGTCCTTCGCGCCGTCCTGCGGCGTGATGAAGCCAAAGCCCTTGCTGTCGTTGAACCACTTCACTGTTCCGATGGTACGCATACCGTACTCCCATGTGTTCCGACTGTCGAGGTGCGGTATTTCCGTACTCACCGACCGTCTTTTGTTCTGCGGTCAATCGCGCCCCCGCATGAGGCGGCGAAAGAAGATCGTGAACGCAAAAAGGACCTGGAAGAAAGCTCCCCAGGTCTCCGGCTGGTTCGCGGGATCAGCGACCCCGTATCTTCTTGCACGCAGGGCAATCTAAAGAGACGTCGACAGTTTGTCAATGGGGAGAACTCGGCTTTGCGAGTCCGGCTGTGCCAGTCTGGCATTCCGAGTCGGCCATTCCGAGCCTGGCTTACCGGCATCCGGTCCATGGCCGCGCGGCCAGTCGTCCGTCAGTCATCCCGGCGTTCGCCGGGATGACGCGTACAAAACCCTCTCTCCGTCATGTCTGCAGCGCCGCTACTTCGGTTCGACCAGCACGTTCGAGGCTGCGGCGAAGAACGGGTGCTTCGGTTCGGTCGCGAGCCGTATCTGCAGGAGGCGGCTGCCGTCGCCGGTCTTTCCGTGCAGGGAAATGACCGTGCCCTCGCCGCCGGCGCAGTACACGGTCTGCCCGACTCCGGGGGTGCGTTCGCTGGCCAGAACCCAGCCGGGCCGCTCTTCCGGCGAAACGCGGAACTCAGCTTCGCGCAGGCGCTTGGTGCTGTTGCCCTTGATCATGCCTTATCCTTTGCTCGCCGCGGTTTCGGTGCCTTCCGCTTGACGACCCCGGCCCGTTTCCCGCACCCGCACGCCCCGCAGGAGCAGAGCACGCGCGAGCAGAGCTCGCAGACCGACTCGAGGAAATCGTCGAGCGGGATGCCACAGTCGTCGCACCGGCTGGAGCCGGCGGCCCGCTTACCCTCGTCGGAGCCACGGATTCCGCCATAGGTGAGGCCGAGGGCCTGCACGTACGTACGGTGTTTGGAGATCAGGATCTTCCGCTGCCGCTCGCGGCGTTCGGTCGAAGCCTCGGCCAGGCTCTGCTCGTGCTCCTCGCGCAGAGCCATGCGTGCGGCGTAACCCTCGCTCGCCTTGGCGATCTTTCCCTTATCCGTGACCGGCTTGATCTTCTGCAGGGCGGTCGCGCGCGGGAAGGAGCAATGCCGGTGCTGGGTGAGGTTGTAGAATCCGAGAACGTCCGCACGCGGATCGGCTTCCGCAGGATCGAAGACCAGGAGCGCCTTGTCGGCGCTGTGCTGCCCGATCCAGAGTTTGCCCCCTCCGAAGGGCTCGTTCGCTTCGGACTCGTCGGCTGTTACTGCGGCAGACTTCACGTGGGCCATGTCACTCCGGAGGGCTCGGGTCGGTGGGAAAGATCGCTCCAGGCGGGAAACGACTGCCGGGGCCGGAGAATCTCCCACCGAAAAAAATGCCGCTGCGCTCGGAATGCGGTGAACCGAGCGCCGCGGGCTCATCGAAACCCCGGCAGTGCTGCCGCGGCACGATACCCTCTTAAGTACGCGCGAGCGGCGCGTCGGTTCCGGAGAAGGGCCAAAGTCTCAGGGGTCGGCCGCGAACCGGTACGGCGCGAACGGCGAGATCCCGAGCCGGAGTTGCATGCTGTAGGCGATTCGATGCGCGGCCGTCTTCATCCTCTCGACGGCGGGCCCGCTGTATCGCTCGTCCAGCAGCGCCTCGAGGGTCCCGACCCAACGCTCGAAGTGCTCGGAGGTGAGCCCCTCCAGCCGCTCGTGCGGTGCGAAGGCGTTGTCCGAATACCGCCTGGTTCGGAAGACGAGAGTCGACCAGAAGGCGGCGATCCGCGGGATGTGCTCGTCCATCTCCAGATCCACGAAGTACCGTCTCAGCAGAGGGTCTTCGTCGAGCTTTTCGTAGAAGGCCCGAAGGAATTCGACCAGGTCCTCGTCCCGGATGTCTTCCCGTTCGGCCGGCGCTGCCCCTTCCATACCTCTCCTTCATCTGCTGTCGTTCGCGCCTTCCGCGACGCCGAGATGCCTCTCGAGGAACTCCGCGATACGGCGGTAGGCGATCACACGGTTGGCGAGCTTCCGGATGCCGTGACCCTCGTCGGGGAAACGCAGATATTCCACGACGCCTCCCCGCTCTCGAATCCCCCGGACGAACTGATCCGACTCCTCGACCGGATCGCGAGGGTCGTTCGCCCCGTGGAGCACCATCGCGGGCGCTCGGACATTGTCGACGTGGGTGATCGGGGAGATCCGGCGGAAGAATTCGCGGTCCTCCGGGTCGTCGATGTCGCCGTATTCGATGCGGTCGCTGGCCTGGAGCGAGGGTGAGGCGCCTTCGAGTGCCGTGATCCAGTTGGAGACGCCGACGAATGCGACGCCGGCGTCGAAGACCTCCGGCAGCCGGGCGAGGGCCGCCATCGTCAGATATCCACCGTACGATCCGCCCATCACGGCTGCCCGGTCCGCATCGACGAGCCGCTGCCGACCCAGCCAGTTCACCGCATCTTCCAGATCGTAGATCTCCCCCTCTCGAAGGCGGCCGTCATTCAATCTCGCGAAGCTCCGCCCGTGGCCGGTGGAGCCGCGGTAGTCCAGATCGAATACGGCGATACCTCGGCGGAGGAGGTACTGGTGATCGGGGCTGAACCGCGGCCGCGCCTGCGCCGTGGGGCCGCCGTGCACCGAGACGAGCACCGGCGGACGCTCTCCGGACGCGGTGCCGTGCGGCAGATAAAGGAGTCCGTGAAGCATCACCCCATCCCGTGCGGGAAAGGTGTGGGGTTCCGGCACGACCATCGTAGACAGATCGAGCCCGGCCGCATCGGAGTGGGTGGCGCGTCGCAGCCTGCCGTCGCGGAGATCCCACGTCCAGATGTCTCCGGGGAGTGACGGCCCGGTGACGGAGACCGCCGCCACCGGTGCGTCCGCCGCCCACTCGACGGAGTAGATGCCCCGGGGGAGATCGGGCGACCCGATCTCGCTGCCTGTCATCAGGTCCTGGACGTGGAGCGCGGAATAGCCGCCCTCGTTCGTCGTCCAGGCGAGGTATCGCCCATCGGCCGAGAGCGCGACACCTTCGACGTCACGATCCGGAGTCTCGACCCAGCGCAGCTCCCGCGACGCCACGTCGTAGAATGCCAGGGCAGCGTACTCGCGGCCTTCGTTGGTGGCCAGATAGAAGCCGCGACCGTCCGGGGTCCATTCGAAGCTCTCGTAACTGGCGCGGTCGGCCGGCTGAAAGATCGTGTCGAGACTCGCGGTCGCCACGTCGAGGAGGTAGACGTCGTTCGCGTCCTCCCCACGGGCCTCGGTCAGCAGGACTGCGCGGGCCTCCGGATGCCAGTCGGCCGGGTACAGGCCCATCCGTCCGACGAAGACCTTTCGGTCCGAGCCCGACGTGAGGTCGAGGAGGTGGATGTCGAAATCGACTCCGTTTCGCTCGGTCGTGGAATAAGCGATCCGGCCGCCGTCGCGGGTGAACGCACCGAAGCTTCGGAATGCGTCGGAGGGCGCGAGCAATTCGCGCTCCATGGTTCCGGAAGGATTGATCAGGTAGAAGCCTTCCCTCTCGTTTCCGCCCCGATCATTACCGTAGAGGATCCACTCGCCGGTCGGCGACCAGGCATGGAAGGTGATCGGCTCGCCAAACGTGAGCTGACGGGGCCACCCGCCGCCGGCATCGACCGCCCAGAGCTGTGGCTCACCGGTGATCGACGTCCGGAAGGCGACCTCGGCTCCGTCCGGGGAGAGGGAGGGTGCGCCGGCCGAGCGCACGTTCAGATAGCGCTCGATATCCGGCCGAGCCGCTCCCGCCAGCGATACTTCCCCCGCGACCGGCGTTGGAATGTCGGTCTCGCTCGGTGTGGCGACCACGACCTGCGACGACAGATCGGCCGGCACTAGCTGAAGCATCGAAAGAATCAGAACCGGAGGGACAGTTCTATGCATGGGTCACAGCGCTTTCCGCGCAGCGAGTCGTGAGAGTGAGGCGGTCTTCGGGCCACGGATGTCGTCCATCGGGTCGACGATGACCGCGAAGCCACGCAGCAGGTAGATGAGCATACCCGAATCTATGCAATCCATCCGGCGAATGCCGCCCCAGTCGCTCTCCACGGCATCATGACTCCTGTTGGCGTTCTCCACGCGCTCGACCGGCGCTGACGGCCGCGGGGTCCGCTCCTGCTGCCGGGCGTGGAAGGTGCATCGTATTCGTCGCTCCGCGCTCACTTCGACGTGCGCACGCCGAGTGCCCCCTCGCGCTCCCATGAGTGCCGACGAATGTATCCACTCGAACCCGAACCGGCTCGTTCAAGGCCATCGGTCGTCCGTGCCGCCATCCTCGTCGGCCTGGCCGCGCTCCTCGCGCCGGCGCATACGAGCGCGCAATGCCGCATCACCGGCACGGCACCGGCCGAAGACCTCGAACTGGCACGTGCGGCGTGCGCCCGGGCTGCGGAGCGCTTCGACCTCCTCTATGGAGTCGTGCCACCGGGTGGCGAGATCGAGCTGTCCGCGGAGGTCGGCTACTTCGAGGTCGTCACCTATGCTCCCGCCTGGAAGATCGTCTGGCCGAGCAGTCAGCGGATGGCTGAGACCTTCGCCAGCGTGCCGCTCGGCGAGCAGACGCCAGGGCAGGCCATAGAGGAGCAGTGGTCCGCGGTCCTTCCGCACGAGCTCGGTCACCTGCTCCTCACGGCTGCCGCCCATCACCGGCGGACCAGCGATCGGGAGCCGCACGCGCTGCCCGACTGGATTCACGAGGGCACCGCCGTCTGGATGGAGCCGCCGGCCTACCGCTCCAGCGAATACGACATCCTTCGCGCACTCCAGCCCTTCGTGCCGAGCCTCGAAGCCATCGTCAGGATGTCGATCTCGACGCCCTCCCAACGTGGAGAAGCGGGCTCGACCGTCAGTCGCACGTTCTATCCCTGCGCCACGGCGGAAGCGTGCGACGGCAGACCACACTGGTCCGAAACCTTCACCGTCACCACCCGCCACTTCCCCGACGGGCGCATCCACACGGACACCACCTTTCACGACGCTCCACCCCCACCCCCCGATCCGCTCACCGCCAACTTCTACGCATACTCCGCCACCCTCGTTCGCTATCTGTACGATCGCGGCGGGTCTGCCGCCATGCTCTCCGCACTGGACCGATCCCTCGCGTCGGGCGATGAGACCCCGTCCCTCGACGGACTGCCAGCGCTGCCACGTGGCACCGGCGCCCTCCAGGCCGACTGGGCGGCATGGATCCGGCGCTGGATCTTCGATCGCTAAGTTGTGTCGCGGCTTCGCCGTCGCTCGCCGGGGGCGAAACCACGATCAGACGAATGGCATTTCATGAACATCATAGATTCGAAGGTGCTCCGGCTGGGCCGGGCTCTGGACGCATTTTATCGCGCGAGCGGCGCGGATCCGACGGTATCGGTGCATGTATCCACCTCATCCGGCCGGAGTGTGCCTGGTCGCTGGCGTGGAGCCGGTGCCGCAGGCGTCCCGGCACCGCCCATGGTCAGGTCCTCTTTGAGGAAAGCCAGGCTTCCAGGCAGCAGCAAAGCATGCTGAGCGCGAGCAATCGGCCGCCCATTCGTGGGCGGCCGATGTACGTCCGCGGATCGAGCCGCGGACGGGGCACCTGTCGGGGATCAGGGTGTACGGTATATTGGAGTAGCTTCCGGCCGGCAGGTGGGCGTCCGTGGCCGTGGGCCGGTTCACCCTCTCCCCGTCCAGCCATGTCCAGAATCTCGGCTGTCTCCGCGTGCGTTCTGGCCGCCGCCCTGCTCGTCCCCGCCTTCCCCGGCCACACCGAAGCGCATGGGCAGGAGGGGGGCTCCCTCTTCGGCACCCTCTTCGATCAGCAGACGCTTCAGCCGCTCCCCGGCGGCACGATCATCGTCGACGGGAGCTCGATTCAGGCCCAGAGCGCTGCCGATGGAAGCTTCACGGTCACCGACCTTCCTGCCGGCCCGACGACCATTCGCCTCACCGCCGCCGGATATTCGACGGGCGTCGAGCAGGTGGTGATCGGCGCTGGCGAGGTGATGTTCCAGCAGTTCGCCCTCCTGCCGATCGGAGTCACCCTCGGCGAGGTGCTGGTGCTCGCCGGCCGTGAACGGCCGCGTTCGGCGAGCAGTTCGGTGATCGCGGCCGATGACACCGGCCGCGCACGGACTGCCGCGGAGATGCTGGCCCAGCAGGTTCCCGGTCTCAACCTGAACCGCACGGACGGCTCGGTCGGCGGCGGATCCAGCATCGTCATCCGTGGAATCAACAGCTTCACACAGAGCTCCGCCCCCGCCATCTACCTCGATGGCGTTCGTATCGGCGCCTCCTCCCCTTCGGCCAACGGCTCGATAGGCGGATTCGATGTCCTCGATGCCATCCCTGCTTCGGATGTGCGGCTGATACGGGTGCTCCGAGGCTCCTCCGCTGAGGCCAAGTACCCCGACTCGGCCAACGGGATCATCGTCATCGAAACCCACAACCGCGACCACCCGTAGCGGCCTCTGAACCGCGCGGTCAGTCGCTTCTCCGCGACACAGGGGCGGACCGAACCAGCACTCGGCCCGCCCCTCCGTCCATCCGCCTCCCGCGCGGAACGCTGTGCGGCCGGCCTCCCGAGCATCAGAGCTGTTGACAAATCAAGTTTGGTTGATATAATAGAGCCCATGACCACGACGCAGACCGATCTCGAGGAGGCGACTCGCCTCTTTCACGCGCTCTCGGACGAGACGCGGCTCCGCATCGTCCAGAGACTGGCTCGCGGTGAGCGTTGCGTCTGCGACCTCCAGGACGCGGTGGGCTCCTATCAGTCGCGCCTGTCGTTCCATCTCCGGAAGCTTCGCGATGCGGGGGTGGTCTCCGACCGCAAGGAGGGACGCTGGGTCTACTATTCGATCCGTCCGGAGGCGCTCGAGACGATGCGAGCCTTTCTGGGAGAGATCGAGCCGGATTGGTCGGCCGATGTCGAGGGCTGTTGCGGGTGATTTTTTTTCTTCTATGCATCAACATTTATTGATCAATGGAGGCCGTATGAGCGCCGAGTTGAGAGAGATCGTCAGGGAGAGGTACGGTGAGGCGGCGGTTCGGGCGACGCGCGGTGAGAAGGGTAATTGTTGCGGAACGGGCGCATCGTGCGGCACGGACCCGATCACAAAGGATCTGTACGACGAGGCGACGACGTCGGGGCTGCCGGTGGAGGCGGTGCTGGCGTCGCTGGGGTGTGGGAATCCGACCGCGCTGGCGGAGCTGGGGGAGGGCGAGGTGGTGCTGGACCTGGGGAGCGGCGGCGGAATCGACGTACTGCTTTCCGCCCGGCGAGTGGGCCCGACGGGGAAGGCGTACGGCGTCGATATGACGGAAGAGATGCTGGCGCTCGCACGGGCCAACGCGGCGGCGGCGGGTGTGGCGAACGTCGAGTTCCTGCGGGGTGAGATCGAACAGCTGCCTCTGCCGGACGAGGCGGTCGACGTGGTGATCTCCAACTGTGTGATCAACCTCTCCGGCGACAAGCGGCAGGTGCTCCGGGAGGCCTTCCGGGTACTGAAGCCGGGTGGTCGATTCGCCGTGTCCGACGTGGTGGTACGGGGCGAGGTGCCCGATGAGCTTCGGCGGGATATGGTACTCTGGGTCGGCTGCGTCGCCGGTGCGTTGGACGAGAGCGAGTTTCGGGGGTTGTTGGAGGAAGTGGGATTCACGGACGTCGAGATCGAGCCGACGAGAGTCTACACGGCGGACGATGCGCGGGACGTGCTCGGCGAGAAGTATGGTCCGGAACTGGTGTCCGCTATCGATGGGCGGGTGATGGCGGCATTCGTTCGCGGCAGAAAGCCGGTGGCAGCGGCGGAATCGCCGGAGAAGACGGGGGCGTGCTGCGGACCCGATTGCTGCGGGGATTGAGCGGCTGCCCGGGTCGGGGGGGGG
>JBBDRR010000162.1:8083-27336 GCA_040905395.1 Gemmatimonadota bacterium
CCCCCCCCCCCCCCCCCCCGCGATTCGAGAGCCCATGATACGGGGAGAGTTGGATGAGATACGTGTTGCTCAGCGACATCCATGGCAACCTGCCCGCCCTGGAGGCGGTGCTGAAGGATGTATCCTCCCGCGGGGACGGCGATGCAGTCTATCACCTGGGGGATCTCGTCGGGTACGCGCCGTGGCCGAACGAGGTCGTCGACCTGCTGCAAAGAGAGGGCGTGACGGGGCTCGCCGGAAACTACGATTCGACCGTGGCGACGGACCATCCGCACTGTGGATGCAGGTATGAGGACGCGCGGCAGGAGCAGCTCGCGCACGAGTCGTACGAGTGGACGCGCGCGAAAGTGACCGAGGAAACGAAGCGACGCCTGGGGCAGCTGCCCTTCCGCATCGATCTTCGAGCGGCCGGTGGCCACGCGTCGGGCCCCACGGTGACCCTCGTACACGGTGCGCCCACCCTCAATACGCTCTACTGGACGGAAGATCGGTCCGACGCCTTCTGCCTGAAGATGGCCGGACTCGCCGGGCTGGGGACGGGGGACGTCATCTGCTTCGGCCACACTCACAAGCCGTGGATCCGGGAGGTGGATGGGATCCGCTTCGTGAACACCGGGAGTGTGGGGCGGCCGAAGGACGGGGATCCCCGGGCTGCGTACGTTCTCCTGGACGTCGGGCTCTCTCCGAGCGTGGAGATCAGACGGGTTGCCTACGACGTGGAGCGGGCCGCCCGGGCGATTCGGGAATCGGAACTACCCGACGAGTTCGCTGAACACCTGCGTTCCGGCGGTGCACCGAGCACGGCCGGGTGAGCAGAGCGACGCGCAGGGCGCTGGCGGAAGGAATCGGGACGTACTTCCTCGTGCTCATAGGTCCCGGCGCGATGATGGTGAACGAGTCGACCGGCGGCGTGATCGGCCATGCCGGTGTCGCCCTGGCGTTCGGCTTCGTGGTTCTGGCGATGATCTACGCGATCGGCCACCTCTCGGGCGCCCACATAAACCCTGCGGTCACGATCGCCTTCTGGTCGGTTGGCAGGTTCCCCCGACCCGACGTGGTCCGCTACGTGCTGGCCCAGGTGGCGGGTGCGACCGCGGCGGCGGCATCACTCGCGTTCATCGTGGAGTCGGACGCCGGCTCGGGCGCGACCGTTCCGGCCATCCCGGTCGGCCCGGCGCTCGCCCTGGAGTGGCTTCTCTCCTTCGCGCTGATGTTCGTCATCATGGCGGTCGCGACCGACGATCGGGTGGCCGATGGATTCGCCGGTGTGGCGGTCGGTCTGACGGTCGGATTCTGCGCGATGATGGGCGGCCCGCTTACCGGCGCTTCGATGAACCCTGCCCGCTCGTTCGGACCCGCGGTCGCGGGCGGGATCTGGGAGGCCCACTGGATCTACTGGGTTGCGCCGATCACCGGGATGATCGCAGGCGCGCGGGTCTACGAGGTGCTGCGCCCAGCGGGGATTTCGGAGACCGCCCGTCCACTCGGCGTTCAGGGGCCGATCGATACCGAGCTCGGAGGCGAGGCGCTGAAGTGAAGGGCGTCGCTCTCCCACGGCGCCGCCCGAGCACGTACTTTGAGAAAGCGGTGTCGCTCGGCGGCACGAACGGAACTGCGCCGCCCCGGGAACACTATTAACGGGCGACGGCGGGATCGCATCGCCGGGATGAAGAGCAAGTCGGTGCCGGGACAGTAGACGGGCAGGATTCACTGTTCTGTTCCTCCAGCAGCCAGGAAACACATGCGCAGATTTTTAGCAGTGCCCCTCGCCCTCGTGACGGTAGCGCTCCAAGCGATGCCGGCGCTCGGTCAGGCGGAAGGAGCCAATCGCTCCATAACTTCGGCCCAGCCGGGCGCTTTCGATCGGGCCTATCCCGAGGCGGCGGCCGTTCTCAACAGCTTCGATGCCGTCTACGGCGCGCTGTTCGAGCAGCTCTACACGGACGCGGCTCGGGTCGAGAGCGCAACATCCGACCAGATGCTCGCCATGATCCGGAGTGGCGCCCCGGAGCCGACGGCGCTGCGGCCGGCGATGCCCTCGTTCGCGAGCTCGGCTCCGGGTATCGCCGAGACGCTGGCGTGGGGCCACCAGTTCAAGCGGGCGCTCTACGACATCTTCGCCGATGATCGGATCGCGGACAAGGCGTCTGCCGTGGATCAGGCGGTCGAACGGTATCTGAGCCGTAGCGACCTGGCGCTGCCGGCGGAGCCCAAGTCGATGTCGGGCGGGAGCCACGAGCACATGATGATGGGTGGTCACCACTCGATGGTGTTCCAGGAGCACTTTCCGAGCGCCAACGGTCTTGCCTGGGCAGCGCACTGGTTCGAGATCGCGCTCATGGATCCGATCCTCTTCTACGCGAATCCCGAGCAGCAGCGTGAGGGAGTCGCCAACGTGGTGAGCCGCTTCCATGAGCTGATCGCCAGCCCGGAGAGCATGCCTCAGCAGATGCCGACGCCGGCGGCGGTTGCGCCCGAGCTGGTGCGGGAGCACCCTCGCGCCGCGGCGATCCTCGACAACCTCCATATCCTGCACGCGTCGATCGCCGACGTTCTCGCTGGCGACGCCGACAGCAGGTCGGCGGGCCTGCAAACGGCGCTGGCCGACGTCCAGGACCCGACGCACATGGCGGTTAACGAGTACGATTGGATCCTGAATTCGTTGAGGCACGGGATCTTCTATCAGGGCGGACCCGCGATCGGTCGGATCGACCGCCCGGAGCGGAACATGAGCCACGCGGAGCACGGCGGCATGGTCATGCCCGGTATGAGCGCGCCCTCGGGCGCCGGAATGCCCCAGGACGTTGGTCCTGACGGCGCCGCGCCGGAGCAGCCGGGCCAGGACCACAGCGGTCACTGAGACGCGACCGGCGACGTGGCTCGAACAGAGAAGGCCCCTCGGATGAAGGGGCCTTCTTCACATACGGAAGCCGAATCGCCGGGCATCTTCGTGTGGCGGATCAGCCGAGAAAACGCTCCGCCGTCCGGACCAGCCGCTTCGTCTGATGGGTGATCGCCTCGCGGGTCTCCTCGGTCAGCGGATCCCCGGTCGCAGTGACGCTGACGCCGTACGGATTGCCGCCCGCCGCGGAAACCGCCGGATCCGTATAGCCGGGCGTAACGATGATCGCGCCCCAGTGCATGAAGGTGTAGTAGAGCGTCTGGAGCGTCGTTTCCTGTCCGCCATGCGGGTTCTGCGCGCTCGTCATAGCGGTCACGACCTTGTCCGCGAGACCGCCCTTCTGCCAAAGCGGGCCGAGAGTGTCGATGAAGGAACGCATCTGGCTCGCAGCTCCGCCGTAGCGGGTGGGCGCGCTGAAGAGATAAGCGTCCGCCCACTCGAGGTCCTCGGGCGTTGCGATCGGAACGTCGGCCGTCTTCGCGGCATGCGCGCTCCATGCCTCCTGGGCCTGAACGACCTCGGGCGGGGCGGTCTCCCGGACCTTGCGGAGCCGCACTTCGGCGCCCGCGTCATGACCTGCGCGCGCGGCGGCCTCGGCCATTCGATGATTCGTGCCGTACGTACTGTAGTAAACGATCGCCAGCTTTACATCCTTCATCAATAAAACCGCCCCGTGAAATGAAAACAACGCGGTGGGCACTGCCGTGCTCGAGGCGGTCGACCACCGCGTGCGCCGTCAGCAGCTTTGCAAGTGCAGAGCCATCGGCCTTAACCCCGCGACGTGCCTCGGCCATCTGAAGGAGCATGTAGTGCGATCGGTGTGCGTCTCGCGCCTGATTGCGGCGGCGGTCCGAATCATGCCCCACTCGAAGGCAACACCGCGAATCTGGGATCTGGGGTTCGTCGGTGAATCGGCCGGGGCACTCGAGGCGTTGAGAACCTCATTCCTTCGAGCATCAGCCCGCTGGATTCTGTGACCGAAGCAATTTGAAACGATGGGGCGGCGCTGGAGCCATGCGCACTGTCCAAGGGAGGTGATAACATGCGAGAGGCGCAGATGGGGGACCGCGTGAGAGTTCATTTCACGGGGAAGCTTCGCGATGGGACGGTCGTCGAGACGTCGCGCGAGAACGACCCGCTGGAGTTCACGATCGGTGATCGGGAGGTGATGCGCGGGCTCGAGGAGCTGGTGCGCGGGATGCGATCGGGCGACGTACGATCGGGCCGCATCGAGGCCGACCAGGCGCACGGGGCGCATCGCAACGACCTGCTCCTGGCCGTGGAACGTGAGCGGTTTCCGCGGCATGTGGATCCGTACACGGGGCAGCAGCTGACGATGAAGCGTGGCGGCGGCCCGGCGAAGCTCGTGCGTGTGGTCGCGACGACCGCCGACATGGTCCTGCTCGACACGAACCATCCGCTCGCCGGCCAGGATCTGCTGGTGGAGGTCGAGCTGCTAGAGATCCAGGAGGAGGCGTCGGAGGTGGCGTGCTGATCGGACGGCGATGCGCCGCGCCGCGCTGTGGCGGCACGAAGAAGGGCGGTGGCTTCCATCCACCGCCCTTCTTCTCGACCTATGAGCTCGCGCGGTCAGGTGAGAACGGCCTCGGCTTCCTCTCCGCGGGGGGGCGCGGGCCGCTCGTTCGCGCGTTTCGACTGGGTACGGCCGAGCCAGATCCCGAGCCCCGCCCAGAGGACAGCGAGAGGCACGGTGATGCTGGCCAGCGTTGCGAGACCGAGGCCGAGGCGGGCGAGGAGCCCGTCGGTCTGCGCGCCGACAACATCGCCACCGCGGTAGACGAAGGTATCGATGAAGGCCTTCGCCTTGTACTTCTCCTCGCGGCTGACGATGGTGAAGAGCGTTTCCCGGGCGGGCCGCATGATCGCCCGCTGTACTGCGCGGAAGACGGCCTCGAAGACGATGAGCGCGGCGAGCGAGCCGACGATCGCGAGGCCGATCATGCCGAGGGCGACCGTGATCGGCAGAAGGGCGAGGGTGACCGCCACGCCGACGCGCTTCATGAGATGTCCGGCGACGAGCAGCTGGAGCAGGAGTGTGGCGCCCTGGGTGATCAGGTCGATCTGCGCGAACACGGTAGTCTGCATGTCGAGGTTGTCCCCGAGCTCCGCCACCATCGCCAGGCGGGTGAAGTACAGGAAGGTCGCCACGATCGCGAGGATCAGCACGTACGCGGAGATCCCCAGGAGGTACGGTGACCGGGCAACGGCTCGGAGGCCTTCCCACGCGCTTCCACCGATGATCGAGCGCTCGTCAACGGCAGGCGGCTCTTCGGGGTCTCCGGTCGCTGACCTGCTGGCTCTTTCCGGCTGGAGGAGCGCAACCAGCCACGCCATTCCGACGGCCAGGATGAGGAAGCCAACCGACACGAGTAGCAGGGCGGGAGTGCCGAGGGGCTCGGCGAGCATCGACGCCAACCAGGGGCCGAAGACCGCGCCGAGCGTTCCGCCGACAGCGATGACCGCGAAGAGCCGCTTGCTCTGCTCGAGCGAGAAGCGGTCCGCCATGAGAGCCCAGAAAACCGCCGTGACGAACAGGTTGAAGACACTGAACCAGACGTAGAACACGCGGCCGCTCACCTCCCCGACCGCCGCCGGCGTCAGCACGAGGAGCCCGTAGAAAACCAGCAGCGACGCCGCGAAGAAGAGGTAGGTCGCGGAGATGAAGTAGAGCCTCCGAAAGCGACTGACGAGGTAGCCGAAGACGGGGTTCACGAGCAGAGTAACGACCGCCGTACCGATGAAGAGCCAGCGCACCGCATCCAGCCCACTCTGCATGCCGAGGGACTCACGCGCGGGGCGGAGAACCATGAGCGCTGTGAGGATGCAGAAGAAGAACATCGCCGAGGCGAAGATCGGCGCGATTTCTTCTCGACGGATGTTGATGAACCTCTGGAGCAGTGAATTCATTGATACGGCGGGTCCGGGTTGAGTGGGCGGGCGTGCTGGAACGAGGCTCCTCGTATAGCAAGCCGATCGATCGGCGATGCGTCTCCAGGTTATGAACGACGAGGGGCGGCGAGCGAACGGCGCCGGGCTGTTGCCGCACGCGCTACCAGTATACAACGTCCCGGCGCTGACCGTTAGACGCCGCGTCGGCGGCGGCGTAATCTATCGAATCGCCGGCAGCGCTTCCTCGACGTGGTCGTCGGGCGCCCCTGCCTCCCGGAGTGCGGCCCGGCTTCCGCGCAGCGCCCACCGTACCCCGAGATAAGCCGCCACGGCGAGGAGGAGAACTACCGCGCCGAGGATCGGACTGCCGAGGAGGAGCCAGCCGCATCCGAACAGGAGGCTGAAAATGGCGATGTTCCCGAGCGTCCAGCCCACCGCGAGCCACCCTGCCGCTCGGCGCTGTCCCGGCCGCGCGACGGGGCCCCAGAACCCGGGGGGACGGACGCGCTGGACGAACGCTTCGAGCGTGGCGTGCGGCGTGGGGCGGGTCACGAAGGTCGCCACGAACGCGGCGACCATGGAGACGGCGACGATAACGACCAGGAGATACTCCTCGCGCGCATCGGGAAAGCGCCAGTAGAGGAAGAAGGCGGCGGCGGACGCCACGCTCATCCCGACGATCTCCGTCCACGCATTGATCCTCCACCACACCCACCTGAGCATGCCTGGCAGTCCGAGGCCGGCGCCGAGGGCGATGAAGAACCGCCACGCCTGCTCGATGCTCGAGATCTGGCTCGCTACGAGGATCGCGAGCACCGCGAGCGCGACGACGAGGGTACGGCTGACGCCCACCAGCTCGCGCTGCGACGCCCCCGGCCGAATGAATCGTCGGTAGATGTCGTTGACGAGATAGCTGGCCCCCCAGTTCAGGTGGGTGTCGACGGTGCTCATGAACGCTGCGAGCAGGCTGGCGAAGAGGAGCCCGAGAATGCCAGCCGGGAGCAGGTCCGCCATGAGGATGGGGTAGGCCATCTCCCGATCGCCGGCCACGATCTGCGCGGCCTCTCCCGTTCCCTCGGCTCCCAGCGGATAGAGGACGAGCGCCACGAGAGCGACGAGCACCCACGGCCAGGTACGCAGTCCATAGTTCGCGGCGGCGAACCAGAGCCCGCCCTTCTCCGCGTCCGCGTCGCTGCGCGCGGTGAAGAGCCGCTGCGCCAGGTATCCGCTGCCATCACTGAAATACTGCGCCCACCACTGGACTCCCAGGTAGACCGCGAGTAGCTGCACCGGCAGCCAGGCCGCGTCCGAGGTCGGAATGAATGCGAGAATCTCGTCGGGCGACTCGTAGTTCGCTTCGAGTCCGGATCGCAGCCCCGCCAGCCCTCCCACCGCATCCATCGCGATCCACGCGAACGCGAAGCTCGCGACGATGGCGATCGTGAACTGCAGCAGATCCGTGAGGATCACCCCCCTGATCCCGCCCAGAGACGAGTACAGGGCGATCAGAGAGAAGAGGGCGAGTATGGTGAGCGTGTCGCTCACAGTTCCGAAGATCAGCCACTCCGGCCAGCGGCCGACGAGCGCCGCATACGTGCTCTCTCCCAGCCAGCGATCCCAGTGGACGAACGGGGTCGAGATCTTCGTCATCGCACGGATCACCCAGCCGAGGATGATGCCGTTGATGAGGACTGCGAAGAAGATCGCCTTGAACGCGCGGAGGAAGCGGGCGGGAGGGCCGGCGTAGCGAAGTTCGATGAGCTCCGCGTCGGTGATGACGCGCGACCTGCGCCAGAGGGCCGCGAACACCACCGCCACGGAAACGTGCGCGATCGCCCAGGACCACCAGAACCAGTTTCCCGCGACGCCATACGACGCGACGAGGCCGGTAACGACCAGCGGTGTATCCGCCGCGAACGTGGTCGCGACCATGGACGTTCCAAGCCACCACCAGGGAAGGTCCCGGCCAGCCACGAAGTACGACTCGATCGACCGGCCGGCCTGGCGGGAGACGAGGAAGCCGACGAGCAGCGCCGTGCCGAGGTAGCCGACGACGATTGCCCAATCGAGCGGGGTGAGGATGCGCACTACGGCGGCGGAACCGGGCCGTGCGCGTGGTCGAGCCGCTGCACGTTGACGTCGAGGTCGAGTGGCAGGTCGGGTCGCTGGCGGTTGCGATTATCGCTCACACAAGTCTCCATCTGCGCAAGGACTTGGGACGGGCCGAACCTACCCGGTTCCAATGTCCGTCGCAAATCGCGGCGCCTTTTTCCGGCGGGGGAGGCCACCCGGACGCCGCCCCTTCCACGCCGTCGCTGCTCTCGTCCGGCCACGCGACCGGAAGGCGGCTGCGCCCGCTACTGCGCCATGCGGGTGTCCTCCGCGAGGGCCTCGATCGCGCGAGGCGAGAAGATCTCGGGAACGGGCATCTTCACCGCTCCTTCGGTCCGCGACTCCTCGGATAGGAAGGCGAGGACGTGGCTCGGGAGCGAGCTCTCCAGGGAGGTCACCAGTCCGGCGTGCGCGCCGGTCGCGAGATGCTCGTAAAGCATCCGCAGGAGTCGCAGGTCGCCGCCTCCGTGACTGTCGCTCGTGCCGGGGAGGTCGATCTCTTCCACCCTGAACTCGTCGGGACGACCCGTGAAGTGGGAGACGGTGATCTGCCCTCGATAGAGGTTGCCGGTCAGCTCCGCCGTGTCGAAGAGGATCCGGATACTGCGGCTGTTCTCCGCCGTGAGCGCGTGCAGGCCGAACGTGGCGTGAATTCCCGATTCGAAGCGGAGCAGAACGGTCTGATCGTCGCACACGTCGTTCTCCGAATGCCAGACGCATCGGCCGTACGGTCCCGTCTCGACGGCTTCACGCCGGCCTTCGGGCGAATCGGGAGGGGGAGCCGCGACGTTGAACGGCCACTCGTCGCGATCGTTGAGGTAGAAGCGGGTAGCGCTGTAGAGGCAGGTGTCCTGGAGCGGACAGTCGACGCATCGCTCCGCCGCTTCAGGCGGCGCGTTCGCCTCCGTGAAATAGTCCAGTCCGCCGTACGAGACGACGGACTCGACGCGCTTGCCGATCAGCCAGTGCAGGATGTCGAGATCGTGAGAGCTCTTCGTCAGCAGGATCGGACCGCTCGTCGATTCGCGATTCCAGTTGCCGCGCACATAGCTGTGGGCGAAGTGCCAGTGGCCGATGTTCTCCTGGAGGTCGATGGCCCGGATCTCTCCCAGCTCACCGGAGTCGATGATGCGCTTGAGTGTGTGGAAGAAGGGGGAGTAGCGGAGCACGTGCGCGACGAAGATCTGGTTCTTGTGCGTCTTCTGAACGTCGATGAGCGCCAGGCAGTCCGGCAGATTCGTCGCGATCGGCTTCTCGAGGAGGATGTCGTACCCCTTCTCGGAGACGGCACGAGCGTGAGCGTAATGGGTCACGTCTGGCGTGCAGATGAAGACGATGTCTCCGAAGCGGGGTGCCTCGAGGAAGTCGTTGAGCGACTCGAAGGCCTGCTCCTGCGGGATGCCGTAGCGCGCGCGGAACGCCGACCGCCTCGCTTCGTGGGGCTCCACCACGCCAACATTCACGAACCCCGTATCCTCCCGGGCGATCAGATCGGCGAAGACGCGGTTGCCACGCGCCCCAGCTCCGACGATCACTACCCGGATGGGCTGCTTCCGACCTGATAATTCGCTCATCACCTGGAAAATCTGCTCCCTTTCGCCATTGCCGAAGAAATCAACGACTCTCGATCAATCTGAGCGCGCTCGCACCTTCGCGCTCCACCTGTTCCATCGAACACGCCTCGGGAGGCTTGTCCGGCCGCCATCTCAGAAAACGGGTGCCATGCCTGAATCGGCCGCCCGTGAAGTGATCGTACTGAAGCTCCACCACGAGCTCGGGCTTCACCGGCTCCCACTCGCCCGATCCTTCCTTGCGCCAGCGCGACTTCGTCTGCGGCGCGCGTCCGGTGAAGCCTTCTCCTCCCTTCAGAGGGGTCACCAGAGCGGTCGCCTCCTTACGGGTCGCTGCATTGAAGGCTGAGCAGAAGCCGACGTGGTGCAGGAACCCGTCCTCGCCGTAGAGGCCGAGCAGAAGCGATCCGATCTGTTTCCCCGACTTGGCCCAGCGGAAGCCGCCGACCACGCACTCCGCGGTGCGAAGCCGCTTCACCTTCACCATTCCGTTCCGGTTTCCGGCCTGATAGGGAAGTTCGGCTCTCTTCGCCATCACTCCGTCGAGTCCCCCCCGTCCGGCCACGAGCCACTTCCGAGCCTTCTTCAGGCTATCGGTGAATGGGGAGACGCTCACGCGATCGATGCCGTCGACGTGGCCGGCGCCGAAGTCATCGAGGGCGCGGCGCCGCTCGATCAGCGGCTCGCCAGTCAGGTCACGCCCCTGGTCGTCCACGAGAAGGTCGAAGGCGATGAAGGTCGCCGGGTGCGACGCCGCCAGCTTCTTCACGCGCGACGCGGCTGGATGAATGCGCATGAGGAGGTCGTCGAAGGAGAGGGCATCGCCCGCCGGGATGACGACCTCGCCATCCAGCACGAAGCGCTCCGGTCCAAGCTGGAGAACCGCGTCGACGACGTCGGGAAAATAGCGGCCGAGCGGCTTCCCCGACTTGGATCGCAGCTCGACGTTCCCCCCGTCCCGGAACGCGAGGCAGCGAAATCCGTCCCACTTAGGCTCGTAGATCCACCCACACATACGGGCCCAGCTCGAACCTTCCCCGGTTCCAGAGGAGCTTCCGCCAGAGGTCGCCCTTCTCCCGTATGCGGACAGGGACGGTGCGGATGTCGAAGTCGGAGATCGAGATGCCGCTCGCGAGCTCCTCCCAGTCGACGGGAGTGGAGACCGTGCCGCCCGGACGCGGGCGCACCGAGTAGACCGAGGCGAGCGTACGGCCCCACGCGTTCTGGTTGTAGTCGACGAGGGGTCTTCACGTAGGTGCGGGCACCGATCCGGTCCAGCGCGTCCTGTACGAGGAGGGCGACCTCGCAGACCTGCTCGAACCCGGCCGGCGGAACGGGATCGAGATCGAAGTTGAGAAAGTCGGGACGGTCGACGTCGTCGCAGCAGCGGGAGTACCAGTGGTTCAGATCGATGCAGCCCAGATTGACGAGCCAGAGCAGGGTCGCCAGATCCTGCGTCATCGGAAAGTCGATCACGTTGCCCGAAGCATGCTCGACGTGGCACTTCTTCAGCCATTCCGGCGCGTCCGCGGTCGTCACCCGACCCTCCGTGGCCGCGCGCCCACCACGGAGCGGACGGCGCCCAGCGCCGGGATATACGGCAGCTCGATTCCCGATTCCGCCGCCCGCAGGAGCATCGCGCCGCGCTGCATGTCGCCGACACCCACGAACGGCTCCGGAAAGCAGAGTGCCTCCCCGAAAACCGCCAGCAGCAGCTCCACGTACTTCGAGGTCGCTATGCTGCCCAGGAGCACGACCTGGCCTCCGACGGGCAGGTGCTTGGCCAATTCCTCGGCGTCGGCCGCCAATGGGCGGCTGTAGCGCGGGTCAGCGAGATCGATCGGAGTCGCGGCGAACTCGTGCAGGTCCTCGAGGGTGATCATCTCGCCCGGATCCAGCAGGCCTCTGCCCGTCGTGATCACCAGCGTCCCGGGGAACCCCGGTTGCGGCCGCTGGAAGGCACGCGCGTAGGTCGCCTTGCCTCGAAAATACAGGCCGCTGATGTACGAGAACACCTCGCCCATCGGCGCGCCGCGACGGCTGCGCAGGCGCAGCGCAAGGTCGAACGCGGCCTCCGCTCGGAAGAGCGTCGCGGCCCGCTTACCGCCGGCGTGGGCGGGCGAGAGCAGAAAGATCCGGGTCGTCATCGTCTCTGGCCCGGCGCAAGATCCCGGCCGGACCTCGGCCCCGAGAAGAGCAGGTGTACTTGACGTATACGCAGGGAAGATGGACGTTGATCATCGTCCGTATCGCGTTGATCGTCGGAACGATACGGACAGCGGACAACGGACAACGATCAACGGACAACGATCAACGGATCACGTAAACGTAAAGCCGCCCAGCCATGACCTCCAGAATCCACAACACGCTGGCCTCCGAGCGCGCGGACCGGGGGTGGACGCAGGCGCAGGTCGCGCAGCTCGGCGGTATCAGTCGGCAGAGCTACTCGGCGATCGAGGCGGGAGCCGCGGTGCCGTCGACGGAGATCGCGCTCCGCTTGGCGCGGGCGTTCGGACGAGGAGTCGAAGAGCTCTTTCAGCTGCCGGAGGCACCGGCGCCGACGGTGGTAGCGGTGGCGGCTCGAGAGGCGGGGAGGATCGGTCAGCGAGTTCGGCTGGCGCGGGTGGGAGGGAGAACGGTCGCGTACGCTCTCGGAGAGGCGGAGAGGCCGATGCGACCGGCGGACGGCGTGGTTCGCGGGGTGCGGGAGGGCGGGGAGGTGGAGGTATCGCTGCTCGGGGATCGACCCCCGGAGGCGGCACTGGTGGTGGTCGGCTGCGATCCCGCGTTCGGCTTGGTGGCGGAAGGGATGCGGCGGGAGCGGGGAGTCGAGGTGGCCTGGAGCCAGCGGGGCAGCCGTGCGGCGCTCGAGGCGGTAGGTCGCGGTGAGGCCCACGTGGCTGGCGCTCACCTGCGGGATGCCGAGAGCGGGGAGCACAATGCCAGGTGGGTGCGGGAGCTGATCCCCTTCTCGTGCACGAGGGTGACGTTTGCCGACTGGGAGCAGGGGATCCTCCTGGGCGCGGGCAACCCGCTCGGGGTTTCTGGCGTCGAGGATCTGGCGCGGCCGCGGCTGCGTTTCCTCAATCGGGAGCGCGGATCGGGGAGTCGGGCCCTGCTGGACGAGCGGCTTCGTCTGGCCGGTGTTCCGGAAGGGCGAGTGGCCGGGTACGCGACGGGTGCGCGCGGCCACATGGCGGTCGCGGAGGCGATCGCGTCGGGTGCCGCCGACGCCGGGGTCGGCATCCGGGCGGCCGGGCAGGCGTTCGGCCTGCACGTCGTGCCGCTGGAGACGGAGCGCTACGAGCTGGTCATACCCGATCACTTTCTCGATCTTCCCGGCGTGCAGGCGCTGCTCGAGACGCTCGGCCGGCCAGCGGTCCGGGCACAGGTGGAGGCGCTCGGCGGTTACGATGGCTCCGCGATGGGGAGACCGGCTTGACCCGGCCGAGCCGGGAGCGCCGCTCGGCGGCGCTGGTTTCGCGGAGTCCTGCCCGATGAGCCTCTCCGTTCAGCTCCGGCTCAGCGTCGGCAGCTTCGATCTCGAAGTCGCCTTCGAAGCCTTCCAGGGGATCACCGCGCTGTTCGGTCCCTCCGGCGCCGGGAAGACGCTCACGCTGCGGGCGATCGCGGGGCTCACCCGGCCCGGAGAGGGCCGGATCGTCCTCTCGGATCGGGTGGTGCTCGATACCGCGACGGGGTTCGAGCTGCCGCCGCGCGACCGGCGGATCGGCTATGTGTTCCAGCAGTACGCGCTCTTCCCTCACCTCAGTGTGGAGCGGAACGTGGCGTACGGAATTCAGCACCTGTCCGCTGCAACGCGTCATCAGCGGGTCGCCTCGCTGCTCGGGCTCGTCGGGCTGGAGGGGCTCGAGAGGCGTCGGACGACGGAGCTATCGGGAGGGCAGCAGCAGCGGGTCGCCCTCGCGAGGGCGCTGGCCACCGAGCCGGAGCTGCTACTTCTCGACGAGCCCTTCGCGGCCGTGGACCTCCGGGTGCGCAGGCGCCTCCGTGCGGAGCTGCGACGCATACACGAGGTCACCGGCACGCCGATGCTGCTCGTGACGCACGATCTGACCGAGGTCCGTCAGCTTTCCGATTCGCTGGTGCTCATCGACGAGGGTCGAGTGCGCCGCGCCGGTTCCACGCCGACGGTGCTGGCCGACCCGTCGGACCCACTGCTGGCGGAGCTGCTGGACGAAAGTCTCTCCTGATCCCCGCGATCGTCCCGTGCCGGTCGCGCTCGAGGCCGCTCGGACGGGCCGTGCACAGGGGCGAGCCGGCGGCGGCCAACCCATGCAAGGCAAGCAACTTGCTGTTGCTGTAGGCCGTAGAACCCGTCCGCGAAGCAGGTCGATTCCACCAGACCGACAAGACGAACCGCTATGATCTCGAAGCAAGATCTGGAGCGCATCCTCGCCCTGGAAACCAACGGGAGGAAGATCTTCTCGCTCTTCCTCGATCTCTCCGTAAATTCCGACAACAAGCGTACCCACCAGATATTCCTCAACCAGCGACGGGCTCAGTTCGACGAGTTGGACAGCGAGCGCTGGAACCACCCGCACGAGGAGATCGGCCGCGCCTTCAAGCGGGTCGACGAATGGCTCGACGATGAGTTCAGCGAGGAGAACAAGGGCGTCGTGATCTACGCGGAGCTGGGAGGCGACTACTTCGAGGCGTTGCAGTTTCCCGTGACGGTCCAGAACCGGCTGGTGATCTCGGACAAACCGGCCGTGGGGCCGCTCGCTCAGGTGCTCGAAAGCTACCACCACCACGGTGTCGTTCTGCTCGACCGTGAGCGAGTGCGGATTCTCAGCGTCTACCTCGGCACCCTTCTGGACGAGATCGAGGTGCACGGGGAGCCGTATCCCACCGCACACGACGTTCAGGCTGGCGGCTACTCGCAGATGCGCTACCAGCGACGCAAGCTCGAGGAGATGCGACATTTCTTCAGGGAGTTCGCGAAGGAGGTCGAGGAGTTTGTTCACCAGTACCGGCCGCACGACCTGCTCATCCTCGGCACCGACGAGAACGTCGGCAAGTTCCGCGATTTCCTTCCGGAGGCCGTTCAGGAGAAGATCGTGTTCACGGGTCCGATGCGAGTGGACGAGACTACCAGTGAGATCCTGAACAGGATCGAGCCGCATCTGGAAGCCGAGCGCGGCCGTGAGAGCCAGGAACTGCTGCAGCTGGTGCGCGAGCGGGTGCGGCAGGATTATCTTGCGACGGCCGGCTTCCAGAGCACCCTCCAGGCGTTGCAGGAGGGCAAGGTGGATACACTGGTCATTGCGCAGGACCAGGAGCGGGAGGGGGCACGCTGTACACAGTGCGGATTCGTCTTCGCGAAGAACGCCGAAAAGTGCCCGTATGACGGCTCTCCCATGGAGGGGGGGGTCGACGTGGTCGAGGAGGTCATCAGGCTGGCGGAGAGCCACGGATCGGAAATCGAGTTCGTGCCGGCCTCAGAGGCGGGCGACTTCGCTGGCGTTGCGGCATTGCTTCGCTTCTGATTATCGTCACCGGCGAACGCCCCACCCCGGGCAACCGGGGCGCATCCCTCAAGTGACGATCGTCCATGAGCGCAGAGACCGACGGGAAGGACGAACTACAGGCGGCTTGGCCCGGTACACGGGTCCGTTTCGACTCTCTGCAGGTGGACAAGAGCGAGCCGGGCAGGGTCGGCGTTCGGGTTTCCCTGGACTGGAATCGCCAGCGCCACGAGGGCGAAGCGAGTGGAGAATCCGGTTTTGTCGGCGAGTTGCGGGCCAGCGCGATGGCGACCGTTCGGACCCTCGGAAAGGTCGTCGGAGACGACGAAGCGTTCAGCCTGGTCGGGGTGAAGGAGATCCATGTCTTCGACCACGACATCGTCGCGGTCCTGCTGAACTCGCCGCGCCTGCCGGAGCGGCGGCTGATCGGCCTCGCCATCGTCGGCGACGACCGGCCCCGCGCCGCCGCGCTGGCCGTGCTGAACGCGACGAACAGAGCCCTGGGGACGCTGAGCGGAACCGGTGGTAGCTGACGCGCCGCCATGACGGCCGGAGCCACCCTCTTCTCGTATTCCGCCCGCCGTCCCCGCCGGAGAATCAGTCGCTGGCCGACCGGGGTCCCATCACGGCACTCGCATAGCCGTTGCCCGGGTCGACGCCAGCGGCGAGAAGTCGGTCGACGGTCGCGGGTCCGCGGTTGTACGCCAGCAGCGCGAGTCGCACGTCTCCCTCGTAATAGTTCAGGAGGGAGCGGAAGAAGCGGAAGCCGAGTCTCAGGTTCGTCTCGCGCTCGAAAATCTGCTGGCGTGAGATGCCTGGCGAGAGAATCCGAGCGGTCGCCGGCATCAGCTGGGTGAGGCCCAGAGCGCCGACGGGGCTCACCGCACGCGGATTGAAGCGGCTCTCGACGCGGACCAGCTCGAAGGCGAGCTGCGGGTCCATGTCTTCGGCGAGGGCGATATCCTGGATCGTCATCGCCAGGTCTGCGCCGATGCCGTACTTCGAGGAGAGCGCGTACGCCGTTTCGAGCCGCTCCAGGCGCGCCGCCTGGATGTCGATCTCTCCGCGGCTGGCGTCGAGCTGGCTCGCCATCGCGGAGAGCCGTTCCCGAGCCTCGACGCGGGCGATGAAGCCCGCGGTGGTGTCGACCGATCGGACGCCGAGCTCGAAGGCGATCGCGAAGGTGAACACCGCGAGCGCCCCGATCTTCAGCAGCGGCCGCACTTCGCTTCGGGGCTGCTTGCGAGCGGCGACGTCTGCCTGGAGTCTATGTAGAAGAGCTTCCATATACCCTCCGGAGCGGGTGTTGGTCGGCTCTTCCGCAACGGGCATGCCCTCTGTCATCACTGCTCTCCTGTAGCGGTCCAGGTCCCGCTTCGCCCGCCTTCCTTGCGGACGAGATGGACATCCTCGATACGCATCCCACGGTCGAGGGCCTTGCACATGTCGTAGACGGTCAGCAGCGCGACGGTCACGGCGGTGAGCGCCTCCATTTCTACCCCGGTCTTCTCGACGACCTCAGCCGTGGCGCGCGCGCGCACTCCCGGTATCGCATGGTCGACCTCGAGCCGCACCTGCACCGACGACAGCGCGACCGGATGGCAGAGTGGGATCAGATCGGCCGTCTTCTTGGCGCCCGTTATCCCCGCGATCTCGGAGATGACCAGAACATTGCCCTTCCTGGTCGCGCCCTGCTCGATGGCTTCGGCGGTCGTCGCCTGCATCCGGATGATACCTTCGGCCACGGCGACCCTGCGCGTGGCCTCCTTGCCGCCCACGTCGACCATCCGCGGCCTACCTTCGGCGTCGAGATGGGTGAAGCTACCGCTCACCGGCGCCGCCCGGGGGGTGAGGCGCGGGACGGTGCCAGATCGCGTTGCAGCTGTCTGAGAAGATCCGCCAATATCAACTGTGGGTTCACGTTGCCGGCCGCGAGCTCGCGCGCCTCGGAGATGCGTTGAATCCCCGACATCACCCCCTGCGGAGATACCTCACGCTGCTCGATCGCTCTCTTGAGTATCGGCACGGCGGCCGAGTCGGTTACACGTTCGATCGCGCCGGTAGAAACCGCGAGGAGGTCTCGGAGCCACTCCGCAAGCCCGTCCAGCTGACCGATCAGCTCGTTCCGAGCGCCCGCTGGTTTGCGATCGTGCGCGGCGCCGAGGCGGGCGTCGGCGCCCGACGTGAGCGCCGCGATCAGAAGCTCGCGCCCGGCCTGTCGGTCGGCATCCATCCCTGCCTCGCCCGCCGCGGCCAGACGTAGCGCCCTCCGCACCGATCCGCGGGCTCGTCGGGCCAGTGTTTCCGCTTCTTCTGCGCTGGCCAGCCCGCCATCGACGAGAAGCTCCGCGACCTCGCTCTCCGGCACCAGGCCGACGCGCATCGAAAGTACCCGCGAGCGGATGGTGGGGAGTAGCGCGCCGGGCTGGGAGGAGGTCAGGACGAGCGTCGTCCCGCGCGGAGGCTCTTCGAGCAACTTCAGGAAGGCGTTTGCGGCTTCGGGGCTGGATTCCTGCGGGACCATCAGCTCCGCGTCACCGACCACGAAAACCTTCCGACTTCCGGCCGCGGGGCGCACGGACGAAAGCTGCTGTAACGTGCGGATCGACGCAAGGAAGTGTGCAGGGGCTTTCTCGAACTCCGGCTCGTGGAAGGGGTCGTCACGATAGCGCTGGAGCTCGGTGGCCCGGTCCTCCTCCAGCCGGTCGCGCAGCTTTTCCGGCGACGACGCGTCCGGTCGCGGCATGGGGAAGAACCAGTGGAGGTCCGGATGCTCGAGCCGGTCCACGAGGCGGCAGGACGGGCACCGGCCGCACGGCTCGCCAGCGGCCAGCTCGCAGAGGAGGGCCTGCGCGACCCACAACCCGAGTCTCTCCTTGCCGACGCCGCTCGGCCCGTGGATGAGGATGGACTGGGGCAACGACCCGGATCGGACTGCCCGGGCGAGGAGCGCGCGAACCTCGGCGTGGCCGCGAATCGGGGGCAGGGGCATCGTCACCTCCTCCGTAGCCAGATGGTCGGATCGATCGCCTGGCCGCCAGGAGCCCTGATCTGGAACTCGAGGTGAGGCCCCTCCGAGCTGCTCTCGCCGCCGACCGTGCCGAGCGGCTGGTCCCGCGCGACCGTCGCTCCTTCCGAGACCCGAACATCACGCAGGTACAGGTAGAGCGAGTAATAGCCGCCGCCGTGGCTCACGACGACCGTCGGGCCGTACCCCTCGAACGGGCCGGCGAGAACCACCGTGCCGGACTCGACGGCCCGTACGGTGGCGCCCGCGCGCGCGCCTATGCCGATTCCGTTCCATCGGACGACCGTGCCGTTCGGCTGTGTCTGGCGGCCGAAACGATAGAGCAGCGGCCCGTCTACGGGCCAGTCCAGCGATCCCATCCGTGCCGGTGTCAACGAGGCGGTGGCGGGGTCGGCTACGCCACCGCTGGGACCGCGACCCGCCTCGGCGGCCAGCTCGGCTTCCCGCCGTCGGCGTTCGAGGGCAGTGATGAGCTCACTCAGGCGAGCCTCGTCCCGCTCCAGCTGGTCGATCCGCTGCGCCGTCGTCTGCTGGCGTGACTGCACGTTCGTGAGCGCCTCCTGCTGCTGACCCTCGAGCGCCGCGAGCTGACCGAACTCGAACTCGCGCTCGGCCCTGAGCGAAGTGAGCTGCCCGAGGTTGCCGCGCAGGGCACGCTCGCGGGCGACGAGCTCGACCTCGAGCTCCTCGACGTCGTCCGCCAGCCGCCGGTCGTGTCGGGCCAGCATGAAGAGATACTTGTAGCGGTTGAGGAGATCGGAGAAGCTGTCGGCGCTGAGGAGCACCTCCCACGTCTGCAGCGGCCCGCGCTTGTAGATGTCCCGCAGACGGTAGTGGAGGATCGCTCGTCGCTCGGCGAGCCGATCTCTCGCCACGAGAAGCTCGACCGTGTTTCGTTCGATCTGCTCCTCCCGCTGGTCCATCTGATTTTCGAGCTCCTGGAGCAGCCCGGCGGACGTCTCGACCTGGCGGCCGAGGTTACGCAGCTCGCTCGAGAGGTCGCTGACCCGCGAGCGGATCCTCGTCATCTCGTCGCGGAGCTGCGCCCGCTCCCGGCGAATCTGCTCGAGGCGGCGCTGACTCTCGGTGATCTCCTGCTCGGGAGGCGGAACGAAATCGGCCTCGGCGGCGGTCGAGCCGATTCGTCCTACCCAGTTCTGCCTCGGACGGAAGCTGCCGGGATGCCCCTCTTCCTCCCCTTCCAGAAGAATGCCGTGCAGATCCTTGATGAGCGTTGAGTC
>JBBDRR010000163.1:0-16317 GCA_040905395.1 Gemmatimonadota bacterium
ATGGTACGTCGACAGCGTCAGCGTGCTCAACCATATCACCGGTCCCGCGGCCACCGAATTCATGCCCCGTTTCCTGAAAAGCGGCGACATCAAGGCCTTCCATGTCTTCGGCGAGGTCGACGCTCTATTGCGCGAAGCGCTCAAGGTGCTGGGTCCACCGATCGACCCCCACCTGGGCGGCTTCCATCGGTTATCGCCGCAAGGAGGGCAATGAGCGGGCCGAACACTGGGCTGTACCGGCGCAGGATCACTTCTTCTTCCGAGTCGCAGGCCTCGCGGACTGGCGCGGCCGGCCACCCTTGAGCCCATTTGCGCGCGCCGCCCGGGACTTTGCCTCGCTTCTCACCTGTCCCAGGATTCGAGGAGCCCACTCCCGAAGGTTGAGCGCCTCGGCCATCAGACCCGTCAGAGAGGCATGCGCATCGAGCTCGTCCCAATGTAGACCATCGCCGCTCGGGGAGATTCGCATTCGCTCGAGTTGGGTCGGGGTCGCGTCCTCGAGGCCGGGGATACGTTCCGGCGGGAAGCCGAATGCGTAGCCACGGCGCAGGTCCACGACAACGAGCGCCCGTTCGCGTTCGTATCGTGCGGCACGGGCCCGGGGTTCGACCCGATCCGCCTCTCGAGCGGCGCGAATTGCTCGCTCGTTCTGCCGGTCGAAGTCCGCATGGCCGACGGGAGCTTGCTTAGCCATGAAGCCGCCTCCATTCTGCGAGAAAATGCAGCTGGCTCGTCTCAACGATCCGAAGAGCTTCGCGAATATGAACCGCTTTCATTGACGGGTACGAAGAGCGCTCTGTCGGGCTCGCAGCGGAGTTCACTCGAGCACTTCACGCCGCAGTGGAGGCCATTCAACGGAACCCTCTGCAATATCCCGCAGTGCCGGCGCCATTGCGCCGAGCGCTGCTGAAGCGCTTCCGTACAGCCTCGTCTACAGAATCACCGAGGAGGAGATCGTCGTCGTTGGCTGCCCGCATTGGAGGCAACATCCGCGGCGGTGGCGGACACGATCCTAAATTCCGGGCCGAACAATGATGATTTGCAGGGGACCGGCGGCCAATCATCCAGGCATTCCTCAGAGGATGGGGAGCCGCCGGCCCCTGAAATCTAGCGTTCGGTGCCAACCCCGGCTTGGCGGCGAAGTCGGTTCCGTTGGCGCACTCCGCGAGACCGAAGAAAGGGGCGTCAGATTATCCAGTCGAGCGCGTGGATCGAGCCAATCCGAGGAACACGAGCAGGGCCTGATTCAGACGCACCGTGTCTTCATCATCGAGGCGGCCGATTCGCGAACCGAGCTTCTCTTTTGGCACCGTGGTCAGCTTGTCCACCATCAGGCTACTCGCTGTCCGCAGGCCGTTTCGCTCATTCGGCTCGACCCGGATGCGGAAGAGCGGAGCCTCAGCCGGATTGGTCGTGAAGACGCACATCGTGATCGAGCGCGTGGCATCGAACTCATCGTCCTGTACGATGACGGCAGGTCGCGGCTTGCCGGCATGGTCCGCACCGCCGGCCACGGTCCAGATTTCCCCGCGCTTCAACCGGCGTCCCGGTCTGAGATGGCATCGATGAAATCCTGGTCCTCCTGCTCCTGCGCACTTTCCGCAACGACCTTCGACTGTCGATGTGCCTCGGTCCTGAACGCCGGTGAACGCACATCGGGGACCCAGATCTGAATGGGCCGCAACCCCTGTCGACGCAGCCGTTCGCGATGCGCCCGGACCCTATCGCGGGACGACTTGGGTCGCTTGGCTTCGGACATAGCTCGCCTCCGGTATCGGTTACATGTAACGGTAATCGTTTCAGGTAGCAGCCGCCAGCCCCGTCGCCGGCGGGGTATGAGCCCAGAGGCTCGTTTCGCTGGCACCGATCAATCGCTTGCAGGGGAGCGGCGTTCGCCTGATGCTGGACGGACCAGCCAAAGCGCAGGCTGGATCCGCGGCTCGGCGCAATGACACCCTTCGAAACCCGACTCATCATGCAGGCGACGGATGTCCTGGAGCTTCTGGAGGCGGAACGGGCTCCCCTACGAGATTTCGAAAATTTCTGGAAGGAAAGCGCCATCGACGGGGTTCTTCCTCGGGCACATGCGGCTCATCGACGAGACCATCGACGGCGAAACTCCCGGGGTCGGCTGGCGATGGGGACGGCCCTGATGGGAATCGGGAAGCGCGAAAGGCGTCTGAACGATGCGACGCTGGCCGTCGCTCGGCGGGTGGGGCCCATCGAGTTCGGGAAATCGGGCGAGAAGTGCGAGCCGTTCGACGTGGCGAAACACCTGAGGACAGATCGGCTGCAGGCCAAGCTCGGCGACTCGGGCACGCCGGTGATCCTGATCCACGGATCCGGCGGTCAGGCGCAGACCTGGCGTGACAACGGAATCGCGCAGGCGCTCGCGGAGGACACGTCGGCTTCGAGCGGGCGCACATCCACGGCTTCTCGATGGGCGGTTCGATCACCGCCCATCTGATGGCGAGGATCCCCGATGGCCGGTTCCTCCTGGCAGTGAATGGAGAGCCGGTTGCGTTCACCGGACACCATAACCAATCCATCGATTGGCCGGGTGAGTCGCCGGCATATAGAGGGCCGGGTCACGCGCCTGGCATTCGACCGTGCGGGCGGCGGACGGTGATCAGAGGCGCGGCAGCACGAATCCCCGTTGCGCGAGCGCGGGTCGCCGCTCGTTGAGGAATCGCCGTATTTCGTGCATCGGGACGGAAAAGGTGATGCCATAGTCAACCCCCCGATACTCCTCGAGGAAGATGCGGCCCTCGTACGGCCGGCGGACGCCGCCAGGCGATTCCGTACGCTCCTCGGGGACCAGACGGATCTCGGTGGTGGCGGCGGCACCGCGAGCCATGCCAACCCACTCGAGTCCTCGTCCGTCGCCCCGTACGGCCAGAATCAACCCCCCACTCGACCCCCGGTTCCAGAGGCCGTCCACGAGAAAGGTGCCCGAAGTCCGCTCATCGGGCGTACTGACAATCCCCCGTGTGACCATCGGGTAGCCCTTCGGATAGCCGATGACATAGACGAAGGAGCCCCACGACAGCCGTTGTGATTCTCCCGCCGGGAGCGACAATACCTGGATCCTGCGCGCTCGCTCCTCGAGAGGTATGCCCGGGATCGGTCCGGCCCTGGTGCGTTCGAGCGGCTCCCGAACCCCGATCAGCGCCAGGTCCCGAATGGGATCGCGTTCCAACACCTCGAACGGTTCGAGCGTTGCCCCTAGCAGCCAATTCGTCTGGTGAGTCTTGATCGAAATGCTCTCGACCAGGCGCGACCCGGGCGGCCGCGCGGCTGCACCGGCCCGGCCATTCTCATCATCGAAGAATTGAATGATCCTATCCGGGAACTCGAGCGCGTGGTTCGCGGTCAGCAAGGCGACGTTGCCCGAGCTCGAGGATAGCACCACCGCCGTCGCAGCCCGCTCATGCGGAAAGGACGTAGTGTCGACAGCGCTGCGGAGGATATCCGGCTCTCCTACCTCCCCCTCCGTCGGCGCATCGTTCGGCGCGAAGGTGTAGGTTTCGTAGATTGCCGTGGTCTGGATCCGCTTTACCGACTCGAAGGTTCGCCCTAGGATCTCCGACGTGTCGTAGGCGGGGAATGCCGTCTGGTAGTACGCATGCCCGCCCAGGCCCCCCGCCACCGGCAGAGGTCCACCGCACGCGACCGGTGCGATCCCGGCCGTGCATGCGGCGAGCAACCGTGGCAGTCGGTCGAGACGGCGGATGGGCAAGATGGTCCTCGCCACGGGGAGTGAGGCGAATACTTGGGTCGGAGCGAGCGGCATGACTTCGCTCGATTATACCTTCGCCTCGAATGGGGAACAAGGATTGTTATTGCCTGGGAGGTGTGGCCGTATGAGCAGGGTAGAGAGTTGAGCTGCATACGGATTCGTGCGTGGATCGCTTCAGTCGGAGGTTCCCGGAGTTGCAGGCGGTTCTGTCGACGGCGGAGGCAGCCGACAAACGGCTTGCAGGGGAGCGGCGGCCGACGATACGAGCTGCCTTAGCGCCCGTAGGGGCCGCCATTGGACCAGGTGCTGATCTGCCCAAGCACCTTTCGTGGCTGCGCCCCGAGTGCCATGCGTACGCCGAGCTCCTGCCGGCGCTGGTTCACCGCGTACGCCAACACGCCGAAGATACCCAATGCCCCGAGGACTAGGCCCATCGCGCCGAACATGGCCAGGAGCCGGGCCAGGAGCCGCGGGCGAGCCACCGCGGTGCCGAGCACCGACTCGAGGGTCGTCAGGCTCGTGATGGTCTGATTGGGCTCCTGCTCCCAGATGGCCTGCTGCACCGGGTTCGCGTACCCCAGCGGATCACCGTCGACGCGAATGATGATGCTCCCCAACTGCGCTTTCCCCCGGCCAGAGACGTCGCGCCATTTCCTCGTTGACGACCGTGACGATCGGCGAACCGCCGCGAGGCCTCGAGGCGCGCGTCGGCGTCCGTCCGGTTTCTCATCGACGTTGTTGACTCCGACTTCTGTGAGTATCGTTCACCGCTCTAGAAAGTGGTGGAAGTGTGCGCGCTCCTGGGGCGGCGCTGTCCTGCAGCTCAACATTAGCCTCGTCGGTCGTTCTCAACTCGCCCTCGAAGGAGTGTCAGTATGAAGCATCCGCGTGCTCCCCTGGCCACGGCGAACCCGGTCTCGCCACTCGTTCTCGCTCTTCTCGCGCTGCTTTCGTCTTTCGGGAGTGCGCCCGCGCAGGACCCTTTCGGCAGCGTCACGAACGCGCCGATGCCGGAGGAGTTCATCCACTGGGATGCGGAGTCGTTCGACGAGATCAGGCAGGCGCTGGAAGAAGAGATCGAGAACGGGTATCGGACCTGGGGCACCCGCTTCGTCTTCGAGTCCGTGCTTCCCCAGGCCCCGTACCGGCATCACGACATCTCGATCGTTCACAGGGAGGGGTATACTCAACCGGAGATCCACGAGACCAAGTGGGACCTGTACGTGATCCTGGACGGATCCGGAACACTGCTCGTCGGCGGCAATCGAGAGGGGTGGGTGGACGGGCGTCAGCCGGAGGAGCAGCGCCCCTGGCTCGAGGGGGCGACCGCGTTCGAGGTAACCGTCGGGGACGTCGTCAACGTGCCCGCCAAGTCCTGGCATCAGGTCGTGCTCGAGGAGGGCCGGAAGATGACGTACATGCTGATCAACGTGGGGAGGAACGACGCCGTGAGATAAACCGGGCTGCCGGCCCACGGTGATAGCGGCGATAGATGTCGAAGAGGACATCCTGGGTGACTTCTCGAAGCGGTTCTTCAGTCAGGTGACACTAACGGAACGGCTTTGGGGGCCGGCGACAACAACCCCGACCATCGAGAGCGATGCAGACTACGGACGTCCTGAGCATCCTCGAATCCGAGAAGGATGATCGAGGGATTCGGCACTGGAAAGCGCTCGGGACGAAGACCGGCGGGCTGGAGAGCTTCGGCATCGGGCTGACCCGGCTGCGGAAGCTCGCGAAGCGGATCGGGCGCGACCGGGCGCTGGCGCGCGATCTGTGGCGGACCAATGTTTACGACGCCCACGTCGTATCGCTGCTGATCGACGACCCGAAGGCGATAACCCGTGATCAGGTGGAGGCACAGGTCGAGGAGCTGACGGCGGGGCTGGCGCACGTCTTCTCCTCGTGCGACGCGACCCTTGCCAAGACGGATTTCGTGGTGGAGCTCGCGGACGAATGGATCCGCACCGGCAACGCGATTCGCCGGAGCTGCGGGTACGGCCTTCTTTACGAGATCTCGAAGTTCGCCGGAAGGAAGGCGCCGCCGACCGAATTCTTCCTCGACCACGTGCAGCTCATCGACGACACGATCGACCAGGAGAAATCGGGCGTCCGGTTGGCGATGGGAACGGCCCTGATGGGAATCGGGAAACGCGACCGGCGTCTGAACGAAGCGGCACTGGCAGTCGCGGAAAGGGTGGGGCCGATCGAGTTCGAGTCGTCGGGCGAGAAGTGTGATCCGTTCGACGTGGCGAAGCACCTCAAGACCGATCGGCTGAAGGAGAAGCTCGGCGCTTAGGCCCCGCAGAATGCGTTCACATTATGCGCAGCTCGGCGACTCGGGCACGCCGGTGATCCTGATCCGGATCCGGCGGTCAGGCGCAGACGTGGCTGGACAACGGGATCGCGCATGCTTCGATACCAGCGAGCTCCGGACGGTCTGCGCAGGTACCCACGGATGGGTGTTCGGTATGCTCCACCGGTTATATCCTCGAAGGCCTGCGGGGCGCTCACAGCGCGCCGAGATGAGGGGAAGGCAACGGGGAGATGCCGAAGCGAGAGCGCCTGTCGGATTACGCCGGGATTCCGGAGCTTCAGCCCAGCCCGTCATGCCGGATTCGGAATTCGAGTCGAATCCGAACCTCGACATCTCTCAACAGGCTACGATGTGCGCCGCCGACGAGCGTCCCGAGGTTTAGCCGCCGCTCGTTGGGCGCTTGATGAAGGTACTGTCCGCTCTTCCAACTTCTTCGGAATCGAGAAATGAAAAGATCGACAGCACGGATCTGCTCGCGCGGGTGGCTGCAATGGCCGTTTGTCCTCGGCGTTCCGCTGCTCGTTTCCATGGCCGCAGCGGGAAGCGCAGACGCTCAGCGCCTGCCGGGCACGGAGAACGGCCAGTGGCGCTACGTCGGCGGCGACGCCGGCTCGACCCGTTCCTCGCCCGTGGACCAGATCAACGCCGGGAACTTCGAGGACCTGGAGATCGCCTGGACGTGGCGGAGCGACAACTTCAGCAGCAAGCCCTATTACTTCATCCGCGCGACACCGCTGTACGTCGACGGCAAGCTGTACACGGTCGCCGGGGGCACGCGCCGGCAGGTCGTCTCGATCGACCCGGCGACGGGCGAGACGCTCTGGAGCTTCCGTGAACCGGAGACGATCCGCTTCCTCCGCTCGCCGAGACAGGCGTACGGGAAGGGCGTCGCGTACGGGGAGAGGAACGGTCGCGGAGTGATCTACTTCACGTCGCCCGGCTTCTCCTCTGGGCTCTGGACGCCGAGACGGGGCGCCCGCTCGAGGACTGGGGCGAGCCGGTGGCGCTCCCGGGCTTCGAGCGCAGCGGCGTCATCGACCTCCTTCCGGACCTGCTCGCGGACTGGGGTCCGTGGCAGGACCATCTCGCCGCGGGCGGGACGTACGATCCGGATTACGGAATCCCGCGCGAGCTCGGGATGATCACCAGCTCGTCGCCGCCCATCGTGGTGAACGGAGTGATCGTCGTGCTCACCGCGCATCAGCCAGGCTACGGCCAGACGCGCGTCGAGAACGTCCCGGGGGACATCATGGGCTTCGACGCCGAAACGGGCGAGCACCTGTGGAAGTTCCACGTCATTCCCCGGCCGGGCGAGTTCGGACACGAGACGTGGGAGAACGACGCCTGGTACTGGTCGGGCAACATGGGCCAGTGGGCCGGGTCCTCCGCCGACCCGGAGCTGGGGATGGTCTACCTCGTGACGAACGCGTCGACGATCCAGTCGTACGTGGGGCATCGGCCGGGCGAGAACCTCTTCGGCGGCAGCGTCCTCGCGCTCGACGTGGCGACGGGGGAGCGGCGGTGGCACTTCCAGATCCACCACAGCGACCAGTGGAATTACGATATTCCCGTTCCGCCGATGTTGATGGACCTGACGGTCGACGGCCAGCGGGTGCCTGCCCTGATCCAGAATACGAAGCAGGGCCTCGTCTTCGCCTTCGACCGTGAGACGGGCGACCCGATCTGGCCCATCGTGGAGCGACCGGTAATCCAGACCGAGGTTCCCGGCAACTACACCTCGCCGACGCAGCCGTATCCGACGCTGCCGGAACCGTTCGATCCGATCATCCTGAGCGGCATCACCGAGGAGTTCGTGATCGACTACACCCCCGAGTTGAAGGAGCAGGCGCTCGAGATCCTCAGCCAGTTCCGGCTCGGCGGGCTCTACGTGCCGCCCCTCCCCTATGATCACACGCACACCGACTTCATCAACCAGGTCGGGTGCCTGGGTGCGGGGAACGGCGTCTCCCATCCGCCGACCGGCGATCCCTCGACGGGAATGCTGTACGCGTCGCACCGGCGGAACTGCAGCGCGACGGGGTACCTCGGGCCGACGAACGGAGTGGACGAGGACAACCCGAGCTACGCGGCGGTCACCGAGGCCGGCGCGACCCCCAACGAGACCCCGACGACCGGCACTACGGTGGTGGAGTGGGCCCCGGTGGCGGGCGCCCCGCGCCTGCCGACGATCGACGGGCTGACGGTCTACAAGCCGATCAACAACCACCTGTCCAGCATCGACCTGAACACCGGTCGTAAGCTCTGGAGCGTGCCCGTCGGAGAGACGCCTGAAGCGCTCAGGAACCATCCGGCCCTCGCCGGACGCGACCTGGAGACGGGCGGGAACGGCTTCTCGATCCAGATAGTCGCGGGAGACCTGCTCCTCCAGGCGCAGGCGTACAGCGAGGGGACGCAGCAGATCCGCCACGACGGTCCGCCGACGCTCAACGCCCGCGACAAGGTCACCGGTGAGATCCTGGGCAGCGTCGAACTGCCGGCGCCGCCGCAGTACGGGATGATGACGTACATGCACGAGGGGAAGCAGTACATCGTCGTGCAGGTCGGCAGCGTGCACGCGGACTTCCCGGGCTCACTCGTCGCGCTGACTCTTCCCTGAAGCCGGCGATTCGACGGAGGACGTATTCCGACCGTGCCCTGCCGCGCATGCGGCGAGGCCGGCCGGCTCCGTCCGGACAGGTCCATTTTCGTCAGATGACTCAGCGTAGAACGCGAACCACAGGGTGTGATGAAGGAGTTCGGAACGAGTAGCAGCAGGCGCGTGCTTCGTGGATCGGTGATGACCACGGCGCTGGCAGCCATCGTGGCGGTCGCGGCGTGTGCCCCCGCAGCATCGACGGGCGGGGCGGTTCCGGATGCCGACGAAGGGGAAGCGACCGCCTCCGCGAGCCGAACGGTGCTGGCGGGAGTCTACACCGCGCCCCAGGCGACGCGCGGTAGCCAGGAGTTCCAGCAGACGTGTGCGTCCTGCCACTCGCCGGCCGAGTTCTCGGGGCCCGTGTTCCAGCGCATCTGGGATGGTCGGTCGGTCGGCGAGCTCTACCAAGTGATCTCGACGATGATGCCGCAGAACGATCCGGGGAGTCTCTCGCCGCAGGAGTATACTGACATCATCACCTTCGTCCTCCGCCAGAACGGCTACCCGGAGGGCGATAGCGAGCTGCCCGCCGATCCGATTGCGCTCGGCGAGGTGATCTTCCAGCCGGCCGAGTGAGGGATCCGCTTCCGCTTTACCCGCCGCATTCCCGCATACTGATGCAGACCACCCGAATCCCGGGAGAATCGATGTCGAAGGAAGCCCCTGTCCGATCACTGCTGTTCGCCCGCCTCGCACCCGTCTGCGCGCCGGTCCTCGCGACGCTCGTCCTTCTCGCCGTCGCGCCGGACGCCGCGGCGCAGAGCGGCCCTACAGGCTACCGCCTCGTCGACGACTGGGCCTCCTTCCCGGACGGCCGCGAGATCGGCGCGGTCGGCGACGTGAAGGTCGACCCGGACGGGCAGCACGTCTGGGCCGTCATTCGCTGCGAAGCCGAATTCGATCAGTTCGGCTACGAGTGCCTCGACTCCGATCTCGACCCGATCATCAAGTTCGACATGGACGGGCGGGTCGTGGAGAGCTTCGGCGGTGGGATGTTCATCTGGCCCCACGGCATCGCACTCGACGACGATGGCAATGTGTATGTCACCGACGCCGTCAGCCCCGGCCGGGTTCCCGACGATGACGAACGCGGGCACCAGGTGGTGAAGTTCAGCCCCACGGGCGAGGTGCTCCTGGTCCTCGGCACGCCCGGCACCGCCGGCGACGGGCCGAACCAGATGAGCTCCCCCAGCGACGTCGTCGTCGCCGAGAACGGCGATATCTTCGTGACCGACGGCCACAACGCCAACGACAACAACCGGATCCTGAAGTTTTCCGCCGACGGGACGCTGATCGGGTCGTGGGGCCACACGGGGTGGGCGCCGGGTGAATTCCAGAGCCTGCATACCATCGGGATGGACGATCAGGGCAGGTTGTTCGTCGGCGATCGGGGCGCCAACCGGATCCAGATCTTCGACCAGGACGGCGAGTTCATCGCCATCTGGACGCAGTTCGGGAAGCCGAGCGGCATCGACTTCGACGACCACGGCAACATCTACGTGGCCGATTCGGAATCGGACAACTTAAAGAATCCGGGGTGGGATATGGGGATCCGGATCGGCGAGTCCGAGACCGGTTGGGTGCGCGAGTTCATACCCTACATGTGGGGCGATCCGGATGTGACGCTCGGCACGGGCGCCGAATTCGTGACGGTGGATCCGCAGGGGAACCTCTACGGAGGAGAGCCGGTGCCGCGGCGGCTCCAGAAGTACGTGAGAGTCCGGCCGTAGGAGCGAGCGATTCTCTCCACCGGAGGCATACCGTGAGGTTCGATCCACGAGTCGTCGCGCTGCTGGCCGTCCTGGCGGCCTCCCCCTTGGTTGGTCAGTCTTCGCCTCGAGAACCGCCGTCGGTCGAGGCTATGACAATGGTCGCTCGAGCCGACCTGGAGGCGAATCGACCATTTCGTCATTTCTCGTATTCTGGCTCGCCTGGCGGTGTCGCGACGAATTCCCGACTCCGAGCCGCATTGGACGACCCGAACAGGCCAGCCGACCGGCGGCCACCGATCATTGGCGCCGCTCTTGGTGCAGCGGTGGGTCTGGGAACCTTCCTCGTCGTCTCCGACGGTTGCTGGCGGAGAAACGACTCCATGTGCGAACTCGCCATTCCCCTCTACGTCGGCGCCGGTTCGGCCGTGGGTGGGCTACTCGGCTACGTCCTCGGTCGGTAGTGCCGTCCAAGGTCCGAGTTAGCTGCTCAGAAGGTCAACCGTTCGCCGCCGCACGCCCGTCGGTGGTCGACCCCGCCCACACTCCCTACAGGAGCGCATTATGATCCGTCCGACCCGCCGGCAATTCGCTCCTCCGTTCCTTCTGGCGGCGTTTCTGACCACCGCTCTCTCCGCCTGCGCCACCCAGCCGCGCTCGCTCCCCACCGCTGCCCCGGAGCAGGCCGGCTTCAGCTCCGAGGAGCTCGCCCGCATCCGTCCGGCGATGCAGGCTCTCGTCGACTCCGGCCGCGTCGCCGGCGTCGTCGCCGTGATCGCCCGCAACGGCAACGTCGTCTACGAGGAGGCGATAGGGCGCTTCGATTCCGAGCGCCCCGAGGCGCTCTCGCCCGACCACCTCTTCCGCATCTACTCGATGACGAAGCCGGTGACCGCGGCGGCCATCCTGAAGCTCCAGGAGCAGGGCCGCCTCGACATCGACGATCCCGTCTCGAACTACATCCCAGCCTTCGCCGACGTGAAGGTGTTCGCGGGCGGCCCCTCGACGAACCCACAGCTTCGCGCCCCGGCGCGTGCGCCGACGGTGGGCGACCTGTTGAGCCACACCGCCGGCCTCTCCTATGGAGTCTTCGGAAACACCGCGGTCGATTCGATCTACACCCGCGCGGGAATGCTGGACCCTTCCATGACGCTCCAGCAGTTCGCCGACAGCGTCGCCCGACTACCGCTCCTCTACTCGCCGGGCGACCGCTGGGTCTACAGCGTGGGCCTCGACGTGGCCGGGCGCGTGGTCGAGGCGGCTTCCGGGATGTCGTTCGACGAGTACCTCCGCCGCGAGCTCTTCGACCCGCTGGGGATGCGCAACACGAGCTTCTTCATCCGCGAAGGTGACGAGGACCGGTTGATGCCGATCCACAACCCCGGGCCGGACGGGCGGGTGGTGCCGGCACGCGAGGTCGGCCCCTCGTTCGAGCGCAGCGCCCGCTTCCTCTCGGGCGGCGGCGGCCTGATCTCGACCCCCGGCGACTACATCCGCTTCGCGCAGATGCTGCTGAACGGCGGCGAGCTGGACGGAGTGAGAATCCTCACGCCCGAGTCGGTGGCGCTGATGAGCCGCAACCACCTGCCCGAGTCGATCCGCGCCACCACGCTGGCGGGCCGGAACCACGGCTTCGGCCTCGCCGTCGCCGTCCAGGTCGACCCGCCGGACGGGAACACCCTCTCGCCGACAGGCACCTACTGGTGGGCGGGCCTCGCGAACACCAACTTCTGGATCGATCCCGAGAACGAGCTGATCGGGATGATCTACACGCAACAGCTTCCCAGCGGGCGCGACGGCGGTGCGAGCTCGACCTTCCGCAGGATGGTCTACGAAGCGCTCGAGCCGTAGGCCAGACGGGGACGCGTCAGGCATCCCGGCGGAGGCCGACACGCCCGTCATCCCGGCTGCGACGCCCCTTCGTCATCCCGGCGGAAGCCGACACGTCCGTCATCCCGGCGGAGGCCGACACGCCCGTCATCCCGGCGGAGGCCGGGATCCAGTGGATTCTCAGGTCCGCCTGGGTCCCGGCTCTTTCGCCGGGATGACCGGCGGGGACGCCACAGCCTGCGGCTTTCAACCAATGAGGCGAAGATGGAGCAGGAGCCAGTGACCGTCGCCCGCTTCTACTATCGGCACGAGGCGGAGTTTGCGAAGGCATATCTGGATGCGGCGGGTATCGACTCGGCGATATTCGCGGACGACGCGGGGGGGATGGAGGTCGCCCTGTCCTTCAGCAACTCCGTGCGCGTCCTCGTGCATCCGGAGGACGCCGAACGGGCCCGCGAGGTGCTCGCGGCGGAGGCGAATCCCGGGCCGGAGTAGGATCAGCGGCGTTGTGGCGAAACTCTTCGCCGGATCGTCCAGGCAAACCATAATAAGCTCACGGGTCCCACCATGAAGCTCCGTCTCCTCCTGCTCGCCGCTCTCCTCGGCTTCGGCACCCCTCTGCTCGAACCCGCGCCCGCGGCGGCGCAGCAGGGAATCGCGGTGGACACGGCCGCCGTACTCTCGGCAGTCGCCCGCGACCTGCAGGCGCAGGGCAGGGCCGAGGTCGCCGAGGCGCTGCTCCGACACATCCTCGAGCGCTACCCCGCCTCCGCGGAAGCCGAAGCCGCCCGCCTCCAGCTCGCCGGGCGCGTTGAGCCGACCGAGCGGAGTGGCGCGACCGAGCTGTACGTCTGGGGCACCGGCTACGGCCTCTGGCTCGGTATCGCAGTCCCCGGCGCTCTGGGTGCAAACGACCCGGAGCCCTTCGGCTTCGGCCTCATCCTCGGCGGACCCGGCGGGTTCCTGGCCTCGCGAGCGTTGCTGAGCGACTGGCCGATCACCATCGGCCAGGCCCGGGCGATCACCTGGGGCGGTACCTGGGGGACCTGGCAGGGCTACGGCTGGGGCGAGGTGCTCGACCTCACGTCCACCAAGACGCGGTTCTCCTACGAAACGTGCGTCGAGTTCAACGCGCAGACGGGCGAGTGTCTGCGGTTCGACACGATCACCGGCGAGTACGAAGAGCACGACACGCAGAAGGTATTCACGAGCCTCCTGGCGGGCGGGCTGCTCGGCGTCGCGGCCGGGTCGGTCGTCGCCAGCCGCACTTCGATCTCCCCGGGCACCGCCACCCTTCTGAGCTTCGGTTCCCTCTGGGGATCGTGGGCGGGGTTCGCGCTCAGCACCATCGCGAATCAGGACGAGAAGGAGGATGGGACGCTCCTCTGGAGCCTGGTCGGCGGCAACGTCGGCCTGCTGAGCACGGCCCTGGTCGCGCCGAGCTACGACATCAGCCAGGCGCGCGCCCGTCTCATCAACATCGCCGGAGTCGTGGGGCTGCTGGGTGGATTCGGAGTCGATTTGATCGTACAGCCGGACGACGCGGCGGTCGTCTTCGGCATCCCGCTTGCCACGAGCGCCGCCGGACTCCTCCTCGGCGCCAGCCTGACTCGCGACTACGATCGGGAGGGGCGCCGCGCCGGCCGTGAAGAACCCGCCGCCCACGCGCTCGTCGTGTTCGTCGATGGTCGCTTCGGCCTCGGCACGCCCGCCCCGACGCCCACCTTCCTGCGCGCCGGCCCGTCGGCCGAGCGGGTTCCCGGCGTCCGGTTCGACCTTCTCCACGCGAGGTTCTGAGCGAAGCACCGGGCGTGGCACGGCGCAATTCGATAGCGGAAATCGCGCCCGACGCTATGGCCCGTGAGGAAATTACTGCGATATTATGGCCGGCTGCGGAACGCCGTCCTTTCAGACTCGAACGCAAGCGCAATTACCCGTGATCCGGTCTTCACCTTTGCTGGACCAACTCGATCGGCAATACGCCCGCGAGACGCTCGGGGACCTCTCGTACCGCGAGGCGCTGGCGATCTTCGAAGCTCTCTGGCGGGAAGCATGTGCCCTCAACCCTGACTTCCCCGGGGACTGGAAAGACGACATCGGTCCCGACCTGAACATCGCCCGGGCTTTGAATGGTCTCCCGCCAACCGCCTGACTTCATCCACCTCATCGGCCGGATCTCGGAAAAACTCCTCGGCCGACAACTCCCTTTCATGCTCATCGGCGGTCAGGCCGTGCTCCTGCACGGGGAACCACGCCTGACGCAAGATGTGGACATCACACTCGGCGTTTCACCAGATCGCTTGGCAGACGTACTCGAAGCCTGTGTCTCGCTCCGACTCCGCCCGCTGCCGCAAGAGGTTGTCAGCTTTGTCCGGCAGACGTTCGTCCTGCCGGCCGCCGAGCCGGAGTCCGGATACGCGTGGACTTCATCTTTTCGAGCACGCCATACGAGGTACAGGCGATCCGGCGAGCGGAACCCGTCGACCTCGCCGGTATCCCCGTTCCCTTCGCCAGTGCCGAAGACCTCATTTTACACAAGCTCCTCGCTGGCCGCCCGCGCGACATCGAGGATGTCACGGGCGTGGTGAGTCGCAAAGGATCGGCCCTCGACTGGGAATACTTGCTGCGGTGGGCGCGTGAATTCGCGGTTGTCGCAGGTAGGGAACACCTGCCCGAACGAATCGCTGAATTGCGAAGGGTCGGCGACAGTTTCGAGGAATGAGCCTAGACCGCACGACACTTCTCAGGAAGCATGGGCGGAGCAGTGTCGGCTCTTGAAGCGCGGCTCATCCAGGGCGCGTGCTGAGCCCGCCCGCAATCCGAACACAACCCAAAGGGCTTGCGCCCATCTGTCCGCGGGTGCATTCCTAACCCGTGTTCCGTTGGAAATTCCGACTAATTTCCTGGTCATCACTCGCCAACTGACACTCCTTGGACCTTCGGACGACGCTCGCCCATCGACTTCGCAATGCCCGAGAACGCTCGATGATTACCCAGCAGCAGGTCGCCGATCGACTCGGCGTGGCTCGTTCTGCCGTGTCGGAAATGGAGACGGGAAAGCGGGAGGTATCGGCCGTTGAGGCCGCGGCGATGGCCGGGCTCTATGCAGAGCCCTTGGCGCGGCTCCTGGCGCCCTCGGGCGCGGCAGTGGAGTCGCTCATGCTGCGCTCGGCAGTAAGCGCGGGGGACGCTGCCGGCCTGCGGCGCTTCCTCGAGCGTTGCCAGACGTACCGCGAGCTTGAGGAGCGTCTCGGCGAAGCACGCTTCCCCGAGCTGCGGCCCGTTGCCGGCATTCTCGAGTTACCCGAGGAGGCCCATGCGTTGGCCGACGAGGAGCGGCGGCGCCTCGATCTCGGGGCGACCCCGGGCCGCCACTTCCTCAACGTCCTGGAGGAGGACGTGGGGATAAAGATCGTCGGCCTCGAGCTGGGCGACGACCTCTCGGGGGCGTCGATTCAGAGTCCCGAATTCGGCCCGGCGATCCTGGTGAACCGGCGGCACTCACCCGGCCGACAGGTATTCACGCTCGCGCACGAGTACTTCCACCTGCTCACGTCGGACCGGGTCCGCGGCTCAGCCGGGCCTCGACCCGTACACATCCACGAGGCGCGGCAGCCGGACGAGCCCCGGGACCCGGCGGACGATCTAGCCGACCACTTCGCCGGAAGCCTCCTGATGCCCGCCGAGCCCTTCCTCCACGCCGTACGCCGACTCCGGGATCCGGATGGCCAGGTAAACACGCTCGACCTCGTCGGCGTCGCGCGCTACTTCGGCGTGAGCGTCCAGGCCGTTTTCGTGCGGCTTTCGGTTCTGGGCCACGTGACGCGTGAGGCGGCTCGAGCGGCGTACGGTGACTCCGCGCTCCAGGACGAGATCCTCCGCGTGGGGGGCGAGTGGATCCGCACGGCGAGCCGCTTCCGGCGTCTGGCGGTCAAGGCGCACGTGGCGGGGCATTCGACGCGCGAGCGGCTGGCCGAGCTGCTGGATGTGGCGACGGAGCGGGTGGACGACGAGGTGCGGCGCTACGGGGGCGGGGAGGGAAGGCTGCGGGTAGGGTGAAGTCTGT